>CAYYNM010000353.1:0-1535 GCA_964472945.1 uncultured Methylomarinum sp. | reverse complement strand
AGGCGATGAACACAGATTTGGTAATAAAAAAGATGGTGGGGAAGAATAGTCTATTCAGTTCGTTATGCGTAATAAGCAATGAAAAGGTATTTAAATATTGATGGCTCAGAACAAATCCTCAAAATCCATGAGGAGTGGCCATCGTTTCACGACTCAGAAGTAATTTCGTTGTGCCTTGATAGAGATAAATTGAAAGGGTACTTCGGACCAACCATAACCATAAAGATTCACTGTTTTCAAATAACCAACCAAGTAGTGAGAAATCATTATAAGATAGTAAAACACAATATAATCACATTCGCCTTTTACGATTTAGTTGAGTTTGAATTGCATCATGGTTTTGGACAATAAAACCCATTAAGTGGCATTACGATAATCGAAGTTCGTACTGAGCAATTAGAAAATATAAGATATGAAGCAAGTTTCTATGCGCACATGAATTGTGATTTAAATTTCAAGTGTTCTAAAATAGAAATACTACCTATTGAAGAAGGGATACCAAGCGATAGTATTTACGCATAACTATAAAGCCCTCCTCTCTCTCACCATCAAACACGACTTCGCTTAGCATTAGGCATCGGCGAAAAAAAATGAAAAATAAACTTACACCGCAAGAGAAGAAAAAGCTTAGCTACAAAAAAGACCGTCGCAATGCTTATGGAGAGAGAGGAGCCAATTCTCGTTTCGCTATACGTAAGAGAAAAAATATAATTGAGCGTCAAAGACGCCATGCTGAAAATCAGACACTGCGAGATGTCATAAATGTTAGTAGCGAAAAAGAAGTCATCGCTTTAGAAAATGCTGTGAGGTCTCACCCTAAAAGCCGTAATAAGTTCTATAAAATGGCTGACGTTCCCCTTGGTGAAGTTGTCTCTGACAAACAAGAATATCGAGAATTTAAAGGCATGGGTTATAAAAAACCAAAGCCGAAAGCAAGAGTTAAATAATGTCTTACAACAGTAGCCAATACAGGCTTTTTTCCGAAGATAATTTCTTTGTAAAACTTGCTCTATGGCGATTTAAAATCTAGCAGGCAGTTAGACAATAGGAGAACTATATGGGTGCATGGGGTATTAATAATTTTGAAAATGATGATGCTAGCGACTGGGTCTTTACTTTAGAAAAATCCAAAGGTTTAGATGGTTTACTAAAACCGATTAATAAAATAATCAGTGAAACTGGATATTTAGAGACCCCATACTGCACTGAAGCTTTAGCTGCAGCAGAAATTATCAGTGCATCAAGATCAAACGATTTCACAAAAATTCCAGATACAGCTAAACAGTGGCTTGAGAAGAAACCTGGCTTATTCAGCAAGAAACCAGAAATAGATATCAGCCATGCCAAACTTGCAAAACAAGCTGTGCAAAAAATACTGACAAGTTCTGAGCTTCAGGAACTATGGGAAGAAACTGATGACTATGAAAACTGGAAAATAATCTTAAACGACTTGCTCGTTAGCTTGCATTCAATGCAAACGGAACACACTCAGCGTGAAACATAACAAAAAATCATCTTGTGGCATTCAATCATAA
>CAYYNM010000352.1:0-1567 GCA_964472945.1 uncultured Methylomarinum sp. | reverse complement strand
TATTAAATAACCCTTTGAACATTATTATAGGAATATTATTGCACTCAAGTGTCGAGTACTTTTTCAATTCTTAAATTAAACTTTTCAATACTTCTTCCATTTAATTTTTCACTATTATATAGAGACAAAAACTTGAGCTTGCTGTTCTTTGCACAGGTAGCTAGCAGCGCCATCTTCATAACTCGCTTAACTGGCTGCCGCATAATCAGTCGATCCACCCACCAAGGAGAGCCCAAAGTTGTTACGACTAATACTTTTCTTAAATTATCCAGACGCGGCTTGATTATCCCAAAATCCCTTGCATGATCATAAGCAATACCTGGCCCCCATGCTCGATCGAACCACCCCTTTAGCATAGCCGGAAAACAAAACCACCAGGTTGGAAACAACAGAATCAGGGCCTCCGCTTCTTCCAGTCTGCATGCTTGCCCGAAAATACTCGATGACTCGTAGCTATTACTGTAATAGGACTCTCTTTCTACAGTTGTTAATGCGGGTTCAAATTTTTCAGCATAGAGATCTTCGACAACCACCTCATGGCCCATTTGGGTTAATTTATCCACAACACGTTTAGACAACAATTTACAGAGACTGTCTTTTGACGGGTGAGTTACAATTACAAGGCACTTCATCTGTTCTTCTTTCTAATATCTCATATAAGATATCCGCCTGGGCACAAAAGACGTATCCACCCTACATGACTTTTACGTCCATTCTTGCAGAAAACCTCTGACTATCCGGCTATCCATACTCCTATTTAACCCAGCTGTCATTTACATGAATCACTTCACAGGGATATATATCTTCTGATTTTTTATTATTTATTTGGCAGCCTATTAATGCGCTTGATATTGCATGCTCTTCGGACGTTCTATTTGACTTCCAGCTCCAAGCCCCACTAACAGACTGAGCAAATGCTTTATTCTTAGGTGCTGCCGAGTACTTATCTTGAAAAGAACTTAAGGCTTTATTGGAGATAATTGAATCAATGCCTGCCTTATCATTCTGATAAACCACCATCTTTTTTGACCCTTCAACTGTAGAATGCTTAACCTGTTGAACAGTACACCCTGCCACAACCAAAGCTAGTATCAGCATTATCGTAAGTCGCATTTTCACTCCGTTAAAACAGCTAATGTTTTTAATAGACAACGCAGTCACTGAAAAGCCAGCCGGCCACAGCTGGCAGGGTATTGCGGGGACTGATAAAAACTAAAGCCCTCCCCGCCTATCCAATCAGGTGTGACAATATTAGCACCCACAAACCGCGCTCCTACCTTCACTACCATTATTACCCTTAGTGGAATACCCATCTCTTTTCCACCAATCCAACCCACCAAGCAACTCCTTTACGTTAAAACCAAGCTTTACCAAGTTAACAGCTCCCTTGGCCGATGCGTTACACCCAATTCCGTCACAATAAACAACATATGTTTTAGATTTATCAAATTTTTTTGTTGTTTCTTGTGACATGCTTCTATGAGGGATATTTATAGCAGATGGAATATGTTCTATTTCAAATGCCTTTTCAGACCTGACATCTATCACTACAACATTATCGGTAGCG
>CAYYNM010000351.1:0-1584 GCA_964472945.1 uncultured Methylomarinum sp. | reverse complement strand
CTATTCAAATGGCGCTTGCGGGTGAAATCGACTCACTAGGGGGTGAGTAGTTACGGTGAAAGATTGATCGCAATTGCCTACAGTATGCGTTTGATTGTGCATTTCTGACTGTTCAGTTTGATCGAAAATATCATTAATTAGCTCAGGGTAATTAAACAATAAATTGGCCCTTGGGAAGCGATCTACAATTCTAGCAAGCGTTAATTTGTTGGGTAGTCCATGTCTGTTGCCATTGGTTGAAATTATAAAATTTTGGCAAGATATCAACTTCAGAAGTTCAGAGCTCGTATTATATTTACTTCCGTGATGAGAAAGTTTTACATAGTCTAACAAGAGCGGATTATCTTCGCTGTGCCCTAAAGCTTTAATGTTATCGGTAATCACATCATTGTGCGCGTCACCTAAAAACAATAGACGCTTACCTGAATACTCAAAGATAAAGGCAATTGAGCTTCCGTTATGAATGGATTCGTCATCTGAAAACTCATCATTCAACAACAATTCATCAAAGCTTTTTCTATAGTCATTATTAGCACTAGATGTTAAAGAACTCGGTTCTTCACGCTTCCACTTAATTAACAGCTTTTCCAATTTCTCGCTATTTGGTGACAAAATGGTAAATTTAATGCCAAATAACTCTATAACTTTACCCGCCTTGATAAGCTCATGTTGCCAAATACCTCGTTTTGATATGTAATCTTCAAATTTAACACCCTGCCCAATACTCGTCAGGCTACTAGCATCTGTGTCAGTTCTGTTTCCATTAAAGTCAACCAAGTTACTTGCATCAAAAGTTTTGCCAAAACTTTCAAAAATAAGTTTACCTGAGTTGAACCAAATCTTTTCAGTCAGCTGCTCAAGTAACCCACCATTTTTAAATCCTGATAGCAAACCTGCTATGTGGTCGTCATCGACATGACTAAGTATCAATAGATCAATTTTCTGCCCTTTATCGCTAATGTTTTGTAGTGCTTTTTTTAACGCTCCTGGCCTACGCCTATACTCATAAGCTCTTGAAGGGCCGCCGTCGATTAGTATGCTTCTAGGTTGCCCATCAAAATCACCTTGAATCAGAATACAATCGCCATGTCCTGCTTGTATGATGGATACCTTAAAGTCCATAGGGTACGCCTCCCGTGGTAACCACTACAAACCGCTGCACAAAACTCTCCATCACATTATGCTCTTTAACTTCATCATGCGGGATCAACAGATATTTCCACTCTTTACCGCCATTGGCCAATAGGTGCTGGCTGGCATTTTCACACCACTTCGCACCCGCTACTGCCTTGGCCAGAATTTCTTTATTCCACTCGCCATTGTCATCCCTGTGCTGGGTGCTCTTGGTTTCTACCATCAACACCTTGTCTGGCATCTCTACAACAAAGTCTGGAACATATTCAGGGGTTTCAATACCTGATTTGTAATAGATCTGAAATTGACCTTTTGCAGGTTTAAACCACTTCTCGCAATCACGCTCAACAATGACGGAAAAACGGCGCTCGGTATCGGAATCAAACTTCTGTATAGGATAGAGACATTTATTGAAATGGCCAAACAACATCTGCTTGATCTTGCCTTTCA
>CAYYNM010000350.1:0-1664 GCA_964472945.1 uncultured Methylomarinum sp. | reverse complement strand
GCTGAATGTGCTATGTTCAAGTAAACACGTCAAAACAAATAAAAAAAGAACCCAATAGAAAACAAAACGTAAACAAAACAGGCGCATAACAAACTCATCCAGCGGGACTTTTAAACCTGTCGCGGCTTTTGCAAAAAAACCGCAAAAGCCACGCCAGCTTTAAAAGCCCCTGATGAGGGCGTTAGGGTTAAAGATGAATATGCGTAAATTTAAAAATATTATCAAAAGTCTTCTTATTGCTATTGGTGCTCTTAGTAGCTTTGTTACTATTTTGTGGGCTTTATTTTCAACATCATTGAGTCCGGTCGTAAGCAAGTGCCCTTGGATCTTCTTATTTTCTTTTTTAATTATTGGGCTTGTTTATGCTTTATTTACAAACAGAAAAAAAAGCACAATTAAGCTCAAGCTGTCTGAAAAAGTAAAGGCTACAGTTTGTTTTGGTGATATCTTTGATGCAGAGGGAATTATTGTCATACCAGTAAATGAATATTTCGATACGATAGTTGATGATAAAATTGTGTCATCTAAAACTATTCACGGTATGTTTATTAAAAACTACTTTGGTGGAAATGAGGCAAACTTAAAGAAACAAATTAAAAACAGTTTATCTAGTTATGAGCCATTAGAAGTTAATTCAATACGACAGTCAGGAAACAAAAAGAGATACCAATTAGGTACTGTCTGTGAAGTTAAAGCTGAAAATAAAATATATTATCTAGTTGCATTGACTAGATTTAACGAAAACCATCGAGCAGAGGTTAAAAATTCAGAATATCAAAGGGTTTTATGTGACCTTTTTTCATTCATTGAACAAAACTCACAAGGAAGGATAATAAATGTACCCTTAATTGGTGCAGGGCACTCAGGTGTTAACTTATCAAAGCAAAAACTATTAGAGTTTTTGCTTTTCTCAATTGCTTTAAAGGATGGTTTAACTTTAATAAACGGAGTCAATATCTTGCTTCACGACTCTATTAAAGATGATATAGATTTAACTTCTACTGAAATTTTATTTAAAAGTATAGGGAGCTAATTATGGCGAATAGAACCGGAAATTATTCAGCATTTTATGTGAAATCACCTTTCAATCAAAACAACTTAGGTGCGAATTCAACAAAAGACTTTGTTTACTACAATTTGCTAAAAGCCTGGAAAGCTAAAGATTCTTCATTTCCTTTTGTAGATTCTCATAATAAAAATTATAATGTTAGAGATGGTAGCGATTGGGAAGGCACATTAAAGCCGAGGCTTCGTGATCGCTTAAATAAATCTAAAAATATTGTGCTTTTTTTAAGTTCGCATACGGGTAACTCTAGGGCTTTACGTGAAGAAATTGACTTTGGCATAAACACAAATGGCCTGCCAGTTATTGTAGTGTATCCTGATTATTCTGAGAAAAGCGATATAATAAATTGTCAAAGTGAAGCCATAAAGCAACAAATTAAAAACCTATGGGATAAACTTCCTGTTTTTAAAAACTCCATGTACAAAGTGCCAACGTTACATCTACCAAATAATAAGGTTCTTATTCAAAAAGCTTTAAAAGATCCTGACTTCATGGTTAATACAAAGGGTGCAGCAGACACATATTATTATAAGTGTTAAAAAACCCTAACAAACTCATCCAGAGGGACTTTTAAACCTGTCGCGGCTTTTGCAAAAAA
>CAYYNM010000349.1:0-1693 GCA_964472945.1 uncultured Methylomarinum sp. | reverse complement strand
TTTACGGCAAAGAACTCAGCGCTTTTTGAGAGCTAAGCCTCCGTGTTCTCTGTGGTTATTTTGAATTTTATTTTTGTTAAAAAAATTTATAGGAAGGAAAAAATATGGCCGAATCAGCACATATCGTTTGCCCACATTGTAACTCAGTTAACCGGATTGCTACTGATCGTCTAGTAGATAATCCAAAATGTGGGCACTGTAAAAAAATATTATTCAGCAGGCATCCGGTTGAATTAACAGCGAAAACATTTACCCTGCATATTAACCGGAATGATATTCCTGTGGTAGTGGATTTTTGGGCACCATGGTGTGGGCCTTGCAAAATGATGGCCCCAGCTTATGCTCAGGCTACTGCACAACTTGAACCTTATGTGAGATTGGTAAAGGTTAATACGGAAGAGGAGCAATTATTAGCAGGACAATACAATATTCGTAGCATACCAACGCTAGCTATTTTTAAAAAAGGTAAAGAAGTAGCTCGTCAGTCTGGAGCAATGAGCGAAGAAGATATTGTTCGTTGGGTACGGTTATCTATTTGAATAAATTAAATAAGCGGATGGTTTACTTAGGAATGTGCGTTCCTTAGTGAGATAAATACTCATTAAGTAAATCATCGCTAGTTTCTTTATCTGCATAAGTCTCTTTGATACATAGAATTTGTTTAAGGTTTTGAATAAAAAGGTCAACTAAAGAGGGGTCAAAATGTTTGCCAGATTCAGAATTTATTAATTCTACTGCATCGTCAATGGTCCATGCTTTTTTATAAGGTCGTTCCATTGTGAGTGCATCAAAAACATCAACAATTGCAACAATACGACCATATAAGTGAATATCATTACCTTTTAACCCTCGAGGGTAACCGCTCCCATCCCATTTTTCGTGATGATTGGCTGCAATAATACTGGCTTGTTTTAATAGTTTGTTATTTGATCGACTTAAAATACTTTCGCCAATAGAGGCGTGTTGTTTCATGACTTCCCACTCTTTCCCTTCTAAGCGACCAGGCTTAAGTAAAATTTTGTCAGGAATTCCAATTTTACCGACATCATGCATAGGAGCAGAATACAGTAGGGACTCAGCTTCTTTATCATTCATTCCCATTGCTTTAGCTAAACACTGAGAATAATGGCCAACACGGATGGTGTGCATCCCCGTTTCAGAATCACGAAATTCAGCGGCATAACCTAGACACTCAATAACCTCTATTTGTGACTCTTTTAAGTCAAGACTTTGTTGTTCAATGGTATTAATGATCGATTTATTATAAGTTTCAAGTTCTTGGCAGGAAAGGTACTGTGTTAATAATTGATGAGTGCGAAATAGCAGCTCATTACTTTTAATAGGGGTGTTGATAAAGTCTCTAATTGCTGTATCTATGGGGGGGGTGCTGTTTGGGTTTTCATTGATTAGAAGAATGGGAGGTAAGGAGTTTGTGCTGTTAAAGGTAGTGAGTTTATCTGTGAGTTCGGGTATTGTTAAATTGGCTAATGGACTAAGAATAATAAGAGCGGCTGGTGTTGTAAGGTGTAGTTCCATTGCAGCCTGAAAGTTATTAGAGCTCTGTACTGCCTGATAGTTATTAGTTTCGAGTATAGTGACAATATTTTCTAAATAATGATCACTGATTACGAGGATGTTGGCATCTGTTGTAAGATCCATTAAATCATCTATCATTTTTGTTCTCAATTAACAA
>CAYYNM010000348.1:0-1696 GCA_964472945.1 uncultured Methylomarinum sp. | reverse complement strand
GAAACCAATATCTTGAGCCCTGTTATCCGCATTGAAGTCACGGATTCAGGTTATAATTATTGTCTCTATAGCGGACTAAAGTCCGCTCTACAATTTTATAAGCATAGTATTAATATCACCCATTTAACCCATTACACGTTAATCAATTACTACAAAAAAATGTCAAAAATAGCTATTATCGGTGGAACAGGCCTTAGCCAAATGCAAGGCTTAAGTATTAATTCAACTAAAATACTGGACACTCCATTTGGTAAGCCTTCCGCTCCATTTATATTAGGCTCTATCGACAACAAAGAGGTTGTATTCCTGGCTCGTCACGGAAACCCACACACCATTCCCCCTCACAAAATTAATTATCAAGCCAATATCTGGGGGTTAAAGCAACTTGGAGTTTCGGATGTTGTTGCTGTGGCTGCAGTTGGTGGAATTACACCAGAAATGGCACCGGCCCATCTTGCACTACCTGACCAAATTATTGATTACAGCTACGATAGAGAGCATACTTTTTTTGCTGATAATTTAGAACAGGTCACTCATATTGATTTTACTTTTCCATACAACCAAAGCCTACGTTCACGCTTAATTCAGGCAGCCACGAAAAACGATATAAATATCAGTACAACTGCAACTTATGGATGCACTCAGGGGCCCAGACTTGAAACGGCAGCAGAAATAGTCAAAATGGAACGTGATGGCTGTGATTTAGTCGGTATGACAGGAATGCCAGAAGCCGCTCTTGCAAAAGAGTTAAACCTTAAATACGCCACTATCGCAGTTATCGCTAACTGGGCAGCAGGAAAATCTGAAGGCGAAATAGCGATGGATGAAATAGAGCAGCATATAAAAAATGGGATGGTAAATATTACCCAATTATTAACCTCTTTTATTTATGCATAAAATAGAAACGATACCTTTAGAAAACCTGGCTTATATTCTAATACCCGTACTAATAGTTATCGTTATTATCGAAAAATGGAAACTGCATACTTCCCATGCACTTTATGCAATAGCTCGGATGCTAATTCAACTACTCGCTATAGGGTATTTTTTAAATTCAATTTTTGCTTCAAATTCTGCAGAAATCACACTTGGCATATTATCCATCATGTTAATATTCTCAAGCTGGATAGCATTAGATACGGTAAAGGTTATACGAAAACAATGGTTAATATCAGCAATATTCTCATTAGCCCTTGCTTGCGGACTCACTTTATCAATAATAGTTGCAAAAGTATTAGAATTAACTCCTTGGTATGACCCTCGCTATATTATCCCATTAGGAGGTATGATTTTAGCTAACTCAATGAATAGCCTTAGCTTAGCAGCCGAACGCTTTCATTCAGAGATTCAAACAAATAATGATAGTCTTCGTGCCAGAAACATTGCCTTTAATGCTGCACTTATTCCTACTATAAATCTGTTATTTGCAGTCGGGCTGGTTTCTTTACCAGGTATGATGACAGGACAAATACTCTCAGGGGTTTCACCTTTTATTGCGGCTAGATATCAAATTATGGTGATGTGCATGATGTTTGCTTCATCAGGCATTTCTGCTGCTTGTTTTCTTACTTTAATCAGGCAAAAGCCTACAAATAAGTAGCTAAGGAACATGCACGAAATAACTTCGACAACTTGCTTGCATGCCTATCCGGTTAACACAGGTTCTTTAGATCTCACGGGATTTGAATGTGCCCAC
>CAYYNM010000347.1:0-1715 GCA_964472945.1 uncultured Methylomarinum sp. | reverse complement strand
TAGCCGCATCAGCAAAAACCAGTAACTTAAAATTATTTATAAAATCCCAGTCATTAGGCGCTAACCTTGGTGAATAAAGTTCTATCGAGCCCATAACCCCATCATCAGCTAATGCCTGGCTTTCAAAATAACCTCTCACACTGGTCGCGCCCCCCATAAAGAACTGTTCATTACTAATTAAAGGTGAATCCGAATATTGTCCTGATGCACGAGTTGCAAGTTCCATACCCCAAGGTAAGTTGTAGCGTATTTTTCCACCTGCTGTCAGGTAGAAAAAATCAGGTCTGGCACCCACTCTTTTAGCCTTAAATTCAGCCTCATTATTGGCGACACCGCGTAAAGAAAAATTTAAGCCTAAATTTAAACTAGCCAGCATATCTTTAGCTCGAATATTACCTTGATATTGCAGCATAAACGGCAAATAACTAATCGGCGTAGAACTGGCATTGGTATTACCCAACAATACATTTTCTGTAAAATGTTTATAATCAATACCCAATGTCATACTATGCATATAAGAGTCAGTCCCTTCAAATGGCTTAATTAATCTGGCACCAAATATATCTCCTGAACCAATCACATTAAGGTCACCTGCTGCAACCTGTGAATTAGATTGTGAGCTCACTGCATATAATGCTAAACGTGTACTGCTGTCAAAAATAGGTAGTACATAAGTCCCCGAAAACACTTCAACTTCACTCGGTTTCTCTGGCGAAGTCTGATACATAAATGAAGCACTGTGAAACCGTTGCCATAAATTATCATAACTTATTGAAGTGGTTAACCGTGTCCTTGAGGTATCCTGCGAATTACGCCCTGTTAATTCCAAACTGGCATGTAAAGGCAGTTTATCCTGTACTTTTAAATCAACTTCTATTGTGCCGGGTGTTTTACCTGCCCGCATAATAGGAATAATTCTTCTATCACTCGTCTGTTTACTTAATTCTGTTAGCTGTGCCTGCATTTCCGTTAAATTTGGCACATTACCTTCTGCTAAAGCCGGGACAGAGCTTTTAATTTTTCCCAGTGAAAAATAACGTGAATCTTTCACTCTTAATCTTGATATTTTGCCTTCTACCACTTGCAAATATACAACCCCATTAATCACATCCTGCTCTGGAATATCGACCGAAACAGTTTTATACCCCTTCATTTGAAATAAATTTTCCAAGCTTAATCGCGCTTGCTCAACTATATCTATTGATTTTTTAGGCCCCAAAAAGGGGTAAAGGGTTCTTTCTATTTCAGACCGACCCAGTAATGTATTGCCTTTAACTCTTAATTCCCATAAATTAAAACCTGTTTTTTCAGCCTTATTTGCATAGCTTGCTACTGTATGTAAAAAAAGTACAAAAAATAGAATAACTAGCCTAAATAACACTGTTTTCATCCCCAATCTATCTAACATCTTAACTCAGGTTTGTGATTAACTAAAAAATCAGGCTCAAATACCCTTGCGGTATTTAAGCCTGACTGACAAGGCCGTCCATGACCCAGATTTGAAAAAATAAAATCAACCCTTATTTACAACTGTAGCTGACCACCTAATATTGCAGGAATACGGCAGTTATCGACACCTGCTAAACCTGTAGCATGTGTGTATGGGTTGACTGGAGCCGCTAAATCCAAAGTAGCATTTGTTGCTACTGGATAAATAGTAGGTACTGCCATTAAGCCACTTTGACCAAAGCTATGGTTAAACTTAGTATTAAGTG
>CAYYNM010000346.1:0-1717 GCA_964472945.1 uncultured Methylomarinum sp. | reverse complement strand
TTTAAAAGCGGCGCTCTCGCTTCTCTTTTAAAAAACCCTTTAACTCAAACGTTAGACAAAATAAATAAATAACCTGTATGAAAGAAAAAACATATAAATATAGTCCAAACGAATCTGAAGATGTAGATGCTATCATTATCGAATCATATGATAAGCTTGTGCAGCTAGAAAGGAGAAACTTACTTGTAGTTTCTTTTATAGTATTTTTTTCGGCACTATCAAATATAAACCCAACAAAAGGAGCTTTGTTAGGGTTTACTTTTGATAAGTTTAGCGAGAAACATTTTTACATTACACTTATAGCATTAATTATATACTTCTTAAGTGCATACTTGGTATACGGATATCCAAAGTTTAAATCGACAATTAAATCAAAAAAAGAAAGTAAGAAACAAGCCATGACAATTACAAGCAATGTCAATTGGTGGCATCTAGAGTGGCCTAGAATTAGAATTGACTTAAAGTATTGGGTTTGGCTTTCCTTTCATTATTTATTACCAATAGTCATGGCTATAATTGCTATATTTACTGGAATAATGAAAATTGTCTAACAAGCAAGTCAAGCTCGTTCGCTTGTCGCTCTCTGGGACCTCCAAAAAGAGGCGCTACGCTTCTCTTTTTGAAAGCCCCTTACTTTAATCGTTATGAGTACAAAATAAAGCAAGAGCTATATGTTTAATAAATTACTAAGAAAAAAAGGAAAAGTATTTATAATTGGTTTTCATGTAACACCATTAGAAAATACAATAATGCCTCCAAATTTAGCCGGTGCATATGTTGACTGCTTTTCAAAAGGCGAAACTTATGTGGAGGCAACTAAGAATTCTTTGAGTAAATTAGCAGATGATGGATTATACCCAAAGGAAATATTAGAGCCCATTCTTGAGCTTGAAGTAACTGAGTGGTCAACTTATGCAAAAGAGCGCTGGCCAGACTATATAAACAGTATCTCTAATCAAAAAGAGTTTGAAAACACTGTTTTATCGGGTGGTGTCGTCTATGGGCCTTTTGGAAGTTATGACCCACAATAATTCAAAAACTCATAACAAGTCGTTCAAAACGGATTTTTTAAAAGAGGCGCTCTCGCTTCTCTTTCAAAAAACCCTTTAACTCAAACGTTATATTCAAAAAAACTCATTATAAAGAGGGACTGTATAAATGTTGAACAATTTAAATACTTGGTACGGATCGAAAAACAAAAGGCAACGAAATATATTACGAGTTACTGCATTTCTTTTGTGCGTAGCCGGAGGCCCTTATACTATAATGTTCGTTGCGCCTTGGATGGTACCAATGATGTTATTTCTAGAGTTCCATCTAAATACAGAAAATAGCTAAAAATGAATGAGCTAGTAAATACAATATTAATAAAAACCGAAATTGAAAGGTTTCGCTCATCTATAGAAAAATTTAATTCTCAAACTGCCATTCAAAATATGCGTATGCTACGGCTAACATATGCAATTACATTTTTAACATTTGTAATGTTAATTGCTGTAGGCGCACAGCTCTATATTAGTGTGTTTAAGCCAACACTCGACACATCCAAAGAAGTAGCTTTAAAACAAACCCCAGAGACGGTCACATTAAAGCCTAAACAAGAGCCTCCTCTTACACCCAAAATCGAAAAAAAATATAACAAGTCGTTAAACCGGATCGGCGCAAAAGACGCGCCTCCCGGTTAACTCTAACGTTATATGTAAAAAACAAAATCAAA
>CAYYNM010000345.1:0-1747 GCA_964472945.1 uncultured Methylomarinum sp. | reverse complement strand
GACTCTGACCCCCTAAGTATAAAAATAGCGCGCTATTATCAGCAACAAAGAAATATCCCCACTACTAATATTATCCATATTAACTTTAACCGTAAATACAAAGTTTTACCTGTCAAAGTATTTAAAAAAATAAAACAATCTGTAGACAAGCAAACCCCAACTAATATTCAAGCATACGCTCTAACATGGATGCAAACCTACCGAGTCGGCTGCATGTCAATTACCACGGCTTTTGCAGCCGGTTATAACAAAGATTTTTGCGCCGCAGGCTGTAACAAGACCCTAGCGTCTCCTTATTTTAATAGCGAAACCAGTAAACCTTATAATAAATATAAATGGCGCCCAAGCATGGCTTTGGCCGGCAATAATTTTGCCGAGGTAAAGGCCTTAATTGATAGAGGTATTTCCTCTGATTATAGCCACCCTCAAGGGACAGCCTATTTATTAAATACTTCAGATAAAACGCGTAGCAGTAGAGCTGTTTTTTTTCCACAAACAAGCAAATATTTTCATAATCTTTGGACTATTAAGACACTTAAGCAAGACTATATTGAAAATAAATCCGATGTTATGTTTTACTTTACTGGCAAAACGCATGTAAAAAAAATCAACTCCAACCACTTCCTCCCCGGAGCAGTTGCAGACCATTTAACTTCGACCGGTGGTATATTATCCGGGAGCAAACAAATGAGTATTATTGAATGGATAAAAGCAGGAGCAACAGGAAGTTATGGTGCAGTGATAGAGCCCTGTAATTTCGTACAAAAATTCCCCAACCCAGGCATTATGATGTATTTTTATCTGCGAGGGAACAGTCTAATTGAAGCCTATTGGAAAAGTGTAGCATGGCCAGGCCAAGGGATATTTATAGGTGACCCCTTAGCAAAACCTTTTGCTTACAAAACCTCATTGTAGATACTCCCAATAGCCAGAAAAATTCAAAATAGGTTTCTCCAAGCAACTGGAATACTTTAGGAAGTGGCAACTTGGGTTTTTTTGATATTTTCTTGTAATGTTACAATAGAGTGTTAAAATAGCCAGCCTGATTTTATAGACAGATAAACCTCATCCAAATATTTGGCTTATCTTAATGTAAACAGCCAAAGTAAGGTTTAACAGAAATTTTTCAATCAATAAAAAAATATCTTGCTAAATCTTTAAAAGTCTTTATAATAGTAATTCTTTGTAAGGGTCCTTAGCTCAGTTGGTAGAGCACCGCACTTTTAATGCGATGGTCGCGAGTTCGAATCTCGCAGGACCCACCACGAATAGCAATATAATCAAGCGGTTAGCCTTAACGGGCGACCACTTTTTTTATGCATCAAAGTAAGTGTGGGAGTTTTCTCCAGCAATCAATTCCACTGCATCAATTAGTTCTTCCAGTTCCGCACCAGAATAATGCGATGTAATATCTCCATTAGTATGGTGAAGCAAAACCTTTCGAGTTCCTAAAGGTACGCCTACAGCTCTTAAGCGACGACCAAATGTATGCTTTAAGTTGTGAGGTCCTTTCTTAAAGCTTCCATCAATTGGTAGCCATGCAGTTTTCCAAGATGTTGTATGAATCTTTTTTACTCGATGACTGTCATAAGCGAAAACATATTCTGAATGCTTTCCTCTTTGATTATCTATAATTGAACGAGCAACTTTATTCAATACGACCACTTGGTCTTCTTTGTTTTTCTCACCAGGTGTTACGTTCCTGCTTATATAGGGCTTAACAAGCTAAAATATTCCATAGTCTTTT
>CAYYNM010000344.1:0-1747 GCA_964472945.1 uncultured Methylomarinum sp. | reverse complement strand
CATCCATAAACCAGGTCATCAAAAACAATGAAAAAAGCCATATTTCGACAGCCTAATATCAACCTCATTCACACTGTCTTTCTTAGTATATTTCCCTACATACTCAATATTAAATTTGAGCACATTTTCATCTTTAATAGCATCGACAATGGTGTATTTGTGCAGACAATCATCAAATAAGTCTTTAGTGGTTTGCTTAACAGCCGTTTTAGCCACTGCATTATCAGCAAAGATAGGTGTTCCAGTAAAACCAAATAACTGATGATTAGTGAAAAATTTGGTGATGCGTTGATGCGTTTCACCAAACTGGCTACGGTGGCACTCATCAAAAATAAACACAATCCGTTGATCTTTCTGCTGCTCCATCTTTTTTAGATAATGCTTTTTACTAATCGCCGAATTCAGCTTTTGAATCGTGGTGACAATTAGCTTGGTATTACGGTTTTCATTTAGCTTTTTAGCATTAATCACCTCACCAGAAAACTGCGCTACCAGCATTTTAGTATTATCGGTCTCATTTAACACCACATATTGATTCAATAGTGTAGCAAGATGCTGTTGTTCTAAAAAGGCGGCTGTAAAAGCGCTTAACTCGGTAATACGTTTATTATCGACATCCGCCCAATAAAAGGTTTGTTTAAATGGCTGACGGCGATTATTAGCGTAATACTTGGTATTAACACCATTACTGATGATAAATAATTGCACGTACTGAAACAAGCCATTGCTTGCCCAGTAAGAATGCTTTTGATAGCGGTTGATCTGATTAAACGCCTCTTTTAGCTCCAAGCCTCGGCGTTTTAACTCAATCTGCACTAATGGCAAACCATTCACCAACAGCGTTACGTCATAACGGTTTTTGTAACGGCCTTCTATAGTGACTTGCTGAGTGACCTGAAAACAATTGTTTTGCCAATTTTCGGAATCCAGAAGTTGAATATAAGCACTGCTTTGATCATCACGAGTAATTTGCAGACGATCTCTCAGACTTTTGGCCTTATCAAACACATTACCCTTTTCCAAAGCATTCAGAATTTGCTTAAACTCACTATTAGATAAGCTCAGCGCATTTAACGTTTCTAATTGCGATTTAAGGTTTGCAAACAGCTGTTTTTCATCCCTGATAGTGACTAACGCATAATCCATCCCTGTTAATCGCTTAACCAGCTTATTTTCTAATACTTGCTCTGACTGCATAACTATCCCTTTAGGTGCTGCTTAGACAGCAAGCTTTGTTCTGATCAATCTAAATAGGCCACTTTAACTTGAAGGTTTGGGTGTAAAGTGACTGATAATATCCATTGATTTATGTGGCACACCGATAATATTGATACTGTCTTGATTGAGGGTGTAAAAAATCACATGAGAACCCTGTAAATAACAATAATAGCCAGTTTTAATATCAGGGCGACTTTTGCCAATATTGGGTTGCTCAGCTAACCACTCAAAACGATGATAAAGTGCAGACACATATTTATCGGCTTGTTTTTCACCCCATACACGATAAGTGTAATCCCATATTGAATGCAGATCACGCTTACCGCGAGGGGTTAAATTAAATCGCTGACGGCTATCAGCCATTCTTAAATTCGGTCAGCATCTCATCTAATGGTTGATTAACAAACTCACCGCGTTCAGCCTGCAACTCACCTTCTTGCAGATGAGCACGTAATGCGTCCAATTTACTTTTATGCTCTTCTAAATTGCGTAATGCATCTCTAACGACTTCGCTTGCCGAACCATAACG
>CAYYNM010000343.1:0-1781 GCA_964472945.1 uncultured Methylomarinum sp. | reverse complement strand
CCTTAACAGTTGAAATATCAACGGGAGAGGTTGCACTAGCTAGCAAATCTGCTTTAGAAATTTCGTTACCTGCAACTGATATTGAAAACACACCTGCCGAAGCATCTAAAACAAAGTTGCCTGTAATAGCAGTTGTTGAGCCTTCTAAAACTTCATTATCACCTACTGCTAAGCCATTATGGTCTGTTACTTGCACTGAGGGGACTGATGCTCCTATAAGAGGTGCTATTACAGGATTTAATATTAACTCTTCACCTGTAAAATCCAGGATGGATATATCATTATTATTAATACCTATGGTATCAAACCCATTATCGGGTGTTTGTTCTGGGTTCTGATATTCAACATCAATAACAGTATGTCCATTATTTCCTATTGCTTGCCCTGCTGGTGTGGGGCCCGCTGCAGGTGCTTCTAACTTAGTCGGGTCAAAAGTTTGATCATCGGCTAAAGCTTGTTGTATTGCAGCAACTTCATCTTCAGCACTCGCTTGAACCGGACTGTTTATTGGTTCATTTAAGTCCGGCTTAAATACATCATTATTCAATAATATATTTGCATTTTGTTGTAGGTCTAGTTCCGTTCCATTTGGAAATATTATAGCAACAGATCCTGCCTCTCCTGTTGTTATTTGTTCATTTAACAACACAGTATCGCCTACTCGTAAAAGTCTTTCTGTTCCATCTACTGCGATGGCCTTAACTTCACCAGCCACTGATTTGATTACTCCTGAGTTTGCCATAATACTTTCCTTTACTGATAAAATTATTTAACTATTTGCAAGCATTCTTGCATACTAAAATAAATATATATATTGTACCTTGGTACAGTTTTCTGATTTTTGTGATCTATCCATCAGAATCTTTCAACTATCTGCTGTTGTTATTTTTGAACTAACACATCCAATAACTTTGCAACCATCCGCCGAGTAACCCATGCTTCACCTGTATTAATTACTTTGACCATTTTTACGGCATACTTATTTAACTGCTTTAAATTTTGATAACCTCTTGCACCTGCAATAAGGAAAGCTAAAACGTCATTATCATTTAGATCATTCGCAATAACGATTATTTTGCTCTCACTACTCGCTTTTAAAAGTAATTTGATATAGCTAGCTGTTTCCACTTTACGCAGCTTATAGTCAAGCAATATTACTGCTGGTTTTTTTTGTTCTACTGTATTTAAAGCCTGCACTTCATCTTCAAGAAAACATACCTGCATATCCTCTTTACCAAAAAGGGGTTTTAATTGCTCTATGTTGCCAATTATTTGTAGATTTATCATTGCAGGTAAAATTATTGGTCTCTAAGGAAGTTATCGTTCAAATACAATTATTAGATACTATTTAATTAGCAGTTTAACTGATTTTTTCTTTTTGCCTAGTGTACAAAGGTACTAAATGAAGTATTTAAAATCACATGGCTACTAGGAGGCTGTCCGAGAATAGAAACCGTCGCGAGGGAAAGCCCTTTTGAGTCAATTTTTTCGTTCATTTGAATATAATAGTTTACGCGTGTAACGAAAATGAACGGGGAAAGTGGCCAAAAGGGCTTTTTCCGTAGCAGGTTCTCTGTTCTCGGACAGCCTCCTAGGGGAGGCAGTAACACCCCATAGGTTTTTTACCTACCTACGAAAATACTCTTATCGCCACATCCCTGTCATCATTTTTTGCTCCTCGACAATTGCTCCTGCATTGTTCTACTACACGCCATCCATGGCGCTATGCAAAAATGATGTTCGCCACATCCCTGTCATCATTTTTTGCTCCTGCAAAAATG
>CAYYNM010000342.1:0-1796 GCA_964472945.1 uncultured Methylomarinum sp. | reverse complement strand
TTTTGCTAAATTCCAGGTTAATTAATTAACCAGCATATTATCCAAGGTATAATAGAAACTATTAAAATAGGTCAAAATGCTAGAGTAGAAGAGTACTTAATGAAACAATTACAAAAAATATACGATAACAATAAAGCCTGGGCTGACGGCATAAAACAGAATGAACCCAATTTTTTCTCTGACCTGTCAAAACAACAATCTCCTGAATATTTATGGATTGGATGTTCAGATAGTCGCGTTGTTGCGGAGCAATTAGTTGGCTTGCAACCGGGTGAATTATTTGTCCATCGCAATATCGCTAATGTTGTTGTACCAACAGATTTAAATTGTTTATCGGTTATCCAGTTTGCTGTTGAAGTTTTAAAGGTTAAACATATTATTGTTTGTGGGCACTATGGTTGTGGCGGTGTGAAAGCTTCAATGGAATTAGTTGAACATGGATTAATTGATAATTGGTTATGCCATATTAAAAGTGTACATCAAAAAAATGAAGAGGAATTATTAAGTTTTACCGATAAAACTGAACGCCTTGATAGATTATGTGAGTTAAATGTTATTGAACAAGTTAAAAATATTTGTCATACCACAATAATTCAAAGAGCTTGGAGAAATCATCAACACTTAAGTGTACATGGGTGTATTTATACTTTGGAAACAGGAATTTTGAAAGATTTGAATACGCGTTATAGTGAGATGAGTCATATGAATGATATTTACCAGTTAAGAGAGGCAAAACGCGATGTGTATAAGCCAAATATAGATATTATCAAAAATAGTTTGAAGATAGGTAAGTAAGATTAATATCCAGCAATTAAATACTCAATTTGGCATTTCAGGGCAAGTCAAATTTATTGAAGTAAAAGGGGGTTTACATTTTATTCAAGTGAAGAATAAAAAAGCATCTGCTTTAATTTCTGTGTATGCCGGGCAGGTTTTATCATTTAAACCTATTAATGAAGTGGAAGATATTTTGTTTTTTAGTGAAATTGCCTATTTTAGAGAAGGTAAGGCAATGAGGGGAGGTATTCCTATTTGCTGGCCTTGGTTTGGTGATGCACCAGAAGTAGCAGGCCTTCCTTCTCATGGTTTCGTGCGTAATAATACCTGGAAAGTTTCAAGTGTTAATGCCTTACAAAATGGAGATACAAAAATAAAGCTAGAATTTACTGATAATAAAAATACTCAGAAACTATGGCCCTTTCTATTTTATCTTTCACTTGAGATAACAATTGGCAATTCGCTTACTTTAAACCTGACAACCCAAAATAAAGGCAATCAAGCTTTCACAATTACTGAAGCACTTCATACTTATTTTAATGTAGGTGATGCTAATCAAATTCAGGTTTTTGGACTTGAAAAAGCAGAATATTTAGATAAAGCAGAAGAATATATTGAGGTTTGCCAAGTAGGAGCCATTACTGTTAAAGAAGCGATGGACCATATTTATATTAATAAAGGGAATAACTTAACGATTAATGATCCCGTATTAAAACGAAGAATTAATATTAGATCCTCGGGAAATAAAAATGTTGTCGTCTGGAACCCAGGTCCTGATGGTGCTGAAAAAATGCAAGATTTACAAGCTGAAGATTATAAACGTTTTGTTTGTGTGGAGATTGCTAATACAGCGAGTAATAGTGTCAAAATACACCCAAGTACAGAGTATAGTCTGATGACTAGTTATAATGTAGAGCCTTATATCTAGTTTCAAGGCTACATCTCTCATTCCCACCGAGGACGAGACTTAAGAGATTATTATTTTGTAGGCTGGGTAGAGTGAGCAACGAACCCCAGAT
>CAYYNM010000341.1:0-1803 GCA_964472945.1 uncultured Methylomarinum sp. | reverse complement strand
GGGCGAGTTCGACTAGATGGCGACGAGAATTGCAAATAAAGGTTCGCCGAAAGGGAACGGAGTAAACCTCCCCCATTTTGCGGTGATGCCTTGCTTAGCTGGTTTGGCTTGCGCGTTCATTCAATAAATAATTCTTGAGTTTTCTTTCACTTCGCATTACATAAAGTATATATACTTTAGTTTTTTCAGTGCGATAAAATATTCTACAAGGATTTAAGACTATTTCTAAATAACGGGAACTATTAAGTTCAGGTGGTTTACGGCCTGATTTAGGGAATTCTTCAAGGCGTTCAGTGGCTATAAATATTTTATTTACCAGTTTTCTGGCAGCACCCGGTTTATCAAGGGCAATATATTCAGCAATTTCATTTAAATCTTGCAGTGCTGGTTCAGTCCAGATTATTTGAGCCATTTGCCCATTTTTTCTTTAGCTTCTGTTTGGGTAAATGTGCGATTTTCTAATATTGCTGTTTCGCCACGAGCTATTCCTTCCAGAATATTCATTCTGCTCTGTGTTAGTTCGTAGTCGTTGACGTCAACCAGGTAGGCAGAAGGCTGTCCATGCTCTGTTATCAGCACAGGCTCTTTTGAAGCATGTAGCTCAGCCAGGATTTTAGTGGCTTGGCGCTTAAGGGTAGTTACAAGTTCAGTTTTCATGAAGTGATAGTATAGTATCACTTCATGGTTTGGCAAGTAATAACAGGGGACGGAAGGTGTGGAGTATTGAAAGATGAAGGCGCGAAAAAATGATGACGAAGTGGTTAATAAAAAATCCCTCCGTCTCCTTTATTTGAGAGTTTACATCTGATACTGAGTGGTTACAAAAAGATAAGACAAGTATGAATAATAAAGATGAATCAAATGGGTGGTTAAAAACACCAGCCTCCTCTCCTGAAAAGAAAAAGAAGTTTATGTTGATATTTTCTTTGTTATTAATCGCTTTGATGGTGTTAGGTCTCTGGTTAAAATTTTACGGTACACAGGGATATATTGTATTGCCGGAACCTAATAGCAAAAATTATACATTTAAAATGAATTCATTTATGGATGCAAAATATAGATTCTTACTCTTAGATAATTCCAATAAACACTATTATTTTATAGATGATCTAGACAAAGAAAAATGTCGAGAATTTATTGAGGCTAAGATTGCAACCACAATAAATGATTTTATCATTTCAGGTATGTTTGCACCAGTTTCCTGTATGAGAAAAAATGATATGCAGCCTATACTGATTTTATTGGCGGCTGGTAAATATGTAGTTAAGGTTAATTTGGGTAAGGCACATATAAAAAATTATGACGACAATGCATATGAGCTACTTGTAGGAATGAGGGGAATTGGAAAAGGATTTTTATGGATGCTAAGGGGCTATTTGTATTACGGAGTTGTACCTTTTGGCTTGTTTTATTTTTTGAGTTTGGCTGTGTTTTTTTTAGGAACTTCTTTATTTAAATGGAAATAAAACGCCTGGGATGATAAACATTGGCTGATACCGCATAACGAATATTACCAGCTTGGGTGGAACCAATATGAACGATGTCATGCCTATCGAGAGTTGTTTCGCTATCAACTCAGTGAACAGGATTTGCATTTGTTTCGTAAAGCCGCACATTACTCTCAGCCCGTAGGTGATGATCGGTTTAGGCAACAGATTGAAGAAAAGTATGGGATTAAGTTTGGGAGGTTAAGAAGAGGAAGACTAAGGAAGAAGACGGCTAATATTGTTGCTTAATAACAAAAGGGGACAGATAGCAAAAACCCCACATTTGTGGGGCTTAATTTAAAACGAGGGGTGCTTA
>CAYYNM010000340.1:0-1820 GCA_964472945.1 uncultured Methylomarinum sp. | reverse complement strand
GCGCTTCGTACCTCAGCACATCCTACGGTTTTTCCTTAAGTCAATGGCAGTGACGCAGGCGCATGGGAATGCAATAATCGGAAACTGAATTATAAGCGCATGCTCTGCCTCTGGTTTAGCGTCTCCACCGCTGAGAGATATAGTCTGTGGCTTCTTCAATATTCAATTCCCTAGTACCACCACCTGTACGCAAAAAAAACTTGGCATCTTTATTCTGCTTAAAAAAAACAGGGTGTGATGAAGGGTTAACAATAAGTCTGCAAACATATTGTTCATCAACAAAGTGAAACATTACATGTATATACTGGCAAAAACGTGCTCCCAAAGTAGACGCTACTGTTGTCATTAATAACTGTTCATAACCATCACTATCTTTTCTTCGTAAGGTTTTAAAGTCCTTATCTAAACCAATAATTTCCCCATTATCAGCCACACCAATTAACAATGTTCCACCCGAATAACTATTCAAAAAACCGGCGAGTGTCTTAATAACAGCTGTTTCAATATTTTTATTGGTACATTCTTGTTGATAATCCCAACGAAAAGATGATTTAAACTCAAGTAATGGTCCTTCCCCTTGCTTTATCGAGCCTTTTAAATCGCGTTGTAATTCTGCTGTTAATTGTTCAATTTGAGCTAGTTTTTTATGTAATTTTCCATAAACCCAAGCTAAAATCACTCCAAACCCCATCCCTACTTTGGCAAGAAACCAGGTCTCTACTGGTGTATGTCCTTGTAAAGAATTTATAAAACGCCCAAAAATATAATTAAAAGCAGTTTTATTCTCCACACCATGTTCATGGAAATAGATAAAATCATATAAGGGATATAGAATAATCACCCCTGCAATACAACCAATTAAAGCGGCAGATAAATACAACTTCAATTGCATTTTTAATAGCCGTAACAACAAAAAAATATATCTTTTCATATAAAATTAAAAACCTATGCCCTTTTATATATTAAAACTATTCAGACTTTACTGAAATTAACCAATAACTAATTCCAAGTGCTAATACAACGGCTGCCGAAGCAAATATATACAGGGGGGATAGCTCTTTAAAATCAAATACTATCACTTTTCTGGCTATTGCCATTAGGGCTGTAGCAATCACTAATTTAACCGGTAAAACATCATCTCTAATGTAAATTGTAATATTTATAAAAATTTCTATCGCAATTAAAACAGCTAGAAATGCACCAAAAGTTGCAAAAATATCTGAAATATTAAGCAAATACAATGGAGGTGTCATTAACCGTTGATAAAGCACATAAACTACATCACCAACCCCCCAAATAATAACCAAGGTCATTAAAACAGCCAAAAATTTAACCGCCAGTCTAATGCTTACATGCAGAACTTTAATTAATGGATCTTTATGTTCATCGGGTAATTCAATATGCTCGGAATTTTCACCTTTATTTTGCTGGTCCATATTTTACTCTTAATTAACTTTAACCTGTTGGTCCAATAAACACTGCAGTGTATCCTTTTGTAAAACTTTATTATCTACTTTTAAATATGCCGTACTTTCTTCAATATGTATGGTTACATCTTCAACTCCTTCAATATCGAGTAAATCAACGGCAAATTGTTCAACTTGATCTGTACTCGTATTTTTCAGTGAGATCAGCATATTTGCTAAATATTTAGGTGGATTCATAAATAAGGCCACTATCGCCCAAGAGCCTGTGGCTACAGCAGAAAACAAGAAGATGGTTTCAATACCCACCTCACCATGTAGCCATCCTCCTACAGCACCACCAACAAAAGCCCCCATAAACTGAGAACTTGAATAAGCTCCCATTGCCGTGCCTTT
>CAYYNM010000339.1:0-1825 GCA_964472945.1 uncultured Methylomarinum sp. | reverse complement strand
TCCATAAACCAGGTCATCAAAAACAATGAAAAAAGCCATATTTCGACAGCCTACGGCTGTCGTCTTCAGTTTTAAGCATTACTTTAGGCTGAACCCCTGACAAAACTCCGTGCAGATAATATTTTTCCAATAACTGAGGAAATAACTTTTCTGCTGACGACCATGATAATATGTCATCCAGTGTTATTTGCTTAACCTCTGGCAAACTAAATCCGGCATCAAAATCTAAAGCACCAATGCCATTAGCACCCTGCAATACCAAAAAATACATATCATTAATTTTGCCATATCGTGCGAGTTTCTCAGAAATATAACGACGCACAAAACCTTCTGGTAAATTTTGGCTAAAAATAGGATGGGCAGTACCATGATTATAAGCATCAGTTCTGACTTTCATGGTCAAAGACACAGGAATCTTCTGTTGAGTATATTGAAATGAGTAATGAGAGCCATGCGTCAAAACGCCAAGCGCCTGCACTTGTTCATTCTGACTATATTGAACAGATAATTGTTTAACAACAGGGGGCAGGATAAGCTTAGTCATCATCAAATAGCTCGCTCAAGGTATCAAAATCAGTTTGTTGTGGCTCTTCTGTTTCAATGCTTAATACATAGCCAAGAGAGCTTAAGTAATTCTCATAGATCTTTAAAGATCCGGTATAGCGTCCCGTTTCAATTTTAGAAATAACCGAATGATCAACACCAATGCGCTTTCCTGCCTCAGTTTGAGAAAGCTTTCTTTCTTTCCGGGTAGTCTTAAGTTTAAGTCCTATTTTTTCTCTGTATAGCATATTTATCGCCCCATTATGTGTTTATATAACCACATTTATAGATAAACATCAATTATATGGCTATATAGTCACAAACAAGGGGTGGGTTTTTTACCATGAAGGGCATGAAGAACTTGAAGAAAAGATCGGTTTTAGCTTTTATCTTCATTGGCTTCAAGTGCTTCATGGTTGATACATTTAAAGTTTAACTGACTGCTTGTTCGACGATCGTATCGGCAAGGTGAAGTTGAGTGGTTTGGGCATCGTTGAGTCGGGCTTTTAGTTGGTCGCATAGAGCCATTAGTTCATCGACTTTTTTTACTATGCGGTGTTGTTCGGGAAGTGGTGGAAGTGGAAACTCAAATAACTCTAATACTTTTTTACTTAACCCTTCACGAGCCATACCAACTTGCCGTCCCCAAATTAAACCTTGAATGTATGGTGAAAGTATACATAAATGCATAAAATTGACATTCAATATTTCAAAAGGTCTGATAATTGATACGTGTTGACTAACATTAGCTTCACCAATATTAGAGGGAAATATAGCACTTCGACCTAATGAACCACCTGTTATATTCAAAAGAAGATCGTTCGGATACACCACTGTATTTGACATTTTTTTATGAATAGCATCATTTATATATGCTACATCATGTAAATCTAACCCCTCATTTCGCACATTTTGTGAGCGTAAAAATGGTATTCCTGATTCCTTATAAGCACTTTTACCGCCTCGCGGTGTTGAGCCAGAACCCATTCTTAAGACTAATTCATAAAAATAAGCAAACTTCCATCCACTCGGCAATTCAAACGGCTTTTCATCTTCAGTAATCGCTGGCAATGGCTTTTGTTTTTTGATTTTCTTATCTTCAATTAACAGCTCTTTTTCAGCCGCTATTTTTTCCAGTAATATTGATGCGGGTTCATCGTTGGGGTTTTGTGGGACGAGTTTGCCCATGACTGCGAGTTGTAAGATGGTTTGTTTTAGTTGGTCGATGCTGTGTTCTGTGGTGAACAGGGTGTCGAAGTGTTCGGCGATTCTTGTCCAGTTT
>CAYYNM010000338.1:0-1833 GCA_964472945.1 uncultured Methylomarinum sp. | reverse complement strand
TAAATTTACCATATTCCTTGTCCGCTTATTTGTGTCAAGTGATGCGGTCGTTAGCACGGTATTACAAAGTTTTTTGGTCACGTAATTCATATTGTTGTGCAGGTTCATCTTACTTATCTTCTTACATTTTTTGCCAGTCATAAGTGAAAGGGGGTCAAGTCTTGCAATAAAGCATGATTGCAAGACTTGACCCCCTTTTTTCTTTCCCCGTTCATTTTGTTACACGCGTAAACTATTATATTCAAATGAACGAAAAAATTGACTCAAAAGGGCTTTCCCTCGCGACGGTTTCTATTCTCGGACAGCCTCCTAGTTGTATTTGACCAATAAAATTATGGTTTTAATGTATTTAAAGTTCAGTGATAATCAGGTTGTTTCAATTATTATGTTAAGGAATTATTTATGTTAGAAAAAAATCAAATTGCGCCAGAATTTTGCTCTAAAAATCAACAGGCCAAGCTGATTGAATTATCTTCTTTTAAAGGTCAGAAAAATGTAGTTTTATATTTCTATCCAAAAGATGATACGCCAGGATGTACTATAGAAGCCAATGACTTTACTGCATTGGCAGATAAATTTTCAGCACTAGACACTGTTGTTATTGGGGTAAGTAAAGACTCTTGTGCTAGTCATGTTGATTTTATTAACAAATTTAACTTAAAGCTGGATTTATTAGCGGATGAAAGTGGCGAAGTTTGTGAAAATTATGGTGTGTGGCAAGAAAAAGAGAAAAACGGGGTGAAAAAAATGGCCATCTTACGATCTACTTTTATTATTACTAAAGACGGTGTGTTGGCTGAAGCTATCTATGGAGTGTCTCATGAGGGGCATGCGCAAGCAGTTTTAGAAAAAATACAGCAGTTGTAAGTCGTAACCGTCCTATTGTTGGTTTTTCTGGATGGTTTTTAATCTCTTCTAAAATAGTTTGGGTGACAGGATGAATGATAAAGAAAGGGTAGCAAAATATGCTGCTCAGAAAGTTCAAGATGGAATGGTGGTTGGTTTAGGGACGGGGTCTACTGCAAACTATTTTATTGAAGCACTGGCTTATCGAATAAAACATGAAAGTTTAGAAGTAACTACTGTTGCAAGTTCTGTTGTTAGTATGCTTAAGGCTCAGACCTTAAATATACCTATAAAGGCCATTGAGCATATTCAAAGCCTGGATTTATATGTTGATGGCGCGGATGAAGTTGCTCCTGATAATACTCTGTTGAAAGGGCAGGGGGCTGACCTGGTAAGGGAAAAGATATTAGCAAGATCAAGTAAGCAATTTATAGTATTAGTTGATTTGAGTAAAATAGTCAGTCAGATCGGGGAGAAATTTTCAATTCCAATTGAAGTTATGCCTTTTGCCTGGCAAATAGTTAAGCAGCAGCTTGAACAGGCAGGAGGAAAAGGAGAGCTTCGTCTAACAAGAAATGGAGGGATGGCTATTTCATCAGCTGGTAACTTGATTATAGATATGAATTTTGATGCTTCGCTTAATAGCCACCGGTTAAATGCTATTTTAAATAGCTTGCCCGGTGTTGTGGAACATGGGATTTTTCAAGACTTGGCTGATATTGTCTTGCTGGTGGAAAATAACGAGATAAAAGAAGGGTGCTGATTCAGCGCAATGTAAATTAAACATAAATACCCTCTAATTTTCACTTGAAGAGCTCTTTACTTTACTTTTATGATTTATAATTATTTAAAAAATTAAGAATAACAAAATCATTAGCTTAGAGCTGCTACATTATTTAAAATCAGTACCCTTTTGTAGGGGCAATCCCTTGTGGTTGCCCTTTCTTTCTATAACCCCACTTCATTGTAAAAAATAAAAACCTCATT
>CAYYNM010000337.1:0-1965 GCA_964472945.1 uncultured Methylomarinum sp. | reverse complement strand
CCCCTGTAAAACCAATATCTTGAGCCCTGTTATCCGTATTGAAGTCACGGATTCAGGTGGAAATATAACCAGATATAAATGATGTGTGATAAAAAATGAATATAAAGAATGAGCTGAAAGTACAAGCTCTTGAATGGACAGGGGAGAGTTTAAAAGTGTTAGATCAGCGGGCTCTACCCGAACAAATAATGTTTGATGAATATTCTGATGCGACCGGTGTTGCTGAGGCCATTGTTAGCATGAGAGTGAGAGGAGCCCCTGCGATTGGAATAGCGGCTGCTTATGGCGTAGTATTATCTGCTATGCGGCATTATTCTAATGCTGAAGGTAACTGGAAAAACAAAGTTCAAAACGATATTCAAAAGCTTGCAAAATCTCGCCCTACAGCAGTTAATCTATTTTGGGCATTAGACAAAATGCAAGAATTATTGGATCAAACTACTAACAATCCAATTCAAATGTTTAAACAGGCGGCAATACAAATTCATGCCGACGATATTAAAGCTAATCAAATTATGGGTGAGTTAGGGGCAGATTTGCTTGGTGAGCAGCAAGCCGTTATGACGCATTGTAATGCTGGTGCATTGGCAACGGGTGGTTATGGTACGGCTTTAGGTGTCATCAGAAGTGCTTATAAACGAGGGTTAAATAAAATTTACGCAGGTGAAACTCGGCCCTGGTTGCAAGGTGCACGGCTAACTGTGTGGGAATTAGCCCAAGACAATATTCCAGTGACTTTAATTGCTGATTCAGCCGCCGCCTGGTTAATGAAATCTGATAAATTGGACTGGATCATTGTGGGTGCAGATAGAATTGCAGCTAACGGTGATGTAGCTAATAAAATTGGTACTTATTCTTTAGCTGTTTTAGCTAAGCAGCATGCTGTTAAAGTGATGGTTGTTGCACCTGTTTCAACTATAGATTTTGCTATAGAATCAGGCGAGGATATAAAAATTGAACAACGTAATCAAAATGAACTTTTAGCGGCTTGTTATATCAATGATAGTTCAGTTGTTAGTGCCTGGAACCCCGTTTTTGATGTGACACCTGCCAGTTTAATAACTGCGATTGTGACAGAGAAAGGCGTGGTTCTACAGCCAGCAGAAAATGGAGTAAAACATTTACAATGATAAATTTAAAAGAAAAATCGACCAGTCCTATTTATGCCATTAATTGTTTAATTCAAGGGTTTAAATTATTGGCTAAGCCAGAGTTACGCAAGTACCTGTTAATTCCCGTATTGATTAATATTATTTTATACAGTACAGCCATTGCCTTAGGATATTTTTATATTTCTGATTTAATTGCCCAGTTTATTCCAACGTGGTTAGATTGGCTGGAATGGTTAATCTGGCCGTTATTTTTTATTAGTTTTTCAGTGATTGGTTTTTTTACCTTTACGGTTGTTGCTAACTTAATTGCAGCCCCTTTTTACAGCCAGTTAGCGGTTAAAACATTAGAATTGATCTCAGGAGAGTCAAATTCGGTTGTTGAACAAAAAGTCAGTCAGGTGATTTTAGCAGAGATAGGTCGGATGGTTTACTTATTGAGTAGAATGTTACCACTGCTTATATTATTTGTTATTCCAGGGGTAAACTTAATAGCCCCCTTTTTATGGGCATTATTTGGTGCCTGGGGGATGGGGTTGGAATTTATGGCTTATCCTTTGGAAAATAAAGGCTTGTTATTTGCTCAGCAAAAACAACAAGCTAAGACCAGGCGGCTTAGCATACTTAGTTTTGGTGGTTTAACTGTATTTGGCCTGTCTATTCCATTATTAAATTTGGTTGTGGGGCCAGCAGCTGTGATTGGTGCGACTATTTATACTTATAACCTTACTGAAGAAGGTTAGGTGGGTTTTAAAATAAAACTAAGTAACGTGTAGGGTGGACTTCAGTTTGCAATACTTTTACTCGATGTTCCAGTTTTTTTAACTTGAATTCAGAAAATACTAAAAGCCATAGG
>CAYYNM010000336.1:0-1965 GCA_964472945.1 uncultured Methylomarinum sp. | reverse complement strand
AATGTAGACGATATGCTAATCGAAATGATTAGCCCAAGAATAAAAGAAATAGAAGAAAAGTTCAGTAAAGGGGAAGGGCTGAACCAAGAAGATATTAACACTCTGTTATTAAAGTCACAATACAATCACATAAATCATTTAGACTTAAAATTAAATGAAGTAACAGAAGATGTAGCAAGTTTAAAAGGAGAATTTAACGACTTAAAAGGCGAGTTCAAACTACTGGAGACAGGATTAAATGGACGGTTTGATAGTTTTGAAAAAAATATAGAATTAAAAATAAGTCAGGCCATTAATACTAATATGAGGTGGTCAATAGGAATGATAGCTCTAATTGTAACGGTTCTGAAACTAGCGGATATGTTTACTAAATAAAAAAATATGAACTGATTATACTTCGCGCGGTCACGGATGCAGAATTTATAAGCTGCTGATTTTTGTCGATAGCAACGACTGCATGGATGCAGGAGGTAGAGCAACGCAGGAGCAGTTGCCGAGACGATGAAATAGGCGCATAGCAAACTACGGAATTGTTTCAGCAACGCAGTTATAGGTAAAAATTCAGTGGTTAGAAATCCGTAGTCGTGACCGCGTGAAGTATATATAAATCACAGGGATATGCATTATCAAGCCAGTATATTTGAATCCTCTTTTGTAAGTGGGTAAGTGAGGGGAAAATAGTAGGCGAAGAAGCTGAAAAATTGAAGTAAATACACAAACAAACTGTGCTTAATATGATAAAAACAATTGAGGAAGTTACGGAGCTAACAGAAACAGTATATATTAGGCATGTTCAGATGGAGGTTTTTAGCTAAGGGCACTGACACCTTTATCTCCTGAAGTTGGCCGTGAAGATCCAGAAGCTGAAGAAAGGATTGATGTCAGGGAGTTGATATTTTAGGGTTATCGGATTAATTATTTACGCCAAGAAAATCATGTTTATATCGTAACCGTGATTCATGGGAGACGGGGCTTATCAGGGGTGGATAATAAACCTTGGGATGTGGGATAAACCAGTGAAGACAATCAATAATGTGGCATTGCAAGCCCCGACCCCATTTTGATAACAAAAGGGATTAATTTTAATTCTCCCCAACCAACCCTCCCCAGCAAGGGAGGGCTAAGAGAAAACCTCCGAATTTAGCTGAAACTCATGGGTAATCAGGAAACAGAATGGTATGGATGTGGCATATGCCATAAAATAAGGCATATAACATACTTTTAAAAATTAAATAATGCAGTAGAGAAAATAGAGATACAAAGATATCCAGCTATCATGTTGTTTAATAAAAAATTATTAAGAGCGTTTAATGCGACGCAATATTGGCATGATAAATGCTTTTAATTATCGTTTGTCTTGGGGTGTGTAAGAATCCCAATTGTAAGGGTAGGGTATGTTGGCTTTACTCCAGCGGTTGAATTCGGAAAGAAATATGGAAATCTAGGATTAATATTAATCCTAATATATTAAATAACAAACCCTTGTTCATAAAATTGTAATTAAGGACGTTATTCTGACTAATTAGTATTTCTCCTAAAGAGTACAACCTTAAATAGAGATTAGGGTCAGTTTAAAAATAAAATACTTTACACTCGATGTTCCAGTTTTTTTAACTTGAATCCAGAAAATACTAAAAACCATAGAGGAAGGCTAAGCTTGAAACGATTGAAAAATTGTAGGGGCAATCCCTTGTGGTTGCCCTTTTTATGCACCTAAACCCAGGCAACCACAAGGGATTGCCCCTACAAAATACGGGAAGTCATTATTAAACAGTATCTCGGAGCACTAGAGTATGGGAACGAGAAATAAGGTTGCAATGATTGCTATAAAATGAGATCAAATCCTTTAATAATTCGATGTTCCAGTTTTTTTAACTTGAATTCAGAAAATACTAAAAACCATAGAGGGAAGCTTAGGCAGGAGGTAGAGCAATGCATGGAGCAGCGAAGCGGTGTGCCGAGAGG
>CAYYNM010000335.1:0-1982 GCA_964472945.1 uncultured Methylomarinum sp. | reverse complement strand
ATAATTCGATGTTCCAGTTTTTTTAACTTGAATTCAGAAAATACTAAAAACCATAAGGGGAAGGTTGGGGCGACTGCATGGAGCAGCGAAGCGGTGTGCGAGAGGGAGGAATAAAAAAAGCTCTTTTTCCTTAACTTAACCTGATTACCCATGAGCCTCAGCCAAATGAGAATAGAGTTCTCGCAATTCTCTATAGACCCCGTCATTCCCGAAGTCTTTTATCGGGAATCTATTATTGTTTGTTAGATTCCTGCTAAGAGAATGCAGGAATGACGGGGGGTTTGGTAGGGTGTTTTTAAAGTGGCTGAGACTCATGGGTAATCAGGTAACTTAATGACATTGATCATTACCCCATGAATCTAGCATCTGTAGAAAAGGATTCTCTCTATCCCCCCTGTTTTTCAGCACTTTACAAAAGCAACAATTAAAAGCTGGAACATAGAGTGGAAGTATTTGGAAAGCGGTGAGGTGGGGATAGTTACCATTCTGCATGAGCGAATGCATCATTAGAAAACAGAAGAAAAGGAATGAGTGATTAGACCCAGCTTTTTCGTTGTAATATCCATCAGTTAGCCAGAGCATTAATTGAACAAAGTAGGTGTGATAAGGGTAGACCCCAAGTCATCCATTAGCTGGATCGTAATTGTGTAATTGTTCAGTCATTAATATTGCTTAGGTCTTCTTTAAGTCTTACTGGAATATCCATTGTTTCGTGTAGAATCGTCATAACACCAATCATACCATCGGATAATTCACGAAAGAAGATGTAGTGCTTATTGTAATGGCTAAAATAAACGGATAGAGATAAGTCACTAGGTACTGTTAAATTAGCAGGTAAACTTCGCCACAATAACTTATTATTTGCCAGTTTACTTATATGAGAATGTAACTCAACGATATATTTCTCAGCTTGCTGCTTGCCCCATTCATTGAGGGTGTAGTCCCAAATCTCATCTTGGCTAGCATCAGCCGTAGGGTAGAATCGATAGCCGGACATTAACGTTTATTCTTGTTGCGATGAATTACATCTTCAGCAGTGACTGTTATAAATTGGTCGTCACTTGCTCTCAGTGCAGGCTCTAATTTACCACGCAACCAAGACCAAGCATCTTCACGGCTTTTCAAGTCTTGGCGAATGAGAGAGCGAATATATTCGCTTGCATTGACATAGAGTCCATGAGGACCTATCTGTTGTTGCAAGTGGTTTTGTAATTCGCCTGTGATCCGAACATTCACATTTTCTGATACGTTTGCCATATAAATTACTCCAACCTAAAAAATATAATGTTGAGTATCATTATAAGAGTGTAAACAATAAGTGCAATATTCTTTACAAAAAGAAAGGAACAAAAAAAGGAAAAGGTCTTTCTTTATAACATCTGTTATGCGGCGAGATAGCGTGTCTCAATTAATAGGCGGGATGAATATTGCAAATTAGAGTTATAAAATCTAAAATGCAACAATGAAGATAAGGAGCCTACAGAAAAAATTACTTAATGCACTACAAAATATGCCTGTTGTTGCCTTGCTGGGTTCGAGACAAGTAGGAAAAAAAACACTGGCATTGCAGGTATCACAATTAGTTGGAAAAGAGAGTGCCTATCTTGATTTAGAATTGGATTCTGATTTAGCAAAACTAAGTGATGCGGAGGGTTATTTACGCCGCTTTAAGAATAAATTATTAATTATTGATGAGGTGCAGAGGGCATCTGATTTATTTCCTTTATTACGTGGCTTGGTAGATATTCGTAAAAGGGCTGGTGAAAAAATGGCTCAGTTTTTGTTACTCTGCTCTGCTTCTCGCGATCTTATTCAACATTCTTCAGAAACACTTGCTGGACGGATACGTTTTTTGGAGTTAAGCCCTTTTTCTCTGTTGGAGCTGATGCCAGAAAATTTGGAAACCCATTGGCTGAGAGGTGGTTTTCCTTATACTCGATGTTCCAGTTTTTTTAACTTGAATTCAGAAAATACTAAAAACC
>CAYYNM010000334.1:0-2066 GCA_964472945.1 uncultured Methylomarinum sp. | reverse complement strand
CACTCATTAATTAAGAATAGCAGACGTATGGCTATTTCGCCATATGATTTTGACTTTGGGGGTGCTAACGAGACTGTAGAAAAAGCCATAAATAGCTACATTATGGAACGTAAATTAAAATTGTAAAAATACAAGCTCATATATAAAAATAGTGTTTATATCCAAAGACGTTGTGTATGCGAATTAAACAAGATAATTTATATTCGTGTTCAGCTTAAATCATTTTAAGCGCTTATATCGTCTCACGTTTTAGTGTTATGTCAACTTAAGGTTTTTCTACAGCTTCAACGATTAGCATAAGGGGCTTTTAAAAGTGCGTGCGGAGCACCGCTTTTAAAAGTCCCAAAGCGAGAGCGAATGAACTTGATGCGCTTGTTATACGTGAACTTCATGATTTAATAGTATTTCCTGTTGCTGATGCCCAAGGTGGTAAATTAGATACACCATCAAGCCACATTTTGTTTATGCATTTTTTACATTCAATTTTTATTGCGGGTCGTTCACCAGACACGTATGTGAAATATAACCCGTTACCACAATATGGGCATTTTTGTTTTTTTAATTGTTCTGCATTACCCTCACTGACTAGTTTGTGTAAATTAGACCATTCTTTGTTTGGATCTGTTTTCATTTACGTATAACGCCTTGCTCAGCGGCAGTTTAAAGTGGCACGTTTTTGCGTAAGCAAAATAAGTGACGCTTTAAACTGTCCGCTGGAGCTATTTGTTAGCCCCATATTTGCCAAGCCACGGCGGTTAATGTTAATACGACTATTAATAAACCAAAAAATAAAGGCACATTTTTTTCAGTTGAAGTAAAAGATTTATATTTACTTGGGCGCAACCCTTTACCAAGAGACACCCATTCTGCGGAATATATTTGAGCTGAAAGATCTTTTTCTAAACGGAGAATAACATCGAATTTTGCTTTATTGAGTTTCCCATAATTATCAATGAGGTTTCTCCATGAATTGCACAGAAGCATACCAACAACAGAGAATCCATATAATATACCAACTGACCCAGCACTAATTGCCCCCGTTTTCACAAGTAAACCAGCAATAGCTAGTAAACTACCTATTGCTGTAATAAAGAAAGCATTTGTTTTTTGTCTTCTTTGAATCAAGCTTTCTGAAGACTCAATCATTAATTTATATAATTCAAAGGCATCTTTATTATTTTCGGAAAAACAACTGTCAAATTCTTCTTTTAACTCATAAAGCGACTCAAGCCTATGAATGCCATTTGAATTATCAATATCATTACTGATTTCGATGATTTCTAAATTGGCTTCTTGTGCTTTTTCGATTTCCCATTGCGCGTTTGCAGACTGTTCACAAGACATGGGATTAAAAACAATTACTGTTTCTACTTGTGCCAATGATTCTATGGCTTTTTGTTTCCACTCATCACCGCCAGAACTATTCAAAAATATTGGCTTCAATTCTATTGATAGACTTTTGGCAATAGCCTTTAGCTTTACTTTTGCTTTACATCTTTCATTAAATCTATGTATGACAAATATTTTCATTGAGCTTTATCGGCCACCATTTATAAGTGCCTTGAGGTTTGGCCATGTCCAGTCATAAAGTTTGTCTCCACTTGTTGCAGATGTAGGCTTAGTGCAGTTTTTGTCTTTATATGCTGATAAAAGGAAATAAGATTTTTTCTTTTCTTTTGCAATAGTTAGTTCCGCAGCAACACCACTTGCAGTATGCGTATTTGTACCGCAGAGTATTATAACAACATCAATATTGTCCATTCGTCGTCGGACTTTATCTTTCCAGTCACCAGTAAGGTGGTTTTTTACAGAGGCGTCTTTAAAATCAAAAGGACTATCTGGTAAGTCAGCTTGTCCAGCAAGCATAGTTTTGGTTCCCTCGTCATGGTCTATGTCGAAGCTAATAAAAACTCTTTTTTTTGTTGCCATATCTATACTCCTTAAGGTTATGACTTTTGGGGGCTAACGTTTGAGTTAAACCGCGCCGCTTTTCGGCGTCGGTTTGAATGATTTGATACTCATTGAGCCTTCTCCCTACAGCTTAGCATTTGTAGCTAAACTGAAAG
>CAYYNM010000333.1:0-2074 GCA_964472945.1 uncultured Methylomarinum sp. | reverse complement strand
AGGGTTTTTCTACAGCTTCAACGACTTAAGTAAGGGGCTTTTAAAAAGCAGAGCGTAGCGCCGCTTTTTAAAAGTCCCAGCGAGTGGTAATGAGCGATCTTGACTTGCTTGTTAGGTGTTTTCATTTTTCTGGAATATGCGCGCACCACTGTTCTTTAACGTACTCATCAAAACCTTCTACCCGAGGTGCATGAACTATTTTAGCTAATTCCAATCCAGCTTGTGAGAGCAAAATCTTGCCTATAGAAAGCACATTATCAGCGTCTTTTTGCATTGTTAAGGTCAAAGGTTGGCTACAATATGACACCGTAAATGTTTTTGGTAAGCCTTGCCTGCTGAAACCTGAGATACCATTAAACTGGATGAGACCTAGACTATCTAAATGGGACAAAGACTCAAAATCAATTCCTAGGTTATTATAAATTTCCGCTTGCGAGTCAAAAATTAACGGAGAAAAGCCTCCTACAAACCAACCAAATCTACATAACGTTTGAAATATTTCTGCATCTTTTTTATCTAGGTCACTTAGTAAATTCACAGTCCTTTTCGAAAAAGTGCCTGGTGAATTTGCCTCTCCTGCCAACACCTGCGCCCAAAGGCCTTGCATTTCATCATTAGATATAATCCGTGACTTTTCGAAAAAATTGGTAATCCAGTCATCTTCCATTTGGTCAGGGTTTGATTCATCGTTCAAATGAGGTAATGATTTTTTTGTTATTTCTTCCATGTTTTCTTGTCGATTAGCTTCTTCTTCGACAAATCTGTGCATGGCGCGACGATGTAAGTCTGTAATTTCGATTTCATTCTCAGCCTTTATAAGACTTGCTTCTGCTTCTGCTTTTGCAACACGCTTTATTTGCCATGGCTCAAAAACACCGCCAATAGCAGAGGACTCTTTTTTAATTAAAGTGTCTGCGGGTTTGGATAGTTTTCCAACATTAACTATTGATGTTGAATTATCATCTGACATTATTTTTCACCTAACGCCTTGCTCAGCGGCAATTTAAAGTGGCACGTTTTTGCGAATGCAAAACAAGTGCCGCTTTAAATTGTCCGCTGGAGCTACTTAGAGCTTTATTGTTCATAGCCAGTAGTAAATTCACTTTTAGCCTCTTCAATAGATACTCCAAACAATGGAGCCAGAATTGCATAATCAACCTCAGGAACTTTTTTAATTAAGTCTAGTAGTATTGGGTTGTCTTCAACTCTGTAAGTTATAATTGGGCCATGTTTTTCAATTGCTTTAGAATTTATTAATGATTTCCCTATTTTAGGGAATTCAGCTATAAAGTCATTTAGTTCAATAATAAAGTCGTCAGTAAAGTTTATTGCCTTTTCTGTTAAATCAATTAGAACAATAAAATCTGCTGGACTTACACTTTTAAATATCTGTTCCTGAGTCACCTCAGCATAAGCTAGGTTAGAGTGGTCCTTTAGTATTTTTTCTATTAGCGGACGTCCTAGTTCACTTCGTTTATTCCATAGCTCTATAACAAAATTATAGTTTTCAATTATTGCTCTTATACGCGGTAGTTGCCTCCATTTTGTTTCTAAGGCTTTCTTATCATCTTTTTTTGGTATTATAAAAGCTAGTTCTGATATGTTTTTATCAATATTTTTCGTGCTATGAATAAATGCTCTAGTTACCAATGTTCTTTGAAATGGGTTGCTTGAAAGTTTGTCGTGATAATTGCCTTTGATAGAAATAAGTGACTGCATAGCACCTTCAGCCATGAGTATCCAGTTATTTATTGTATTAACTCTTTCTTTTTCAAGTTTAATTTTATCTTGGTGGTTGATAGTTAAATATGCTACAAATGCACCAAGCAATGAAGAAAAGAAAGCGGTTACTAGGGGAAACATATAATCTTTAAAAGGATTTATTTCCTGTTGCAAGCTTTCAATTGCTTTAACTATTGCTTCAGTTTCTTCATTCATTTTATGTGGCTCTAACGAGGCTGTAGAAAAAGCCATAAATAGCTACATTATGGAACGTAAATTAAAATTGTAAAAATACAGGCTCATATATAAAAATAGTGTTTATATCCAAAGACGTTGTGTATGCGAATTAAAC
>CAYYNM010000332.1:0-2099 GCA_964472945.1 uncultured Methylomarinum sp. | reverse complement strand
TCCCTCCAACTCTTTAGCTCCCTCTCCTTTAGCAGCATTTAAACAGGATGCCTGAAAACCTGTAAAATGCTAGTAATTAATCAGGTGATATTGCTTGCGATAAACTAAAAAACAGAAACCTGAGTATTATTTTTGCTTAATACATAAAACAGCCTTGCTCTTTTCCTTTTCTAGCTTTAGTATTTTGCTAAATAACTAAATGGATTGAAATATGAAAAGGCGTGATTTTATACAAAAAGCAGGAGTAGGCTCTTTAGCAGCAGGAGCCCTAATTGCTCCGAATGTTGCAAATGCAGGCACTCAATTTAAATGGAAAATAGTCACTGCCTGGCCTAAAAACTTTCCTGGCTTGGGTACTAATGCCAATTTGTTAGCCAAAACAATTACCGAAATGAGTGGTGGTCGGATAAAAGTAAAAGTTTATGGTGCTAAAGAATTGGTGCCAGCTTTTGAAGTTTTTGATGCGGTATCAAATGGTACAGCAGAGATGGGACACTCTGGAGCGTATTACTGGAAAGGCAAAGCACCTGCAGCACAGTTTTTTTCTGCTATCCCCTTTGGCTTAACCGCACAGGAAATGAATGCTTGGCTATATTATGGCGGCGGTATGGAGCTGTGGCGTGAGTTATATAAACCTTTTGGTATTATTCCTGCGGCAACGGGTAATTCAGGTGTGCAAATGGCAGGATGGTTTAATCGAGAGATAAAAACGATTGATGATTTAAAAGGGCTGAAAATGCGTATGCCAGGTTTGGGTGGTGAGGTGCTTAGACGAGCTGGCGGAACCACGGTTAATATGCCGGGTGGGGAATTATTTACTTCCTTGCAGTCTGGTGCATTAGATGCAACTGAGTGGGTTGGGCCATACAATGATTTAGCTTTTGGTTTTTATAAAGTAGCTAAATATTATTATTATCCGGGTTGGCATGAGCCCGGTTCAACGATGGAAGCTTTGATTAATGAAAAGGCTTTTAATGCGCTACCTAAAGATTTGCAGAAAATTGTATTAACAGCTTGTAAAGCCGCCAATATGGATATGATCTCTGAATATACAGCGCGAAATAACCAAGCTTTAGATACTTTAATCAACAAGCATAAGGTGAAAGTATTACCTTTGCCTGATGATGTTTTAAAAACATTAAAACAACTTTCAGCGGAAGTAGTTCTTGAATTGGCGGCTAAAGATGCGCTATCTAAAAAAATTTATGATTCAGTGACTCAATTTAGAACACAAGTTACCAAGTGGGGAAGTATTTCTGAGCAAGCTTTTTTAAGGGCTCGGTCGCTGTAAATTTAGAACCCAGTAAAATTTTATAGTTTTACTGGGTTAGCTGTAGTATTTTAAGTCCTCTTGAACACTATTATCTGATATTTTTATACATTCAAACATTAAGTCATCAACTTCATCTTCAAGCTCGTTTCCGATATATTGTAAACCACACTCTGAAGCATCCGTTAAATGTTTAATTACTCCTCGTATTGTGATGGGAACACCGGATTCAGGTAAAGTTAAATTAATAAGTAATGTACTTTCTACTACATTAGTATTTAAAGGGGTGTTGAGTTTTATCTTGATGCCTGTGTAACTGATGTTAATAACAGTACCAGCAATAGTAATTTTATCATCTGGTGGTGGCGGTACAATATTAATACTAGCAGTAAGTCCATTAGGGTAGAACCTAGGGTGTTTGCGATTATCTGACAGCATATTTTGGTTTTATGATTGATAGAATGTTAAATTACATGACTATTAAGATATTCGCGATCGAGGTAGGACAGCCAGTTACCTGACAGCCCCTCACAAATCCCTGCATGCGGAACTACCCGCACAGGGCTTTTCAAAACGGCTCACGCTGTGAGTGCCTATTTAGCCATTTGAAAAGTATTCATTTAACATTGCAAACAGTATTGTCTTTGGTAGTGTCTACAATACTTCTTAAGCCACACTTTAAATTTCACCGGTGATGCCCTTTGTTTCTCCCTTGAGGTACTTCGTTTTATTATCGGAATTCTCGTCCGACAATTCTGTTTTCGACGACTTAACCCCCAGCGAAATTCAAAACCCAGAAAGTTAAAACTCGTTTTCGCTCGTATCTTGC
>CAYYNM010000331.1:0-2114 GCA_964472945.1 uncultured Methylomarinum sp. | reverse complement strand
TTAAAGATAAAGCTTTTAATATCAATGCCTTATTTATTTATAAAATCCCCCTCAACCCCCCTTTTCCAAAGGGGGAGGTAAAAAAGAGAATACTTTCACAGCCTCTCAGCTTAAATGCAGAGAAGTTTTTAATGAGCGATAAAGTTTTTTAAGCCGCAGAAATTAGAAAAATTCATGCTAATGCTGAGTGATTTTTGGCGAAGGTATTGTTGAAGTCACTTTATTTCCATTTATACCTGATACGTTCTGTATGTAAGGTATAAGGCAAACACTTATCATGATGCAGTCGCCCCGTCACAACACCTGGAGCTATTCCAATACTGTCAGCAAAGGATTGTATATTAGAGCGTGAAAAATCCCGTTGTTGCTTAAACCCCTGAAACGCCTTAGCAGGTATCAGTGTTTTCTGAGCAAATTTATCAGCCTCATTCTCTTGCTTTTTTAATGCAGGATCAGCTGCTCTATTCTCTAGAAAAGTTATTCTTTTATTATGCAAAAGAATATGCCCTAACTCATGGAATAAACTAAACCAAAATATATCAGCCCAACTACCTCGAAGTGACATCATTATTACAGCCTTATCTTTAGACTCCCAAAAAGTAGCGCCTGTTGTATAAGTTTTCTTAAAATGTGGAATAACAATAAGAGCAATACCACATTTTTGTAATATAAGTTTTAACTTTGGAAAAAATACTCTAGGTTCACCATCAAGGGTAAAAGACCTAATTTCAGCCAGGCTAGAAAGCAATGCATCTTTAGCATACTTTTCACACTCAATATCCTGTGCCATTACAGCACCAGCCCTTAACCATGTAGCTAAAGACTCATGACTAATGTCGTTATTTCTGCTTTGCCTAAATGCAGGGCTATATTTTTTAACACCCTCTAAATTAAATAATGAAGCAACCCCAAAAAAACGTCTGAGATTTTGGATTTTGGTTAAGGGGACTCGTGTTTTTTCCACCAAACTAAGTTTAGAAAGTTCTAAGTACGGGAATCCATCTAAAAGAACTTCTTCTTCTTTTGCTTGCTCTGCTTCGGCTTGACTTGCTTTAATCAAACGGTATTCTGACTCTAAACCAGCCCATATATAAGCAGGTACTCCCAAAACTTTTTCAAGTTGTATTGATGTTTCAGGGGTTATAGCTTTTTCACCTTTCATTATTTCATTAATAGCTTGAGGTGGCCGTCCCATTCTACGGGCTAATTCAGCTTGGTTTAACTCCATTTCTTCAAGCACTTCCTCTAGGTATTCACCTGGAGGTATTGCTAAATCAGATATAATTTGTGATTCAATCATCATAATGTTTACTAACCTCTTCTATCGTCACGATATTTAATTTACCATCTTTTACCGTGAATATTAGCCTATAAAAACCATTCAAATTAACCGCATATTGACCAGCCCTACTACCTTTTAAAGGATGACACCTTAGACCTGGCAATTTTTTTAACTCATCTAGGCTTTGAACGGTTTTGATAATATTAATTCTCTGAATATACTTTTTACCAATTTTGTCGCCATACTCTTTAAATGCATATTTAAATTCTGAATATGCTTTCTCAAGTTTCTTTGTTCGGAATTCAACTATCAAACTACAGCCTATAGTATAGAGTTATTTATTTAATATTTGTTCACCCCTAAGGTGAATAGTATATTTTATATGGGGTGAATTGTCGATCTGAATATCATCAACAAGAAAAAATTAAGCTGATTACCACGTAAGGCCTTGTAAGATTTCAAAACCTATATCTTAAGTTTGATTAAGATGTTTTTCTAATTGGCGTTACATTCCAATCTTTGTTATTTTCACAGCTATCTAAAAAAGAAGCCCATAATTCAAGTGCTGCTTTACGCTCTTCAAAGTAATCATGCCTGTTATAAATACCCTCAATACCTTTAATTTTATGATTTAAGCAACGTTCGCCAATATGGGGCTGGACTACTAAACACCTAAACCCAGGCAACCACAAGGGATTGCCCCTACAAAATACGGGAAGGCTAGTTACCCTTACTACTCTAAAGCCCTCTCCTGCTGGAGAAGGTTGGGATGACTGTATGGACAGATATTTTCTCCTGCAATATCTGCATTCACTACATCCATGTAGCTTAG
>CAYYNM010000330.1:0-2132 GCA_964472945.1 uncultured Methylomarinum sp. | reverse complement strand
TTTACAGGCATATCTTCTCCTTATGAAGCCCCCTCAAATCCTGAGTTAAGAGTGGATACTCATAAACTATCTCTTGAAGAAAGTGTTGCCAAAGTTATACAGCTTTTACAAACTCGGCATATTATTCCTGCTGTAAAATAATACATAATTAAACCTGATTATCCATAGGTTTAAGCTAAATTCAGAGGATACACGGCATTTTATCTTAGCCCTCCCTTGCTGGGGAGGGCTAAAAGCAATATTTTTGTAGCTTATGTAATCAAGTAGCTATATACAATGTAGAGCGGACTTCAGTCCGCTATAGAAGCCGTTAATATCAACTATTGCGGTCTGAAGTCCGCTCTACAATCATAAGCTGTGGTTTGTTCAGAGCCATAAAATAATAATTAGTTTATAAACTTATCAATGAACTTTATTAAAAATAATCAAATAACTTTTCCTGTTTATATAGTTTCCATATTACTGCTTTCTATCCTTGTATTCTTTGATACATGGAAGTCATTAGTTGAAATATGGATGCGTTCAGACACCTATGCCCATGGTTTTTTGGTTATTCCCGCTAGTATATGGCTAATATGGCAAAACAAATCCCTACACCCCTTTTTACAACCAACAAAACCCAGTTTATTAGGGCTGGCCTTTATTTTATGTAATGGTGTATTTTGGCTATTTGCAGCAATGACCCAAATACTGGTTATTCAACAATTAGCTCTAGTGGGTATGCTAATTGGCAGTTTTTGGTTTTACCTTGGAAACGATACGATAAAGAAGTTTATTTTCCCCATCTTATTTTTATATTTTATGGTTCCTGTAGGAGAAGCTCAGCTACTCCCTTATTTGATGCAATTTACAGCTGATTTTACGATTGCTTTACTTCGGTTAACAGGGCTTAGTGTTTACCGCGAAGGCTTACATTTCACCCTGGTATCAGGTCAATGGTCTGTAGTAGAAGCTTGTAGTGGCGTACGATACCTTATCTCTTCAATAACTTTAGGCACTATCTATGCCTATATTACCTACAAGAAGAATTACAAACGTGCAATTTTTATTGTATGCTCGCTTATTGTGCCTATTTTCGCCAATGGCATGCGTGCATATATAATTGTTATGATTGGTCATTTAAGTGGTATGAAATTAGCGACAGGTGTTGATCATATTATTTATGGTGCAATCTTTTTTGCTATTATTATTTTCATCATGTTTTATATTGGCTCTTTTTGGCGAGATCCTGACATGGATAAAGAAAGTATTTCACAGCTTAAAGTACCTGCTAATACTTATACACAGCAAAAAACCAGCTTAGTCATGCTTTCAATCATACTTTGTTTTGCTTTTTGGCCATTGGCTAAAGACCAATTACAATCTCACTATAAAGCCCAAACAAACGTACCCGACTGGTCAGTAAACGCACATAATAGTCAATGGTTAAACACAGCAAAACCTGACTGGGGTTGGCAACCAAAATTAGTTGGCACTGTTAATAAATCTTTGCAATATTTTAAAAAAAATGGGGCAATTATAGGTTTATACCAAGCTACTTTTGGGGATGAAGAACAAGGGGCTGAGCTCATCAATACACAACACTCATTAGTCAATATAGATGATAGGGATCAGTGGCACTTTATACAACAAGGTAAACAAAAATTAACAAACCCAGTCAATAAAAACACTTTATCAGTAGACACTTCAAGAATAAGGGGGGAGGCAACTGATATTGTAACAGCCAAGTGGTATCAGGTAGGTGGACTAAGCACTAACAGCCCTTACCTAGCCAAAATATATCAGTTATACAAACGCTTAACCCTAGATACTTCGCCTGAAATATATTATGTAGTTTTTACAAATCAGTCAGCTTACCAGAAAAGTTATCCTTTATTAATACAAGAGTTTATCAACACATCACCTGTTATGAACTAAAGTTATTGTTTTATAAAATCTCAAGCCGAAGAACCTTCGGTTCACAGGTTGGATGAGGATGAGCGGTTGTCCGACATTTTTGAAAAGCAACTTGATTTACAAAATACTGATGGAGGGTGCTATCGCTTTTCCACCCTACGCTCTTATGGAGGCTTTAGCCCACTGCCATTGACTTAAGAGATTATTATTTTGTAGGCTGGGTAGAGTGAGCAACG
>CAYYNM010000329.1:0-2144 GCA_964472945.1 uncultured Methylomarinum sp. | reverse complement strand
AATAACTGGGGTCAGGTACGAATTAAATGCTATACTTCACTCTTAACTAAATAACCTTCTCAAATTGAAATAATTAATGGCCCGTCTTCCAAGAATATCACCCGTTGGTATACCCGTTCATGTAATTCAGCGAGGTAATAATAGGCAGTGCTGTTTTGCTGCACTCGAAGATTATAGTGCTTATGTGAGGTGGCTAAAGGAGTATTCAAAGCAATATTCTGTGGATATTCATGCTTGGGTGCTTATGACGAATCATGTTCATCTACTTTGTACGCCGCAGCAGGAATGTGCGGTGAGTAAAATGATGCAATCGCTAGGTCGTCGTTATGTTCAATATTTTAATTATCAGTATCAACGGAGCGGGACACTTTGGGAAGGACGTTATAAGTCGTGTCTGGTTCAAAGTGAGAAGTATCTAATAGAGCTGTATCGATATATTGAATTAAACCCCGTTAGAGCAATGATAGTGAAAGATCCATGCGAGTATATTTGGTCAAGTTATCAGGTTAATGCTTTAGGTAAGATGTCTGAGTTATGCACGCCGCATCCTGAATATTTGCGATTGGGGATAATAAAAAGTGAACAGATGACGAATTATCTAGCCTTATTTTCGTGTCATGTGGAGGGTGATTTGTTGAAAGAGATCAGAGTAAGCACCAATAAAGGGATGGCAATTGGTTCTGACCGTTTTAAGGATGAGATTGAAAAATTAACTGGTAGAAGACTAAAGCCCCAAAAAGTAGGAAGACCTGTTGGATGGCGTAAAAAGATACGCAATATTTAACTTGTACCTGACCCTAGTTATGCTAGTTCTAGTTATGCTAGTTGGACGAAGCCGCTAGCGCGGAGAAAAGAACAAGTCCGTAGCCTAAATAAAATATTACCTTGTTTCTTAGTAAAAAAGACTCCATTAACAAAAAAATAACAGATTAAAGTTTTTAATGTTTATCGATTGGCTTCTCTTTCATCCCCTATGTCAATTTGCTATAAAAAATGGAAATAAGTCCAAAAATAGCATAGGATTAACATGAATGATTCAAAATTATAAATAATGCAATATGTTACGGAAACTACTGTTTCTTAAATTATTATTCCAACCTATTAATATACTTAGTAATTATTTAAAATCAACCTTCTCAAAAAGCTATTTTCTAAATAGCATATATTTCTTGCTTGTCAAGAGCCATTCCAAAATATATTTCTCGTAATTTAATTCTCCATATACCTCGGGCTTGTCCAACAACCGGTTCAGATTGTGGTTCGCTTCGCGATCACAATCTAACCTTATTCGTTAGGTTTTAATGTGCTTCATCTTTCAATGTGACATTGAAAGATGCCCTAGCATTTAATTTGTATCTGACCCCAGTTATTCCACCAGTTATTCTCAGTTATTCTGCGCTTCGCGATCACAATCTAACCTTATTCGTTATACCAAATAGGTAATATTTCAATTATAATTATTGATGTTTAGCTGCAAAGTTGCATGTTTGGTACGTCGGGTCAGTCAAGGAGCCTGTCATACGTGTTGAACTAAGCGATTTCGTAGTCCACTTTTGAACTCGATGGGGGTTTAACTCCCGTTTGAACCAAAGTTGATTTTGTGCTTCTCTACCATAAATTGGATTTACAGTGCTGCCATGTTGGAGCTTCCCTTTAAAAGAACCATTTGGTTGAACAGACAGAATCGTAAAATTACCATTCGCAGTAACCCCATTGGGGCAAGTAACATTCCAATTCCATTTTCCTGAAAGAGTCGAGTCTATTTCCCCTATAATGCACCATCCATCTTGCCTCCAAAAACCTAATAACTCCTGGCATTCTCGATCAGTTGGTGTTTTTATAGCCAATCCTGAGTTAACCGTTGGCGCTTGGTCTGTGCTAATAATACACCATCCAGTACTTGTCCATACACCAGAATTACAGTCAAAAATTAAGTCTGAACACAAATGATTACATTCTGCTCTGCTTTCGGTTTTTATGGAAAGGCTATCCGCATATGTACTTGAGCCTGCTAAAGCACAAAGTGATATAAAAAAATACAACGCTCGGTTAAATCTCATTGCTTTACTCCTCGTAGTTTAAGACGGTATAACGTCCACATCACTTGACACAAATAAGCGCATAAGGATTATGGAAAATTTTAA
>CAYYNM010000328.1:0-2150 GCA_964472945.1 uncultured Methylomarinum sp. | reverse complement strand
CAAGGGATTGCCCCTACGTTCACAGCCGTACAGGACTGGCAGTTTGGAAACTAAGTATGGTTTTGAAGGAATGGAGGCAATAATTTATAACTAGAGAGATCTTGTCAATAGAAACAAAACACTGTCACAATCAAAGAATTAAAGAAGTCTTCGTTTAGAAAACCAGAAACTGACTCTAAACCACTACCTTTAAAAAGGTTTGAGATACTTTTAAATAAGTACTCAATTCTGGACAAGGAGCCTTTTCACTCACACCATTAGGCATACTTATTCATCAGCTGCAAAATCAACAATTTGCCTGAGTTTGCTGTTTATTTTTTTAGAAAATTTATTAAGCTTATTATTATCAGTATTCACGGGTAATAAATGTGTTTTAATAATTGTTATACCATTAAACTGATAGATAACCACATTACATGGCATATAACTAACAGCATGTGGAGACAGTTGTAGTAGGGTTTTTGCATGGGTTAAATTGCAAAACTGTACGGTATCATATTCAGGAAAGTCTTTTGTTCCTCTATCTCTAATTACTTTTCCTACACGGCTGTGTCCTGTAATACGAAAGTTGTGTTCTGCTATAGCAATTTCCAGTTCTGCCAATATATCATCATAAGGTTTTTTACTCTCAGCCTGATAATAATGGATAATTTCTTCGGTGGAGGAGGAGGGTACTGTTACACAGCCAGTAATAAAGGGTAAAATTAAGATTATTAATATTTTTTTAATTGAGTACAGGTTTAACATGATAAATAATAAAAACAAGGTAACTGGTGTAGTTTTGGCGGGTGGTTTGGCCCGTCGAATGAATAATCAGGATAAAGGTTTAATTAATTATCATAACAGACCTATGGTAAGTTATGCTGTGGATGCAATGGTTCAAGTAGCATCCACTGTATTTATTAATGCCAATCGAAATATTTCTGAGTATAGCCAATTGGGTTATCAAGTGATTTCGGACCAAAACAATAGTTTTGATGGGCCTTTGGCCGGTATGTTGTCTGCTATGATTAATGCTGAAACTGAAATTTTATGCGTGATGCCTTGTGATTCCCCTTTAATAACAGCAAAGCACTTGACTCGACTTATTAGCAGCTTAATTGAAAATAATGCTGATATTGCCGTTGCTTTTGATGGTGAACGTATTCATCCTGTATTTTTAGCCTTAAAAACGTCCTTACAAATGAGTTTAAGCAGTTATTTACAGCAAGGTGACCGTAAAATTGATTTATGGTTGAAAAAACATAATCTAATTAAAGTTGATTTTAGTCAATCAGCTGATGTGTTTTTAAATATTAATACATTATCTGAGTTAAATGCTTTGGAGAGTAGCAAGTATGACTAATTTGAATAAACCCAAAATTTCAAATGCGGGTTTAGGTTTTTCTAAAACCGTTATTGGTTTTGATGAAACAGGAACAGAAAGACAGCTGGAATTAGTGGGTGAAAGAGCATTAACCTTATATGTAGATAAGCAAGAGATTGTTACATTAATGACTATGGGAACTCACCCGGAATTATTAACATTGGGCTATTTAAAAAATCAGGGGTTTTTTGATTATATTGATGAAATTAAAATTGTTCAGGTTGATTGGGAGACTGAGGCTGTTGCGGTAGTTACAAAAAAACAAACAGCTGATTTTTCCAAACAAATGGAGCAAAGAACAGTGACTACAGGTTGTGGACAAGGCACAGTCTTTGGCCGGTTAATGGATAAGTTAAAAAATATTACAGTTCCTACCTTGTTAATTAAGCAATCAACAATTTATGCATTATTAAATTCTTTACGTTCGCATAATGAAGTGTATAAAAAAGCGGGTGCAGTACATGGATGTGCTTTATGTTCTGGCAGTGAAATTGATTTCTTTATTGAAGATGTGGGCAGGCATAATGCTGTAGATTCAATTGCAGGCTATATGTGGTTAAATCAAATTTCAGGACATAATAAAATTTTTTATACGACGGGGCGTTTAACTTCAGAAATGGTTATTAAGATTTCTCAAATGGGGATTCCCATTCTATTGTCTCGATCAGGTGCTACGCAAATGGGTTTAGATATGGCCAGGCAATCTGGGGTTACTTTAATATCCCGAGCAAAAGGAAAGCATTTTATGGTACTTAATGGTATTGAAAATATTCGTTACCAAAAA
>CAYYNM010000327.1:0-2177 GCA_964472945.1 uncultured Methylomarinum sp. | reverse complement strand
TTCAATTATTGGATGTTCTTGAATTTACAATACAAAATAACCCGGAAACCTATCAATTAGCGAGCGAGTTGGCGATTAAATTGAATCATCATTTATTTGATACTTTATATCATGCGGTTGCTTTAAAACAGGGTGTGACCTTAGTGACTGCAGATAAAAAATATTATCAGAAAGCTAAAGACTTCGGCAATATTGCGCTATTAAGTGATTATCAAGTTTAAAGACTACAAGCTATTTTTTTATACCCTATGACAGACGAAATAGAACACCAACCCAGCATCGCCCCCGTTATTATCCACTTACTAAAGGGCATCTTATTCAGAACTCAGCACCCTCAATTATGGAATGATTTACTCGAACTGCAAGCGCAAGCTTTAGACTATGTAAAAGTGATTGGGCTAAATTTAGAAATTGATGATACAGAAGGCTATGCCTGGTTGACTCAGGTTATTCCTGATGAAGATGAAAAAGAGCCTTTACCTCGATTAATTGCGCGTAGACCACTCAGTTACCCGATTAGTTTACTTTGTGTATTATTACGTAAAAAAATGGCCGAAGCGGATAGTTCGGGGGCAGAAATGCGCGTGATTGTGTCGCGAGATGAATTGCTGAATACCATGCGAGTGTTTATGCCAGAAAAAAGTAATGAAGCGCAAATTGCCGCATCAATTAATGCCACAATTAATAAAGTGACTGAACTGGGTTTTTTACGCAAGTTAAAAAATGATAATGAAAACCTGGAAATTCAGCGCATTATTATTGCTTTAGTGGATGCTGATTGGACAGCAGATTTTAACCAAAAATTAGAAACCTATAAAGAACATGCAAAATCAACAGATTGAAATGGAATTTATCAATAACAATCAGCGGGTTGGCTTTAGATTACAGCGCTTTGAGTTATTAAACTGGGGGACTTTTGATAAGCATATCTGGAAAATATTACCAGAGGGTGAAAATGCCTTATTAACGGGAGATATTGGTTCAGGTAAATCCACAGTGGTAGATGCATTAACGACTTTATTAGTTCCCAGCCAAAAAATTACTTATAACAAAGCAGCAGGTGCTGAAGGCAAAGAGCGGAATTTAAATTCTTATGTACGCGGTCATTATAAGAGTGAAAAGGATGCTGAAAACTTATCGGCTAAACAAGTTGCATTAAGAGATAACAATAACTATAGCGTTTTATTGGGATATTTTTATAACCCAGGCTATGACACGCATGTCACGATTGCTCAAGTTTTCTGGTGTAAAGAAGACCAAAATCAACCCGCTCGATTTTATTGTTTAAGTACTGAGCCATTAAGTATTGCCGAACATTTTTCTCAGTTTGGACATGATATTCTGGATTTAAAAAAACGTTTAAAGCGTAGAAATCATTTACAGTTATTTGATTCCTTTAAAGACTACTCAGCCGAATTTCGCCGTCGATTAGGCATACAAAGTGAACAAGCTTTAGAGTTATTGTACCAAACCGTTTCCATGAAAGCGGTGGGTAATCTGACTGAATTTGTGCGTACTCACATGCTGGAAGCTCCTCCTGTACAGGAGCGTATCGGTTCTATCTGTCGGGAATTTGATAACCTAAACCGTGCGCATGAAGCGGTATTAAAGGCTAAGGATCAGTTAAGTTTATTAAAGCCTATGTTAGCGGACTATGCCACTTATCAAAGCAATGAGCAGCAACATAATGAGAAAACACGTTGCCGTGAAGCACTGGATGCTTTTTTTGCGCAACATAAAACTGAGTTACTTGGCCTACGGATTGAAAAGCGAGAAGCTGAATTAGTAAAACAGCAAAAACGCTTAGCGCGTCAAAATACTGAACTAAATGAATCACGTATTGCTCAGCATCAGTTAAAACAAAGTATTGAAGATAATGGTGGCAGGCGACTCGATGAGATTAGCCTTGAGGTCAGTCGTTTAGAAACTATTCAACAGTCAAAAAAACAGCAAGCAACGCGCTATCAGAGTTTTTGTGAACAACTTGATTTAAACTTGGCAACGGATAGTGATAGTTTTCATGATAACCGCTTGCAAGCTGAACACAGGCAGCAGCTTATTGAAACTAAACAAACAGAGCTTGATAAACAAAAAATTGATACCACGATTAGCATTAATGAGCATAAAAAACAGCAACTACAATTACAAGAGGAAATCAGTTCATTAAAAAAACGACA
>CAYYNM010000326.1:0-2216 GCA_964472945.1 uncultured Methylomarinum sp. | reverse complement strand
CTGTGGAATCAATAGCTTGTGTTCTGTGCTGTAGTGAAGTCACGGATTCAGGTATAAGTTATTGCGGACTAAAGTCCGCCCTACAAATGACTTGATAGCTTGACTTAAACTCTTACTCTTCTTTACAGGCATAAATACCGGCAGCATTTCTTAAGTAACCTTTATAGTCCATGCCGTAACCAAATAAATAACGGTTTTCAACTTCAAGGGCAATAAAATCAGCTTTTACAGGTTTTGAATCAACTAATATTTTATTAACCAATACAGCACTATAGATAGATGAGGCCCCTTGTTGTTGACAATAATTAATAATGGCTTCAAGGGTAAAGCCTTGATCAAGAATATCATCAACAATCAATACGGTTCTATTATTAAGGTCTATTTCTGGTTTTTGTAGCCATTTAATTTTACCCCCCGATATTTCACTTCCATAACGACTTGCATTGATGGCATCAAAAGTACAGGGGAAAGTTAAACGAGGCAACAGCTTTCCCACCACCACAACGCCACCATTCATTACACAAAGAATCACTGGGTCTTTATCTTGTAGTTGGGTATTGATTTCTCTTGCCATTTTATCAATAGCTAATTCAATATCTGACTCACTGTATAGCAAATCGGCAGTTGCCTGAATGCTAGTAATTTCTTTAAGCATTAGAATTTATTGAGTTTATTTTTGTTGAAATTTTCAACCATTTATCTGATTGCATAAGCTGTTGCCGTGAAAATCGGGGTTTTCCTACCATACTTTTTAACCTCTGCTCTCTTAAGGTGTTGGTGCTAATGGGAATACTAGCCAAAACTTCTTCGGTTGCAGTGGGATTATTGCAAACTAAAACCATATCACAACCTGCCTCCATTGCTAATTTGGCGCGTTGGGTAAAATCGCCTATTGATGCTGCACCCTCCATACTTAAGTCATCACTAAATACCACACCCTTAAAATTAAGTTCGGTACGTAGGAAATTTTGTATCCATTTAGAAGAAAAACCTGCAGGGAGTGAATCAACTTTTGGATAAACAACATGTGCAGGCATAATAGCCTCCAGGCCTTCTGTTATTAATTGTTTAAAGGGTTGAAAATCTTTTTCACGGATAGCTGATAAATCTCTGTTATCAACAGGTAGTGTTAAATGAGAGTCTAAAGCAACCGCTCCATGTCCTGGAAAATGTTTGCCTGTAGCGGCCATTCCTGCTTTATTCATTCCTTTTCTAAAACGACTGGCTAACTGAGTTGCAAGTGTAGAATCTTGAGAAAATGAACGGTTGCCTATAATTTCACTTACACCACAATCAATATCAAGTACCGGTGCAAAACTAAAATCTACACCAACAGCAAGTAGTTCTGCGGCCATTAACCAGCCGGCTGATTCTGCTAATTTTGGTGATTCTGCATAGCTGGATGCAGGGGGCAGGCGAGTAAACCCCGTTTTAAAACGTTGAACTCTACCGCCCTCTTGATCAACGGCAATAAGAATATTGCCATTACGCGCATAACGTATTTCAGTGATTAACTTTTCAATTTGCTCTGGTGAACTATAATTACGTGAGAACAATATGACAGCACCTGTATTGGGGTGATTTATTTTCTGTTTCTCGGCTGTAGTAAGTGTAAAACCCTCTACATCAATCATTACAGGACCAATAGCTTGTTTTGTCATAGTGAAAATTTAATATCAATAAATAAGGTAGGAGAGTGTATGCGAATTTTAATGTTATGTTTAAGTTTTTTTCTTTTTTTTAATACGGCTTATGCTGGAGATGATGAGGGAGCAGAGCCTGTTATTGAATATATAGCAATGACACCTAAGTTTACCGTTAATTTAGAAAGGCCTGGAAAGTATTTGGTCATTAATGTGCAATTAATGGTTGAAGGTGAAAAATATATTGAAAAAGTTAAAAAACATTTACCCGCACTAAGAAATGAATTAATTATGCTTTATAGTGGCCGCTCTTCAACTGGATTGCAAACAATGGAGCAAAGGGAAGCTTTAAGGCAAGAAACTAAAAAAGCGATAATAAAAGCATTGGATAAACGAGCTAATAGTGATGGATTTAGGGATGTGTTTTTTACAGAATTTTTAGTTAATTAAAAAAATCTGGTTCTCCCACAAGCCACTATCCTAATGTAGGGTGAGTTAAGGGACGAAGCGCATCTTTATATAACCTGAATCCGTGACTTCACTACGGCACAGAACACAAGCTATTGATTCCAC
>CAYYNM010000325.1:0-2218 GCA_964472945.1 uncultured Methylomarinum sp. | reverse complement strand
ATAAAAAACAGCAACTACAATTACAAGAGGAAATCAGTTCATTAAAAAAACGACAAAGTAATATTCCGTTAAATAATTTGCGTATTCGCCAGCAAATGGCAGAAACTATTGGGGTGGCAGCAGACGAGTTACCGTTTATTGGCGAGTTATTAAAAGTGGATGAAACAGAGCAAATCTGGGAAGGTGCTATTGAACGAGTGATGCATAATTTTGGTTTAAGTTTGTTAGTTTCAGAAGTTCATTATGAAAAAGTTGCCCACTATGTCGAGAAAACTTATTTAAAAGGACGTTTGGTTTATTTTAGAGTTAATTCTCAGCAAATTGAACGCTTTGAAACCCCACTAGCGAACTCATTATTTCATAAAATACGGATTAAAAATGACAGCGTATTTTATGACTGGCTGGTTAAAGAAATTGCCAAACGCTTTGATTATTATTGTGCAGATTCTTTAACAGACTTTAGGCATCAGCCAAAAGCCATTACCCCTCAAGGTCAGGTTAAAAGCGGTGCATCCCGGCATGAGAAAGATGACCGTCATGCGATTAATGATCGGTCAAGATTTATTTTGGGTTGGGATAATAAAGCTAAAATTTCTGCTTTACAGCAAACCTTGCAAACGGTTCAAAATGAAGGGTTGGCGTGTGTCACTCAATTAGCTGAGCTGGATAAACAGTTTAAACGGCTCACCAGTCAACGGGATAAAGCCCGTGATTTACTTAATATTGAGCAATTTGAAAATATAGACTGGAAAACAGTGAGTTTAAAGGTTGATAAACTGCTGGATGAAAAAAAGCAGATTGAGCAACAGTCCGATATTTTAAAACATCTACAGCAACAATTAGAACAAAGTATTGCTCAATTGATTGTGCTGGAAGAAAAAATCAGTGGGTTAACTAAAGACGGCGGTAAATTAGAAGCACAAATTGAGGAGGATAAACAGCAATTACAAATCAATGAATTGATGGTTAGTCAAGTTGATAGTCAGGAGCGAGAGTTTAGCTTTCCCAAGTTAAAATTAATGCAGCCTAAGGCTTTGCCCGAGGTTACATTAAGTATTGCTAATGCCAGTGATCATTGTAGTGTGATGCGTAAATGGATACAAAACCAATTAAATGCTGAAGCACAAAAGATACAGCGTTTAAATGACAAAGTCTTATCGCAAATGTTAGCTTATAAAACTAAATATACCCTGGAAAGTCGTGATCTGGATGTCTCGCTAGCTTCTGCTTTTGAATTTGCTGAAATGTTAGAGAAGTTGGAACAAGAAGACTTACCTCGACATGAAAAACGCTTTCATCAAATGCTTAAAGAAGGCACGATTCAGAAAATCGCCATGTTTCAGGCTAATCTGGATAAAGAACGTCAGGAAATAGAAGAGAAATTAGAAAAAATAAACCTATCTCTCAATGCGATTGATTACAATACTGGGACTTATATTACCTTAGTGTCCGAGCGTAGCAAAGATATCGATATTAGAGCTTTTCAGCAAGATTTACGGGCTTGCTTGTCGGATACTTTAGGCGGTGAAGATGACTTATATGATGAAAGTAAATTTCATCAAGTTAAAAAACTGATTGATCGTTTTAGTGGTAGAGAAGGCTTAACAGAAGTGGATAAAAAATGGACACGTAAAGTCACAGATGTTAGAAACTGGTTTTTATTTTCCGCCTCGGAACGCTGGCGCGAAGATAACCAGGAAAAAGAATATTATTCAGATTCCGCCGGTAAATCGGGTGGTCAAAAAGAAAAGCTGGCTTATACGATTTTAGCTTCCGCCTTAGCGTATCAATTTGGTTTAGAATGGGGAGAAAGTCGATCAAAAAGTTTCCGTTTTGTGATGATTGATGAAGCATTTGGGCGAGGCTCTGATGATTCGGCACGTTATGGTTTGGAATTATTTAGTAAGCTGAATTTACAATTATTAATTGTCACCCCCTTGCAGAAAATTCATGTCATTGAAAATTATGTGAAAAGTGTTAACTTAGTACATAACGAAGGCGGTAAAAACTCTATGTTACGGAATTTGACTATTGAGGAGTATCATAAGGAAAAGTTAGCGAGTTTGAATAAGGATATTTGAGCTAAAATAAAATATGGAGAGTATGAAGCGGTTATGGCACTTCATAATCTCAATATTATTGATGGAATACTACCTAAAAAATGTTATCAACTGGTCTGAGAATAGGCAGGAATTCAGCAACAAGAATTAATTGAAAT
>CAYYNM010000324.1:0-2245 GCA_964472945.1 uncultured Methylomarinum sp. | reverse complement strand
CGGGTGGAATCAAAATATTTTCTACTGAAACATTGGAGCTGCTTGCAGAAATTCCAGCCGTATTTGGTGATAACAAACTATCAAAAGTAGTCGGTTTAGTTGATGCGCCAAATCAACATTTTGTGTTTAGCTTGTTTGATGCGGGTGAAATTTGGCTGGTCAATGTTAACAACCCTAAAAAACCAACCGTTAAAAAGTTTAAAGAAGTGGGTAAACAACCTTACGATGCCTTATTAACACCCGATGGACGATATTATATTGCGGGCTTATTTGGTGAGCAGGGCTTAGCTTTATTAGATCTATGGGATATTGAGGCGGGCGTTAAACGAATTTTGCCTGATTATGGTAAAGAGGATGAAAAACTCCCCGTCTATAAAATGCCTCACCTGGAGGGCTGGGCAATAGCTGGCGACTTTATGTTGATCCCTGCAATCGGGCAGCATGAAGTATTAGTGATAGACAAACGACAGTGGAAATTAGTTAAGCGTATTCCCGTAGCTGGGCAACCTGTATTTGTTATGGCAAGGCCTGATGGCAGACATATCTGGGTGAATTTTGCTTTTCCAGATAATCAACAGCTACAAATAATTGATGCTAAAGATTTCAACGTTATTAAGTCTTTAACACCAGGTAAAGCTGTTTTACATATAGAATTTACACCCAGAGGAGAAGTAGTTTGGGTTTCGGTACGTGATGATAATCAATTGGTTATTTATGATACGGAAACATTTAAGGAACTAAAACGTTTACCTGCGGAAAAACCCAGTGGTATTTTTTTTAGTTCCCGTGCGCATAAAATGGGTTTGTAATCATGTTGACGACTATTCATAAGCAGTTGCTCAACGACTACCAGCAAGATTTCCCTTTATCTCCTACACCTTATAAAGATATAGCTTCATTACTAGGTGTTTCTGAAGAAGATATTCTGTCTGCATTTGATTATTTATCGAACCAACAATTTATTAGTCGTATTGGCTCAGTCATTGCGCCCAACCATATTGGTGTGAGTACCTTAGTGGCAATGGCTGTTCCAAAAGATGAATTACAAGCTGTTGCTGATATTGTTAGTCTACACCCTGAAGTCAATCATAATTACGAAAGAGAAAATCGATTTAACCTTTGGTTTGTATTGATTGCACAGGATGATGAAGACTTGCAATCAGTGATTGAATCGATAGAAAGTGAAACAGGCTTTAAAGCGATGCAGTTGCCACTATTAGAAGATTATTTTATCAATTTAGGCTTTGAGATGGAATTTGATGATTGACCGTATTGATCGCCAATTAATAGTTGCATTACAAGATGGCTTAGCAACCGTATCAAGACCCTATGCCTTAATCGGACAACAGCTTGATATCACAGAAGATGAGGTGATTGTTCGTATAAGCCGACTTAAACAACGGGGTCTGATTAAACGCTTGGGAGTTATCGTTAACCATCGAAAACTAGGGTATTGCTCTAATGCCATGGTGGTTTTTGATGTCCCCGATTACCTGGTTACACAAATTGCAGGACATGTCAGTCAATTCAGTTTTGTTAACCTTTGCTATCTACGCCCTAGGCGTGGTGAACAATGGCCTTATAATCTCTATTGCATGATTCATGGTAAAAATAGGGAAAAAGTGTTGCAACAATTAGAATATTTAACGGAGTCTTGCGGTTTACTGCAATTTAATCGTGAGGTGCTATTTAGTCAGAAATGCTTTAAGCAAAGGGGAGCACTTTATAAAGCAATAACAACAAAAGAAAGTGCTTTATCAGATGGATGAAATAGACAAAAAAATCATTAACCATTTACAAGATGGCTTTCCAATATGTGAGTCACCTTATCGAGTCGTTGCCGCAGAATTGGGGTTAACAGAATCGGCGTTAATTGAACGGATTAAAGACCTGTTGGCAACAGGAATACTTTCACGATTTGGCCCAATGTATCATGCTGAAGAAATGGGAGGCGCATTAACTTTAGCGGCAATAAATGTACCTGAACAACGGTTTGAACAGGTTGCAAGTATTATTAATGCAATGCCTGAAGTTGCACATAATTATGCAAGAAACCATGTGCTTAACATGTGGTTTGTTATAGCAACGGATAAGCCACAAAGACAAACTGAAGTTATTAAAGAGATTGAACAGAAAACAGCTCTAACGGTTGTCAACATGCCTAAAATAAAAGAATATTTTGTAGGGTTAAAACTGGAAGCCTGATGATTATAGATAAGATAGACCGTCAAATTATCACAGCAAC
>CAYYNM010000323.1:0-2257 GCA_964472945.1 uncultured Methylomarinum sp. | reverse complement strand
ACCGATGCGCTCAATTCCCTTTAAAGTAATTGCTTTATTAGGGTTAAACGAAGGTGAGTTTCCAAAAGTTGACCGTCACCCTACTTTTGATTTAGTCGGTCAGAACTTTAGACAAGGCGACCGCTCACGCAGGGCTGATGACCGCTATCAATTTTTAGAAGTCTTACTTTCTGCACGGCAACAAATAATCATTACTTATATTGGCTTATCAATTCATCACAATGAAGATATTCCCCCTTCCGTTGTAACCAGTGAATTATTAGATGTGTTAGAAGATAGCTATAAAATGGAAGGTGTTATTACAAAGCATCCTTTACAAGCTTTTAGCCAACGTTATTTTACTGAACATTCAGAGCATTTTAGCTTTTCACAAACAGACTACGAAACCATGCTGGCTTTATCTGCTGATAAGCCAAAGCCTGAAAACTGGTGGCAAGGTAAATTAGATGTTAACCCCTTGGAAATAATAGAAATTAATGATTTATTCGCTTTTTTTAGACAGCCTCAACATTACTTTTTAAACAAGCAATTAGGTATTCGCTTGACTGATACCGGTAAAGAAATTGAAGAGCGTGAACCCTTTGCTTTAGATATGTTAGAGTCATACCATATTAATCAGCAGTGGATTGAGCATGAGCTGAAGGGAACCTCTTTTTCATTAGCTAAATTAAAAGCCCAAGGCCGCTGGCTTTCTGGTGTTGCAGGGACACTTAAATATAACAGTCAGCAACAGCAAATACTAGAATTTGCAAATTTTATCAAGGAGCAAAATATTGGCTCAAAAAAATCTGATCAAGCTATTGATTTATTTATAGATAACTATCGTTTAGTAGGAAATTTAAGTAACCTATACCAAAATGGCAGTCTGCTTTATCGCTATGCCAGCTTAAAAGGTAAAGACTTTATGCAAGCTTGGTTGCATCATTTAATGATTAACCAGCTATCCCCACAAAATACCTGTTTACTCAGTACGGATAGTTGCCTTTTATTTATGGCTGGGCAACAACAGCAAACACTGGGAAAATTAATTGAGCTATATATACAAGGGCAACAGCAAGCTGATATATTTTTTACTGAAGCAAGTTTTGCTTATGTACAACAAGTATTAAAACTAAAGAGCAGTAAACGTGCAAAAATACCGGCAATTAATATAGCTAAAGATAAATTAGAAAAAGAAATTAGTTTTGATCGCTCATTACAATTACTGTATCAAAATATTGATGACTTCTCAGAGTTGTTAAATGATAATTTTGAAAAGCAATGTAATGATTTGATTTTACCTGTTTGGGAATTATTAAAAACTGCAGAATAAATGATCAAAAAACAACCACTGACCAGACAATCAATATGACTGAAAAGCCAATAATATCGAACAAACAGATTATTGCTCAAACCAAGCTGTTTTGTATTGAATCCATGGACATTACCTTCAATAATGGTCAGCAACGCCAATATGAACGTTTAACCCGAAGTAAATCTAACGGTGCTGTATTAATTGCCCCCATACTTGATAATGAAACTGTATTATTAATAAGAGAATATTCTGCAGGGGTAAACAGGTATGAACTAGGCTTTCCCAAAGGTAAAATTGACGCAGGTGAAAGTCTTTTAAATGCGGCCAATAGAGAGCTAAAAGAAGAGGTTGGTTATGGTGCCAGGCAATTGCATCACTTAACATCTTTATCTATCGCCCCTTCATACCTGGAACACATGATTGATGTTGTTATTGCCCAGGACTTATATAAGGAAAAATTACTGGGGGATGAACCTGAAGAATTAGACGTTATCCCCTGGAAATTGGATAATATTGAGGGTTTACTAGCTACAGGAGAGTGTACTGAAGCTAGGTCAATTGCAGCATTTTATATGGTGAGAGATTATTTAAAAGGTATAGGTTAATTGACATAAGGTGCCAGCGATTCAGAGTATTTAATTTAGCCTCATTAAATCAACAGGATAGAAAAGGGGGTAAAAAATTTTCTTCGCACAAAATAATGATGTAAAGTAGGAGTAAGTTCCCCTTGAAAAAACGTCCAGCTGTAGTAAGTACCCACGTAAAATTAATTTAACAAAAACAACTGTCATTCCTGCGTGCTCTTAGCAGGAATCCATCTGACCTACACAGTAGATTCCCGATAAGAACACTCAGGAATGACGAAAATAAATTGTTAAGTTAATTATGCCTGTCTACTTATAACTCGAAGGTAGTGGGTCGAATTTGTAGTTAAGCATGAATATCCACACCAAATTCAACTTT
>CAYYNM010000322.1:0-2280 GCA_964472945.1 uncultured Methylomarinum sp. | reverse complement strand
GCAAATCTGCATTCACTACATCCATGTTGCTTATGCAGGAGGTAGAGCAACGCAGCTATCGGCAAAAATTCAGCAGTTAGAAATCCGCAGTCGTGACCGCGCGAACTATATACCCCATTACTTACTGGTCCTATATTTAAGAATAATGTAACTGAAATATCATTCAGTTACATTTTTTACGACTATTTTAGCCTTATCTTGAAGACTGTTTAGTGTTGCATTAAAATCAGCCTGCCCAAATGCCTTTGCTAAATTAGTTTCTGCCAGTTCTTTCTTTGCTTTATCGCTATCTGTCATTACCCCTTCGGTAACTGAAAGTAAGCTGATAACTGTTTTTCCACCGCTTACATCATTAACGATAACTACGACAGGCTTACCATCCGCAGGTTTTGCAGCTTTAAAAATAGCCTGATTTACCTGCCATGGCAAATCACCATTAGAACGGCCTAATCCAGATAATTTTTTTACTTTAAGACCGTATTGTTTCGCAACTGTTGTTAAGGCTTTCCCACCATTGACAGCAACCTTCATTGCTTCTGCTTTTTCTGCTGCAACTTTTCTTGCTTTATCAGCTCGAAGTTTGGCAACAATGACTGGTTTAACACTTTCCAAAGACCTAACTTCCGATGGTTGGTGTTCAGTCATTCTCAAGACGACCAGCTTATCATCACCTAATTCAATAACAGGACTGTTTTCACCTTTTAAAACATCTTCAGAAAACGCAGCATCAATAATTGTTTGTTGAGAGGTGATATCCTTAGTGTTACTAGCTATTACTTTAGAGTTTCTGCTAAATAAGTTTGATTTTACTATTTTTACTCCCAAAGTATCCGAAACTGCTTGTAGGCTATCGGGATTCTCATAACTAAGTTCAGTTAATGTCTCCCCCTGCTCATAAAAGTTACTTTCAGCTTCCGCTCTTTGGTAAGCAAGGGTTAACTGATCTTTAACCTCATCAAACGATTTTATTTTAGCGGGTTCAAGCTCTGTCACTTTTATTAAATGATACCCGAATGCTGATTTTACAGGTTCAGATACTTGATTTAACTTTAACGAGCTTGCTGCATCTTCAAAAGCCTTATCCATAACGCCTATATTAAATAATCCTAAGTCCCCTCCTTTTGTAGCCGTTAACTTATCATCAGAAACCTCAGCAGCTAAAACAGCAAAATCTTTATTTGCCAATTCAGCTTTTGCTTTTAAAGCACGCTCTAATTGAACATGATCACTTCCTGCATCTTTATTAAATGCAAATAATATATGACTAATTCTTCTACGTTCTTTAGTTGTATATAGGTCTTTTTGTTCATCATAATAAGTAGCTAACTGCTCTTCTGATGGCTTAATCTGTTTTGCCAACTCATCCAGTGATAATTCTACAAACTCAATAACAACCTTTTCATTTGTTAAAAAAGAGTTCTGATTTTGCTGGTAGTACGCTTCAATTTCTTCTACTGCTGGTTGTTCAGTTGTTTTTTCTAAATCAACAGTTACAAGCTCTACTTGACGCTTCTGATTTTGAATTTTAAAGAAACTTTGCAAGTCTTTTTCGGTCACAAATTCACTATCTACAATAGCACGTTGAAATTGCTCCATTACCAAGGCTTTTTTAATTTTAGCCACAAACTCACTAGGTGCCATTCTTTGAGATGACAGCATTGATTTATACTGTTTTTTATTAAATTTTCCACCAGTTTTGAAATATTCCAACCCTTTAATAAAGTCTTTAGCAGACTGGTCAGTTACGACTAAGCCCTCTGCATTTACATATTGTAATAGAACCTCATCTTTGATCAGTTTATCTAATGCTTGTTTTTTAACCATTTTTTCATCAAAATTAGCACCTTGCAAGTTCTGACTAAACTGAGAATAAGCTCGATTTAAATCTTGTTGGAAAAACTCTGTTCCACCGACTTTAACAATAGCCGCTTCACTAGCTCCTCCTACGTAATTTTGAATTCCCCATAAAGCGAAGGGGACACAAATTAACAACAAAATGATCCAGGCAAAAACACCTTGTGATTTTTCTCTAATCTTTAACAGCATAGATAATCCTTAAAACAAATTTGATACGAATAATTAAATACAAAAGGTGAAATACCTGACACTAAACCTACGATAACACTAGAAGCTAAACTAATAAATACATTTTTAAGCAAAAAAAAAGCCCCAAACCTGTTAGGTTCGGAGCTTTTAAATTTGGCGGAGCGGACGGGACTCGAACCCGCGACCCCCGGCGTGACAGGCCGGTATTCTAACCAACTGAACTACCGCTCCAAA
>CAYYNM010000321.1:0-2316 GCA_964472945.1 uncultured Methylomarinum sp. | reverse complement strand
ATTTTGTAGGATGGGCAAAGGATGAACGACGTGCCCATCTTTATGTGTATGACATTTGATGGGCACGGGATAAAGCCCCTTTGCCCATCCTTCACCAAATTTTAAAATCAAAAATGTTAGAATAATTATGCACAAGTACTTACTTGTACCGCCAAATAAATTTATTATATTCTGGTATAACAATGTTTAAAATACTCCTTATTTTCTTAGTGACTTTTTATAGTGCTGTTAATATTGCCGATGAACAAATTATAAAAGTATTACCCCTTCATAACCGTTTAGCCTCTGATATTCAATCTATTATCGGCCCTATTCTTGAAAATTCAGAACGTGTTATTCCCAATCGTTCTAGTCTTATTATTAAAGCAACAGCCGCAAGACAAAAAGAACTAAAGAAATTAATTGAGCAGCTTGATAGACGCTTAAACAACCTAACAATTACTGTAATACAAAGCCGCTCTAAAACAGCCGATTCACTTAATGCTTTAGCTTATATAAAATCCGGCTCACCCTTATCAAACCAAAACAAATTTTCAACCCGCTTGCGAGGATATTTTGCTGACACAGAAAGGCTAAACCATGCGGAAAACCAGCAGCAAATACAAACACTTGATGGAAAATCAGCTTTTATAAAAACAGGAAAAATTCATCCCATCAATAATATCAGCATTTACCAATCCCCAAATGGTTATTCTGCTATTACAAAAGATACTCAGTATATTGATGTTTCAACAGGTTTTTTGGTAACACCTCACCTATCAGGCAAACAAGTCACCCTAGATATAAGCCCTTGGTCTGATCAAATAAAGAACAATGGCGAAATTAGCTATCAACATAGCCATACGACAATAAGAGTAAACTTAGGGGAGTGGGTCGAAATTGGAGCTGTAAATGAACAAAGCCAAACAGCAAGCACTAGAAACTTATCTCTTTCTTACTCCACAAGCCAGAAAAGAAATAGAATTTTGCTTAAAGTTGAAAAAAATCAATAATAAAAGTATCTATAGATACTCAATAAGATACAGGGGCTTAGTAACAGCGTTGTGAAGTGCTGATTTTAACCTGCATTCTTCATAGCAAGAACTGGCTAAAGCCAGTGCCCCACTATTAGTTTCGTATTTATTCCTAACAATTAAATCCTACCCACATTAAAAATTTGCATATCATTTGCAAAAAAAACAGGGCCTTTATAATATTTTTTAATAATAGCTAATGTTTCTTGCTCACTCCCTAAAGTACGGCTCATTCTATGTGACAAAACCAGCTTTTTAACTTTTGCCTGTTGAGCTATTTTTCCGATTTCTGAGGGTGGCATATGCAACTTCCGTCCAGCACCTTGTTGTGATTCAGGCACTGCATTATGAGCAATTAAAATATCACTTCCTTTCGCTAACCCAGCTAAGGTTTGGAACTGGTTGTTCATATCACCAGAATAGCTTATCGAACATCCTGCCACATTAATACGCCATGCTAAAGCAGGTAATGGGCCATGATGGACTGGTATTGCAAATAGTGCATAGTCTTTAGACTGGTAGACATTCTGTTGTTTATGTTTAGCTAGACTAATATTTTGGGTGATAATTTTATACTTACTTTTTTTTGTGGCTGAAACGTAACTTTGCAAATAAGAAAACACACCGCTTTCACCCACAGACCTATTAACAAACTCAGTAGCTGAAGGCATTAAGTGATTACCTTCAGGTCCAAATACTTGTAGATCTTTAGTACGATTAGTAAAATAAGCCCCTTTAATATAAGCAGGAAAACTTGCGCTATGGTCAACATGAAAATGACTAAATAAAATCACTTGTAAATCATTTAACTGAGCCATAGTTTTTTCATAAATTAGACTACTCCCTGACCCTGTATCCATTAAAACAATCCCTTTGCCGTCCAACCAAACCAGATAAGAACTTGAGGCCCTACCATCAGTTAATTCAGGCCCACCAGAACCCAAGACCTGAACTTTTACTCGCTGATTTTGACATTCAGCCAGAGCAATTGAATTAAATGTTAATAATAAGGCAAGTAATAAAATATGTAAAAGAGTCATAATATTTTAAAATTAAAAATGAATCGAACAATTAAAATATCATACCTGCTTCAAAAATGTAGCAAACTCTTATCTATAATTTTTTAATACTCTGCAAATAAAGCTCTCCTTCAATTGCTTGAACTTTTACTTTAAGTGATTCAGCCGTTTCCCCTTTAACCACTTCAACTATTTGTTGTGCAAAAACGGGTCCCTTATCATACTCTTCATTAATACCTGAATCCGTGACTTCACTACGGCACAGAACACAAGCTATTGATTCC
>CAYYNM010000320.1:0-2322 GCA_964472945.1 uncultured Methylomarinum sp. | reverse complement strand
CGGATGCAAAAATCGTGAACCTTCTGAAAGTCCCGCTGGATGAGTTTGTTAGGCATTTATTTGAGTATAACCTTAACTATATCGAGAATGGCTTTGTTTATATCTCTTGATATTACAAACAACATTCTTGTAAATGGTGGCATATCTTTTATTACATCATCATAGCCTAAATGCCTTTCTCTGGAAGAGTTTACTATTGAGTTTAGTAACTCTACATGCGGGCTGCTTTCTATTTCTTCATTCAATGCATGAAGTTTTTCTTTTATTTCGCACATTTCTATAAGGCTATTTTTTATTTGTTTGTTATCTTCTACATAATCAGTGATAGTTTCTTCATGTTTTCTATATTGTTCTTGCAGGAATAACGACATGCTTGCTTTTTTTACAAGAAACTCCATTTCTTGTTTTTTTATTTCCAGTTCATCAATTTCAGTTCTTGTGTTGCTTCGTGTTTCTTCTAAATCTGCAAGCTCTTCTGATGTTTTTGTTAAAGATTTGAGTTGCTCTAGTTCAAGCTCTTTTAGATCATTCTTAGTTAATGGTGGATTTACAAAAGAGAGTAGCCCGGCTATTGAAGCAAGAGCACCAACAATACCAGCGAAACTAAGATAAACATCTTTTTCAAAAAGATTAAACTGAACAGCAACCCAGCCACCTAAAAAATATAAGATACTAAGTAATATTATAATTGCGAATATTTTACGTAACATTGTACCTTCTCATTTTTATGCCTAACGCCCTCATCAGGGGCTTTCAGAAGGGGCGCGATTTTTGCGGATGCAAAAAATCGTGAACCTTCTGAAAGTCCTTCTGGATGAGTTTGTTAGATCATTTTTTTGGTAACCCTATGCTACTGCTATGGCTATCCACGAAGACAGCTTCATGATCTGCTGGAGCTTCAGGAAAATTTAGCACAGGTATTTCGTATAAATTTATTGGCATTTTGTATGTTTCATCTATTCCCATATCCCTTTGTGGAACTAGCTCATGCAAATTAGTATTAAAATTGTTTGGTTTTTCCCATATCAACCAAAATCCAAGAGGTAAGAATTTTATAATATGACCTAGTACAACTCCACCACCATGCATTGATATTTTTCCAGCTCCTTTAATTATTACCTGCTTCCTAGAAGGATACACCCAATAGTAAATATGCAATTTTGGCGGTAAAGATAATGAATCATCAAGAAAATATTCTCGTAACGCATCTGGTAGTGGAGCTGAAATTAGGCCATCTTTAGTTTCTTTTACAGAAACTGCTGATAAAACGTGACCAACAATTGACCTAGCTACGCGTTGAGGCTTGATTAGTGAGTAAATACTTTTCGGAAGTACAATTATCTTATTTTTTGCACCTAATACCAAGCCAGTAATTTCATTCGACAAATTTACTAAGTCAGGATCATATTTTAGCCCAAGCCTTTCACTATTGCATTTTTTACATAATGTTCTGAAATGTGTTCCACCTTGAGATGTGGCCCCTTTCCTTTTCTGGCTTTCGGGGAAAGGAAATGTTTTTAGTTCATAGTCAGTTAAATTGTTACACATTCTTGGTGGAACATGATCTCTAGAAAGTTTCCCATGAACCCCACAAATAACACAGAATCCAATTTTCAATCCTTTGTTAAGAACCCTGCTTTTCAACTTTTCCGTATAACTTCCCATGTCTGCCTTTAAGATCTAACGCCCTCATCAGCGGCAGGCAAAAGGGGCGCGACTTTTTGCGACAGCAAAAATCGTGAACCTTTTGACTGTCCGCTGGATGAGTTTGTTAGGCTTTTATCATTCCACGCTCAATAAAAACATCCTTAGCTATGAACATACTATTTAATGATGCAGGAAAACCAGCATAAACGGCCATTTGTATTATTACCTCTGTAATTTCAATAGGTTTACAACCAACATTTAATGCTCCATTTATATGAACATTTAGCTGTGGCTGGCAATTACCTAATGCAGTTAAAGCAGAAATGGTAGCCAACTCTCTAGTTTTTAAATCAAGTCCAGAGCGCTGATAAATATCACCAAAGGGAAACTCAATAGTGTATTTTGCCAAGTCTGGTGCAATTGAAGCCAAGCTCTCAATTACTTTTTCTCCAGCTTCACCATCAATTTCTTTAAGTTTTTTTAAACCTTCTTCAAAACGCCTATTATTCACTTAATGCTCCATTTGTAATATGTGTAGAGCAATAATCCTACAACTTAGAGTAAACGCTAAGTCAAGACTTTATTTGCTATCACTAATATTTCTGTAGAAGTAATTTTCTCTTTATTCGTCTCGATTGAAGGTTAAAACCACCGCCTTTAGGCGGTCAGATTTAT
>CAYYNM010000319.1:0-2370 GCA_964472945.1 uncultured Methylomarinum sp. | reverse complement strand
TTTAGTTTAGCTAATAATTACCCGACGAGCCAAGAAAGTTATCAGCGATTTCGATTAATTTAACGTTTTGGACTCCGAACAAAGTCCTAGCGCGATCTTATGTGAGATGACCTCTGAATGTACCGAAGTACTCTACACGCATAAGCACATATAGTCAGAGGAATGGTGCTGTGTTTAAGCAGCTAGAGCCATTGAGTAGTTTTCGTCATTTGCGAATACTTATATTTCAGTAGGTTTTACGTAGTGTACTGTCTACGGCATGCACTCAAGGTTTTGCTACCCACGTCGAAGCCAAGTCGCCCCCAAGAACTCGTTTATTATACAAGTTATATAGCAGACTGTCATTTCTATTAAAAGTTTCCTAAAAATTATTATTTATATCCTTGAAAGAGTATATTTAAAAGACTACCCTAACTATTAAGCATATTTAAAATTGGTCACTTAGATTTATAAATGAAAAAAAATATAACCCCAACAAACAATGAAATAGTTATGCGAGATGATGACTTTATTGTTTCCAAAACAGATGCCAAAGGCCGCTTAACTTACTGTAACCGCATATTTATTGAATTTTCTGGTTATTCAGAACCCGAATTATTAGGCCAACAACATAATATTGTTCGTCACCCTGATATGCCGCGTGCTGTCTTTCATCTACTTTGGAAAACCATTAAATCGGGTGATGAGTTTTTTGGTTATGTAAAGAATATATCTGCTAATGGTGATTATTATTGGGTATTTGCGAATGTCACCCCCAGTTACGGAAAAAACAAAGAAATATCAGGTTTTTTTTCCGTTCGCCGTAAGCCAGACCCAGAAAAGCTAAAAATTATTTCATCCATTTACCAAGATATGTTGGCAGCTGAAAAACAAGCGGGTACGCGTGATGCAATTGCAGCAGGCACTAAAGTTTTAACTGATATCATTGAACCTACAGGAAAAGATTATCGTGAATTCATTCTTTCGCTTTAATAGCAATAATACCGTTTGGTTGTTATTTTCGACCTTAGTCGTATCAACCGCCTATTCAATACTACAAACTGGTTTTGACCCATTTTTACTAATCCCTATCGTATTAGCTTTGATTTTCTTGTTTTTTTATTTTAAACAGACAAAGCTTGAAATTAGAATTATTGGCTCTTTATATCATTTATCGTCTCAAATTAAGAAAGGTAAGCTTGAGTACCGTATTAGCAACGTACCCAAGTCAGCCGAATTATATGATATTGCCTGGAATTTTAATGAGGCTTTAGACCAACTTGAAACCTATATGCGAGAAGTGGACACTTGTTTTCAATCGGCACAAAACCACCAATTTTACCGAATGACTCAGCCAAAAGGTCTTAACGGCCTATTTTCTGAAGGCTTAAGTAGCATTGATACCTCACTGCTTGGGATGAAAGAAAATCATTTCAACAGTATTAAAGATGAATTATTTTCACAGCTAGGCCAGATGAAAACTGAAAATTTATTAACCAGTTTACATCGTACTCAAAATGACTTAACAACAATTACCGGTCAAATGGCTCAGGTTGAAACCATATCGAGCCAGGCTTCAAATATTGCAATTGACAGCAAAGCATCTTTGGGTACTGTTATTAGTAAATTAACTCAAATTATTGAAAAAATTGATGTAATGAAAGGTTCATCAACAGACCTTAATGAGAGTAGCAAAGAAATTACAGATGTCACCTCATTGATTGCAAAAATTGCTGATCAAACTAATTTGTTAGCACTTAATGCGGCCATTGAGGCTGCCAGAGCAGGCGAACACGGGCGTGGCTTTGCTGTTGTTGCCGATGAGGTAAGGACTTTAGCTGAAAATACCAAGAATGCCACTGAAAAGATCAACCAAACAATTGCTAAATTTTCTAAAGCGACTAAAACAATTGTTGATGATACGGATAGTATGGCTAATATGACAGATGAATCTAAAATGGCCATTAGTGAGTTTGAGCATAATATATCTGAGGTCAGTGATATATCTATGGAAACTTATAATAAAGTTACCTATACACAAATGGTTGCTGAGATTGCCTTAGCTAAAGTCCATCAAATGATCTTTGTTCAACAGGGTTATCGTATGGTTGAAACAGGAAGTCATTCAGCAGCTGCTGACGCAATTAGACAGTCACATACTGAATGCAACGTTGGCCTATGGTTGGTGCAAGGTAAGGGAGCCGAGCAATATAGCCATTTACCTAGTTATAGTAAAATAAGCTTACCTCATGAAATTATCCATAAATGTATGCTTATGGCCCTTACCCATATTGATGAGCCATGGCAAACTTCTCCCGCTATCCAAGCACAAATTGTAGATAATTTTGAAGGTATAGAAAATAATAATAATGAAGTCACTCGTCTTTTAGA
>CAYYNM010000318.1:0-2373 GCA_964472945.1 uncultured Methylomarinum sp. | reverse complement strand
CATGGCATAGAATCTCATTATATCAAAAAACTACAAGTTTGACCCACTACCCATTTATTATCCCTCCACCGAATATTATCAACCAGCTTATGCAGTTTGTAAAAATTGGAGATCTGCTGAGTTTAAAGCATCAACTCAATGAATTAGTTATAAGCGAACCCTGTTATCAGGCCTTTTCTAAACGCATCAATTTATTAGCAAGTGAGTTTCGTATTGCTGAAATAAAAAAACTACTAGTAACCAATCTGGATAAAAGTTAGATGAACAAAAATATTCCCCCATTTTATTATGCTATCTGATACAAATTTAGCCACCGAAACCATTCTAATCATTGATGATACACCCGCTAATTTATCTGTGCTTTCTGATATGTTATCAAAATACGGCTATCGTATTTTAGTCGCAACAGATGGTATATCTGCTCTTGAATAAATTGAACACTTACAACCCGACCTTATTTTATTAGACGTTATTATGCCTGGTATTGATGGCTTTGAAACTTGTCGCCGACTTAAGCAAAATCAAAACACAAAAAAAATTCCCATTATTTTTATGACGGGATTAAGTGAACTTGATAACTTGTTAAAAGGCTTTAAAGAAGGCACTATTGACTATATCGTTAAGCCAATCAGACCTTCTGAGGTTTTAGCTCGAGTAGAAGCTCAATTATCCCAGAAAAGGGATACCATACGCATTGAACAAACATTAAACCATATTGAGTTTGCTGCTCTGACATTTAATGATTCAGGACGAATTACCTGGCTGTCAAATACTGCTGATAGCATACTTGCCGATTGCTTTTCTATCGGCCCTGTTACAAGTTATTATAATGAACTATTACCTCCTGTTCTACACAGCCAGCTTCTTTCCAAAATCCAAAAAGAGAAAATAGATTTTATCGGTAAACAATCAAAAATTAACTATATTGCTAAATTAGTTAGCTGTTCACTAGCCAATGAACAAATGCTATTTATTGAAAAAAATAATGAAGAATGGAACCAGGCATCATTAAAAATAACTTTTGGTCTGACGGCAAGAGAGGCAGAAATTCTTATGTGGATTTCACGCGGCAAAACAAATAAAGAAGTCGGCCTAATATTAGATACCAGTCCCAGAACCATTAACAAACACCTTGAACATGTTTTTGAAAAACTGGGAGTTCCAACGAGAACAGCCGCTGTGGTAAAAGTTTTAAAAAAATAATGCTTGTTGAAAACACCTACTTATTTAGAAGTTACGCATTGACGACAGATTGAAAATCTGAGTTTAAATGATTCATCTTTGGCATAAGGGTTTCAATAAATGAAGCAATAACCTCTTTGAATAAGTCCCTCTGTACGCTATAGCAATTATTTATCACTCCTTTACTGCGAACTTGGAACCGATTAATATTACATAAGTAGACAGGCATAATTAACTTAACAATTTATTTTCGTCATTCCCGAGTGTTCTTATCGGGAATCTACTGTGTAGGTCAGATGGATTCCTGCTAAGAGCACGCAGGAATGACAGTTGTTTTTGTTAAATTAATTTTACGTGGGTACATACCTGCTTTATTGCTCGATGATATTGCTCAATCTGCCAATGCCTATCATGTTGTTCAGTAAACGCTTTATGGTCAAAAGCGGCTGTTTTCTCTTCATCAGGTAGTGAACTTATATAGTGGCGAATTTGGTCTTTCAAAGTCGTCCGAAATAATTTCACATACCCAAAATTCTTGAGCCAAACCATTAAGCCATCTTCTGGAACTTCTAACTGTTTAATTTGAACCCACGAACCTTTTTCAATGGAGACTAAATGGTGTTACTTTCCAGCAAAGAGCGGGGTTAGGTCTTTCGGTATCGTATTAAATGTAGCAATGAAAGACCTGCCCCCCACCATTTCAAGTTTTCATAGGGTTATTCTCCGCTAGGGAGAGCACAGATGGACAAACCTGTCTTATTCATCTAGACTAATAGATGTTTATTAGCATAAACACAGGAGAAAAAGCGTGCTCTCTTTTGCTTTTACCTCACTAATCAGGGTGTTGGCGCACCCTGATTAGTGTATTCTTCTTTCATTTAAGCCATAAAGAAATGCCTCACTTTAGGTATTTTCAATGATTTTGCAAACAACGTGTAATCCCCTTCTTCTCTTCTTAGTCTGCCGACTACAATACATGGGTGAATTTTTAATTCTTTTGCAAAATCAAGAACATCATTTAAAGAACTAAATATTGCTGAATTCCATTGCTCTAAAGAAATTAAAGACTCCCTTGCCCTGTTATCCGCATCTTCTTCTTTTGGGTCTTGATTGGCCTGATCAAGTTTTTCATCTACAAACCAGTCAAATCCACCATCAAAATGTAAGTCAATATGAGCAAGCTCATGCATT
>CAYYNM010000317.1:0-2448 GCA_964472945.1 uncultured Methylomarinum sp. | reverse complement strand
CATCGGTGTTCCTATTAAAAGAATCAAGGGTTAAAAAATCTCTTTAACTTCCCTTTTTTTAAGGTCATGAACTCCACATCTCACCCTTTTTAAAACTAATGCTACAAACAAAAATAACGCCTCTGATACGCCTGCTTTATACTGAAAATAAAAATTAAATTAACTAAAAAAACTTGCAATCGCACAATTTTTTTCAAGATTTTTCGTTTTGGCAACAATTAAGCGGAGATCTAACATGAATGAAAACATTACTCTAAATGATCACATTATCGCGCATTGCGATAAAAGCATGGAGATGGCCCTATCAGTAGAACGCTATCCTTTATGGGTGCGATCATGTCCTGAAATGAGCGATATTGACTTTCTTCGTTTTGGGTTATTGCGTTGCATTGGCAATGTTGATAGTGGCCGTCATTTTTTACAAACGACAGACGATATTTATGGCGTAGATCTTCCCTTATCAACTTATTTTAATTCGCTCAAGTCACCAAGGCGCACGCGCATGTTAGAGGCAATCGAAAAACAAAGCTATAGACTTCACTGCGAAATGCTGGCATCGCACGGGATCAACTATCTCCAGCATTTCCCGGAGCTTGATCAATATACCGTAGAAGCGGCTGATGGGCATTTTATTGAGCATGCTTGTCATACAGAAAAAGGGGCGAATGGAAAAGTGTATGCGGCCGGGTTTATTTATTCGATGAACCTCAGAAATGGGCTGTTAAAACCTCTTTGCTGCGTGACTAACGGAACAAGACGAACTCAAGAAATTCCCGTCTTGCGAAATTACATCGAAAAACAAAATCGCGAGACGAATAAGCCAGAAAAAACCCTCTATGTATACGATAAGGCTGTAACAGATTACGTTTGGTGGGATCATCAGAAAAGACATGAAAATTATATGATTTCAGTTTTAAAAGAAAATTCAGCAGCCACTTTTTTTGAATCCATTTCATTTGATAGTAATAGTGAAATCAATGTCGGTGTCGAGGCTTATAGCATTTACGAAAACGGGGGGATAAAATGTAGTGTCGTAGAATACCGTGACCCGGAAACACAAACGCTTCACCGCTTTGTGACAACGTTGTCTTCATCCATTAATCCGGGAACGATTGCCATGCTTTACTTCAAACGCTGGACGATTGAGAAAGCGTTCAATAACAGTAAAAGCAATTTGAAGGAAAAAAAGGCCTGGTCTCCTGATTTCAACGCACTAAAAAATCAAATGTGCCTCACCTCAATAACCTATAATTTAATGCGGGTATTTGAGGAAGTTTCAAAAATACAAGACCCTGAGCTCATTCATCCATCGGATAAAAAATACACCAAAGCACTGGAAAAAAGAGACCAAATTGCCCAAAAAAGAGGAGGGTTTGTTAACCCGTTATTTTTTCAGTCAAGAATTGTACGTATAAGCTCATATACGATTCGAGCCGTTCAAAATGCAATAATGACGGGAAAGTCTTTGGTATGGGTTATGGATGCCTTGGTCGCTCAATTAGTCTCACGAGTACGAAAAATAGGGGAACACTGATGATATATATACAAAGTCATGTCTGGAAAATGTATTACCTTCCCTTGTAAACCAAGGAAGTTTGAATAATGTGAATAGCTATTTGCAAAGTATCCTTAATGAGCTGAATGCCTATAAGTCAAATAATAACATTGCCCATCTTAACAATACAAACAACCACGTTGATACGCTCATAGGTCAGCTTGGAGCATTTCCAATCCCTAGGCCAACATTGGAAGCTGATGCATTTACCGCATCACTTTTATCATTCAAGGATCAAGCGAATAGAATAATTGAGGTTATTTCAGATAGGAAAAATTCACTTGAAACACAAATTAATGAAGTGTCTAAAGCATCATCTGATGTGGGACAGCAGTTTGGGAATTTACTGAATTTAGTGGAACAGCAGAATGAACGAATTGAAAAAGAAATAGATGGGTTTAAAAATAGATTTTCTTCTCTGGAAGAGAATTCATCAAAAATAATAAGCGCGAACATAGAAGAGAATGATAAAAAGACTGAGATTCTAAGGGATACGTTCAGAGAGGAGCACAAAAAGCTAATTGAAGAGCATGGCAAAGATGCCGAAGAGATAGTTTCAGTTTTAGAAATTAAAAAGAAAGAAGCATCTGACTTAGTTCAGGTTATCGGAAACATAGGTATTACAGGTAATTATCAAAATATAGCAAACCAAGAGAAAAAGACAGCTGATAGATGGCGAAATATCGCACTAGCTTTAATGCTAGGAATGGTAGGGGCTATAGCATTAACCATATTCGTGTCAGTAGAAAATGGGTTTGACTGGAAGTTAGCTTTATTCCGACTTATGGCAACGTTGGTTCTAGCGATACCTGCTGCCTATGCTGCAAAGGAGTCATCTAAACACAGAGCGCTGGAGAACTTTAATAGGAAAGCGGAATTAGAACTAGCGTCAC
>CAYYNM010000316.1:0-2522 GCA_964472945.1 uncultured Methylomarinum sp. | reverse complement strand
CAAGGGATTGCCCCTACAATTTTATCAATCGTTTCAAGCTTAGACTTACTCTATGATTTTTAATGTTTTCTAAATTCAAGTTAAAAAAACTGGAACATCGAGTATAAGGCATACTTTGCCTCTACCTTAAGTTAAGCTGAAATTTGGTTTTCTGGGTATTTAACTTCTATTCTTTCGATCATCTTTCAAGACAAGCATATAAGTCATATCACACACTTATATGTCATATCACACGTTTTATACATAACAATCACTCACTTTAAAACCAGTGCTTTATCAACCTCGACTGAGAGTGTTATTCAATTAATGTCTTAATACAAATAAAATATACAGTATGGCGCGAGTATTGCTTACTTATATACTACTCGCAGCAACTTTATTTGAGATCCTTATCAATGATAAATCGACCATTAATTAATTTACTCAGTCTGCTCAGTCTGCTCACACTCACTGGCTTATCCATACCCGCTCAAGCTGAACTTTTGGGTCTGCAACAATCCTACCCAGATATTACGCTTAATCAGGCTTATTTAATTTATGACAACAATGCTATCGACAACAACACAGGCTTGTTAAAAGTTATTTCCTTTAGTTCCACCTTAAACGAGGGGCCGGCTTCTGGTAATTCAACATTAACCCAGACTTATACTGATAGTTCTGAGCATGTACCTGATTTAATGCTTTCGATTGCTATAGACCGCACAACGGGCAACTGGTCTAACAGTTCTAATAATAATGCAAACAAGGTTTCGATTGGTTTTGGTAATTCCGTTATCCCTAATGGAACAGAAAATACTCCAGGGTTTAGCTGGGTGGGTAATATCACGGGATTTGGCTGGCAACAAAACACTACAGCTTCAACTTATGGCTCTTTTTTTGATGCTAGCTGGACAATTACCCAGGATAACTACGAAGATATGCCTGCATCTTTAAGCCAATTTGTTGATAATGTACTTTTCAGCGCTCTAACGCCTGTTAAAGGTGGAATTAAAATTTCAAACAGTGCAGGATTTGGCAATACTCCTCAACCCATTGCTTTTCAGAGGGACTGGGTTTTTGGTACTAATGCAGACAACGCCATGGTGCAAAGCTTATTAAATCCATTTTTAAGCAACCTATCGACTGATATTTGTAATTCTTCCACCTCCACCAATTGTATTACTTACCTCCATTCTACTGTGACTGCTGATGTATTTGTACCCATTCCTGCTGCATTTTGGTTGTGGACTGGCGCATTGGCTGTGCTTTTACCTTCTATTCGATTACGAAATATATCCCTAAATTAAGGAAGTGCCATGAATTTTTTTTATTCAATATGCCTTATAACGACTTTAATAGCACCTTCCAATTTATACGCCGCCCTAATTGGGCTGTCACCGAAGTTCCCAACCATTAATTTTAGTGGCTCTGCCAGTATTAGTTACAACTCTAACAATGGGGTAATCAAGCTTTCTGCTGACCCTAGCAGCTTATTTTCTATAGACCCTTTTATTCTTGCACCTATCTTGGGGACAGGTATAAACAACACTAAAAGCTTTAATATTGAATTTAAAGTGGATAACTCTGGCAGTGTTATAACAGGTAACTCTAATACACCTAATTTTCTTCTTTCGGGTTCCATTGATACTACTGGAGATGGCATTTCAGACCTTAATGGCACATTGCTTACAGCCAAGGTTACACAGTTTGGTTTTCAAAACGGCCTATTAAATCATGATGATTTATTTGACTTACGTTTAGGCTCACTTACCGGTGCCTTATCGTATTTATATAATAATCAAAATACAGGTATTAGAATTATCAGCGAGAGTAGTAGTGCATATAACAACCCATTCAATAATAATTTCGACGCATCCTGGCAAGGACAAGCCAAAGGTGTTTTGGGCCTTACAAACCTAAATTCTGGGGGGACTTTAATCCCTAATACAAACAATTTACCTATTGTCTCTACCTTTTGGTTATGCAGTAGTTTACTTGTATTGTTTTTTCCTGCGATTAAGCGCGTTAAATAATAGCTTGCCTATTGTTTCAAATTTAGTTGATATTTTAAAAAATCATGCTACAACATGGTGAAACCTGACAGGAATCCACCACGAAAAAAGGCTTCTAGCAGAAAGTCTGCTAGATTATCATAAACGAAGGCGCAAGGTTTACTACTGATAAATTGAAACCCTATAAATCATTGGATTAAGGAAAAACAGGTTGATGGTAGGCTGGGTAGAGCGAATAGCGAAACCCAGCATGATGTAAAAGCTGGGTTTCGTTGCCCACTCTACCCAGCCTACAAAATAATAATTTCTGGGGGTCCTTTAATCCCTAATACCAATAATTTACCTATTGTTTCAAATTTAGTTGATATTTTAAAAAATCATGCTACAACATGGTGAAACCTGACAGGAATCCACCACGAAAAAAGGCTTCTAGCAGAAAGTCTGCTAGATTATCATAAACGAAGGCGCAAGGTTTGCTACTGATAAATTGAAACCCTATAAATCATTGGATTAAGGAAAAACAGGTTGATG
>CAYYNM010000315.1:0-2535 GCA_964472945.1 uncultured Methylomarinum sp. | reverse complement strand
GTTTATAGTTTAGAATATACTGAACTCTAGGAGGAAGAATGAAACAACAAGCACAAATAAAGTATCTCTTTCACCCTGATAAACCCTTTGAGGTTAAAGGTTCTGGCTTTAAAAATAAGGAAAATTTAAGAGTTAAAATTTTTATACTTACTTTTTTAATTTCTATTATTTTAGGGGTAAGCATTAACTATTCCAGACCAGCAGTTTATCAAAGCAGTGCTACATTATTGACATCAGCAGCAACTGATGTAGATCAGGCAAGTCGTGATGTTGACTTTCAACAGGTCAGTATTCAAAAGCAAAAACTATTAGGTGCAGAATTATTAACAAGGACTTTGCTCAAGTTAAAATCCCAGGATAATGGTTTAGACTTGACTGACCTTACATTGGCTGATATTCGAAATATGTTAAAAGTAGAGCCAATTAAACAGACCAACCTTCTAAATATGACAGCCAATGGCTCGCCTCCTGAGTTACTTGCTATGGTTATTAATACCTGGATTGATGTTTATCTTGATGCTAGAGCTGCTAATGTTAAAAATGTAGCCAACAACACAGAGCAACGGATTAAAGGTGAGCTAGTTGAATTAACAAAAAAAATTGATCACACCCGAGAGCAAATTGATGTGTTCAGAAAAGACCATGACATTAGTTCTATCATTCGAGAAGAAAATGAGTTGCCGGCAACACTTATAAGCTTAACCAAGGCCTTTAATGATGCTAATGAGCAGTTACTGAAAAGTAAAGCTAAGCTTGATGCTGTTAATCAAGCAATAGCATCAGGTCAAGAGGTGGTGCCAGATTATGATCAAACTAATTTAACTAATCTGGAAAAAGAGTATCGTAAATTAACAGCCCAAATGGCAGAGTTTGATAAACATTTTACCCGTGATTATTTGCAATATAAAGGGTCGATGAAATATATCCCTGGGCGTATTAAAGAATTGGAAAAAATAATACATAAGACTCGTAAAAAAGGCAAAGGAATTGTCAGGACTGTAGCCAGTCAAGATTATTATGCTGCAAAACAAGTTGTTGAAAAGCTAAGAAAACAGCTTAATGAGCATAAAGTAAAAGCTGCGAATTTTTCTACTTTATTTTCAAAGCATAAAAAATTAATGGATGATCTTGAGTCAATGGAGTTAATGGCGAGAGAAAAACAGGATCGTCTGGTAAAAATACAAAGTGCTCAATATGAGAAATACCCTCAAGTGGATGTAGTTGAGAGGGCAAGTATCAACCTACAAGCAATAAGCCCTGATTATAAAGTAGGGCTATATATTGTCTTTATTTCATCATTAATACTGGCTTTTTTTGCAGTTTGGCTTAGAGAGTTTCTGGTGCAACAAGCCGTGTCAGAACAGCCTGAGAGTGAAGTTCTGCCTATAGCAACTTGGTTTGGTGCTATACAACAAAATAGAGAAGTTGAGCGACAAAAGAATGTACAGTTGATTGAGCTGGAAAAACCCAATAGCTTACCTCCAAAGCCAGTATTTAAAAAAATATCTGAAAGGGATATGCGTTTATTATTAGAACATGGAGATAATAATTCACAGCAATTAATCCTTTTATTATTGTCGGGTCTAAACCAGGATGAAATTTCCACCCTTACCCCTGAGCAAATAGATCAGGAATTTTTATTTATTCAATTAACAGGGCAACCTATACGGCTTATACCTATTGGCCATACTTTGCAGCAGATATTGAAAAATTCTGTTCAAGGCGGCATGTTATGGAGTAGCAAAGATTTTCTTTCTATAGAAGAATTAAATGCTATGCTTTATTGCTCCGCAGTAGATATAGGACTGGATTTCTTGCAAGAGCCACTGGCAGAGATATTAAGGAAAACTTATATTATTTTTTTGGTGGAGCAAGGGTTACGATTAACGGCATTGGAAAAAATTGTAGCTAAGCAAACGCCAATGGAGTTAGCTTCTTATGCGATTTACTCTCCAGTTGGGAGTGGTCGTGATATTGATCAAATTCAACTAATTTATCCTTTATGTGATTGAATAAAAGTATAGTTGAGTATTTTTAATTTTATGTATGGTGAGTATTATGAGTTGGAGAGAAAGTACACATGATAAAACATATAGTGACGAAGAGGTGGAGCAACGTTTAGCAGATGAGTTACCACATTGGTACTTAGAAAAAGGCTGGGTTCGTCGTAAATATAAAACCAGTGGGTGGAAGTCCACCCTAATGGTGGTTAATACCGTGGGACACCTTGCAGAGTCAGCTTTTCACCACCCCGATTTAACGGTTTCCTACGCTTTTGTAATTGTAAAGCTAATGAATCACGCAGCAAAAGGTATTACTAATAAGGATTTTGAATTAGCTCATAAAATAGAACAGGTCATTATGTGGCAACCTGGGAGCGAAGTGGGGGCTTTAGAAGGAACTCCAGATGACCCGAGGTTTAAATATATTAAGTACGATTAGTTATACTTGAATCCGTGACTTCAATACGGATAGCAGATCCCAAGATATTGGTTTCACAGGGGATTTAGTCAGATTATTGCTCCTGCATAATCG
>CAYYNM010000314.1:0-2538 GCA_964472945.1 uncultured Methylomarinum sp. | reverse complement strand
AAAAATAAAGTGGCAGATAATATTATAGAACAGCGATTATTTAGCATATTAATTTTACTGACTATTACGTCTTTCTTAGGCTCTTTATTGGTCGGTAGTTCAAGTATTGATCCTAAAGAACTTATTGCCGCTCTGATGGGTGAAGGCAAGCCAACCGTCAGTTTAATCTTATATGAAATACGCTTACCCAGAGCCATATTAGGGATGATGATTGGTATAACGCTAGGCTTGGGGGGAGCTGCTTTACAAGGTTTTTTACGTAACCCATTGGCAGAACCCGGTTTAATTGGCGTGTCATCAGCCGCTTCATTAGGAGCTGTTATTACCATTTACACTGGCTTATCTGGATTATTCTCTCTTGCTTTACCCTTAGGTGGTATTGCTGGGGCTTTACTGGCTGTCTTTTTGATTCAACTATTGGCGGGACGAAACAGTAGCACCTTACGGCTTATTCTAGCAGGTGTTGCTGTCAGCAGCTTTGCCGCTGCATTAACATCACTTACCTTAAACTTAGCGCCCAATCCGTTTATGGCATTAGAAATTATGTTTTGGTTAATGGGTTCTATTGCAAATCGCAGTTTTGAACACGTTTACTTATCTGCCCCCTTTATGCTGATTGGCTGGTATCTGCTGTTGATGCAAGCCAAGGCATTAGATGCTTTAACCCTAGGGGAAGAGGCTGCCCAAAGCCTGGGGTTTAACCTTAATCGAATCAGTACACTCATCATTTTAGGCATTGCTTTATCTGTTGGGGCAGCGACAGCTGTATCAGGAGCCATTGGCTTTATAGGTTTGGTTGTCCCCCATTTATTGCGTCGCTGGGTGGGGCATAAACCTAGCACACTACTACTCGCCAGTGGGCTGGGTGGCGCATGCTTAACCTTGATAGCAGATATTGCTGTCCGTATGTTATCAACAGGAACTGAACTGAAGTTAGGGGTATTAACCGCATTAATTGGTGCACCTTTCTTTTTAATGTTAATTATGAAAACCCAAAAGGATTTGCCATGAGATTACTGGAAGCGACTGGTTTATCTGTTAAATTTGGTGACAGGACTATTTTGGATGATATTGGTTTTAGTGTGGATAAAGGTGAGCTTGTCGGATTAATTGGCCCCAATGGATCAGGAAAAACGACATTATTACGCGCACTGGCAGGCATGTTGCCTAAGCATAAAAAAAGGGTCAAATTTCTGGGCCTTTCCCTATCTGATTATCATCCAAAACAACTCGCCCAAAAACTAGCCTATTTACCTCAAGGTAACGAAAGTCATTGGTCTATAACAGCAGAAAACTTGGTTATGCTTGGACGTTTGCCGCATCGAAAAATATGGCAGGGTACATCAGAATTAGATCGCGACATAGTACAACATGTGATGCAAGCTTGTGATGTCAGTCAATTTGCCAAGCATACTATTGATACTTTATCGGGTGGAGAACGAGCACGGGTCTTTTTATCTCGCGCATTAGCGGTTGAACCTCAGCTTTTACTTGTTGATGAGCCAATTGCAGGCCTTGATCCTGGCCATCAAATAGAGGTTATGAATAAATTTCGACAATTATCCGAATCAGGTATGGGAATTGTTTGTGTCATTCATGATTTAACCCTTGCCGCACGTTACTGTCAGAAATTGGTCATGCTGGGTGAAAAAAAAATAATTTCACAAGGCTCGCCTGAACAAGTGCTCTCAGCAGAAAACCTTGCCTGTTGCTTCAATATCAGAGCACATATTAGCAAAGTGGAAGGACAAGCACTCGTTGTCCCTATTGCACTTTGTTAAAAATATAACCTTAAAACGACTCAAAAAAAATAAAATGTCAGACATTTCAAAAATTAAAGCAGTATTAGAACAGCATTTAAACCAAGCCAGTAGTGGTTTCAGTATTGGCTCATTTGGTGCCATTGCAGAGTTTCACCATAGCTCAGAAGAACCTATTATTATTGATAATACAGAGCAACTGACAATGATGACCAAGCGAGGTGCTATTCGGGTTAACATACCGGATAACACATACCCCATTGCCTATGAAGCCATCAGTAAAAATAAACAGCGTTGGCAACAAGGAGTTGCCTTTTGCTTACCAAAAGCTGAAGCGGGTATGTCAAGAAGAAAAGCACTAACAGAATTAAGTGCAGATAAAGAGGCAATCGATAGTACACAAACAGAGTCTATTCTATTTGATATGGGCATTGATGCCTATAATATTGATTTTTGTATTAGAACAAAAGATAAAGAACTTATTAAACTTCTGCGTCAATTTGAAGGCATTCCTTATGAAAAAGTAAGCGACAAGCTTAAAACTGAAATAATAAAGGCAAGCCCCTGTCGAGTTGTTATCTCAAAACTTGGGCGAATAGAAATTTATCAGGTAATCGGTCAAGAAAAAACACCTCAAGGCCCACATACTCATCTATTACCCAAGCTTTTTTCAAAAAAAATGACACATTCAGCTAATACGCCTATTCCTGAAAACTTTGCCCCTTGCTTAACACTGCACCCCGGAAACCCTTTAGTTGATCATTTTGGACAAAGTATT
>CAYYNM010000313.1:0-2544 GCA_964472945.1 uncultured Methylomarinum sp. | reverse complement strand
GTTTTCCTGTCTTCTTAACTGAATATGGCTGAGCCTTAAACGAATGACATTGGAGGGTTGGGTGGGGAGAGTTTTAAATATATCCAAAAACCAGGAAATTTAAAAGTGATTTATAGCTATAATTTCGACAGCCTAGACCCATCCTCTAAACAATTCTTACCAGCCCTGATTTAATATATTTGTTGCTAAGACGCTGATACTCTTGCTCAGATTCAATCCAATCATTATATTCCGAATTTATTTTTTCAGTTTTTTCTAAAGACTTATAATAAGCAGCCTCAGAAATCCATTGTCGTTTAGCTAAAGTTTTTTTATCCATAATTTATTATCAACCAACAACTTTTATCTGTAAAGATAAAATTATTATTACTATGCTTTTGAGCATAGAACCTCAAATACTCTTATATTTATTGAACTTATACAGTTAAAACTAAACGAAACACTATTACATAAAAAATTATTCTGCTGTTATGAAGACTCGTTTTTTTCACTTTATTATTTTAGTCAGTATTTTTACAATATCCTCCTGCGCTAAATCTGAACAAACTACACCAAAACTATTATCCTCTAAACTTTCTATTGCAACTTTTGCAGGTGGCTGTTTTTGGTGTGTCGAATCAGATTTTGAAAAACTTCCAGGCATTCATCAAGTCATTTCTGGCTTTAGTGATGGGGATGTGGCTAACCCCAGCTACCAACAAGTTTCATCGGGTAACACAGGACATGTTGAAGCAGTACAAGTGTATTATGACCCTAAAACCATTCAATATACTGATTTACTACAAGCCTTTTGGAGACAAATTGACCCAACAGATAATACTGGGCAATTTGTTGACCGGGGCCAGCAATACCGTCCCATTGTTTTTTACCATAATAATGAACAACAAAAACAAGCTGAACTTTCTAAACAAAAACTTCAGGCATCACAGCGTTTTGATAAACCTTTAACAATAGAGATTAAAGCTTTTAATAATTTTTACCCTGCTGAAGAATATCACCAGGATTATTATAAGAAGAATCCGATTCGCTATAAATACTACCGTTACAATTCAGGTAGAGATCAATATTTAACTAAAATCTGGGGAGATAAGCTAAAAGTTACTGTAAAAAGCCGACAAAAATACAGCAAGCCCTCTGAAAAAATATTACACAACAAACTTTCGACACTGCAATATCAAGTGACTCAACATGGGGCAACAGAACCTGCTTTTAATAATGAATTTTGGGATAATAAAAGAGCCGGTATTTATGTAGATATAGCCAGTGGCGAGCCCTTATTTTCATCTACTGACAAATTTAAGTCAGGTACTGGCTGGCCAAGTTTTAGCAAACCTTTAATCTCTGAAAATATTATTGAAAAAAAGGATTATTATTTACTCTACCCTCGTACGGAAATTCGTAGTAAATATGCAGACTCACATTTAGGACATGTTTTTAAAGATGGGCCACAACCCACTGGACTTAGGTATTGCATTAACTCAGCAGCATTACGCTTTATTGCGGTAGAAAAACTGCAATCATCAGGTTATGGTGATTACCTTAAATATTTTAAGCAATAGACTTATTCATAAACTTTACTTCGTAACGCTTTAGTTTTGCCTCGTTTAGTTTTATTATCTACTCTCTTTTTTCGAGAATTACGGCTAGGCTTAGTTGCTCGTCTTACTTTTTGTACCACAGTTACCGATATTATTATTTCCCGTAACCGCTCAAGTGCATCATCACGATTTTTTTCTTGAGTCCTAAAGTTCTGAGCTTTAATAACAATTACTCCCTCTTTAGTGATTCTTTTATCTGCTAACTCTAATAACCTTTGTTTATAAAAATCAGGGAGTGATGAGTTATTTATATCAAACCGTAAATGAATAGCTGATGAAACTTTATTTACATTTTGTCCACCGGCCCCTTGCGCACGAATAGCTGAAATTTCAATTTCATTATCAGGGATCGAAACATTTGAGGAAATTTCCAACATAATGATTTATTTTTACACTCTAAATTTACTACAGGTTAAAAAATATCACAATATAAAGGTAGACAAGGTTATTAAGTAGGCAGGCATAATTAACTTAACAATTTATTTTCGTCATTCCCGAGTGTTCTTATCGGGAATCTACTGTGTAGGTCAGATGGATTCCTGCTAAGAGCACGCAGGAATGACAGTTGTTTTTGTTAAATTAATTTTACGTGGGTACTTGCACTCTATTGTAGAGAATGGCAATTAAACCTAATTTATAATTTCATCCTGCTTAAGATAGCAGCCAGGGTCTTCTGCCCAAGGGTTGTCAAAAACTTGTTTCGCCCTTACCCTTGTATTTCCATTACATATTTTTTGATATGTACAAGCTTTACAGCGTCCTTCTAATGGCCTGGGACTTTGTTTTAGTCCTGCCATAAGAGGATCTGTTGTATCTTGCCATATAGCAGAAAAATCTCTGGTTTTTACATTTCCTAGATTATAATTCCACCAGAAGGTATCTGGATGTACATTACCCAAATTATCTATATTTGCTACATTAACACCTGATGAATTACCGCCCCATT
>CAYYNM010000312.1:0-2566 GCA_964472945.1 uncultured Methylomarinum sp. | reverse complement strand
GGTACAGCGATTGGTTTTGGTTTGTTAGGTGGTAAATTCCTTGAAGGGGCTGCGCGTCAACCAGAATTAGTTCCTATGCTACAAGTAAAAATGTTCATCGTTGCAGGCCTATTGGATGCGGTAACTATGATTGGTGTTGGTATGGCATTATTCTTTACATTTGCTAACCCATTCCTATCTGCAGTCACATCAGCAGCTGGTTAATAAGTCATTTTCATTCAATAGAATAGCAATAAGGGGAATACCGTGAGTATCAATGCTACTCTGATCGGTCAAATGATCACATTTACACTGCTAGTATGGTTTACCATGCAGTACGTGTGGCCACCGCTAATTGAAGCTCTGGAAGAGCGTAAGAAGAAAATTTCTGAAGGCCTTGCTGCCGCTGAACAGGGTGAAGAAGATATCAAGTTAGCCAAGAAAAAAGCAGCTAACTATCTTAAAGAGGCTAAAGCCGAATCTGCTAATATTATTACTCTCGCGCAAAAGCGTGCTAATGAAGTTGTTGAAGAATCAAAAGACACTGCCAAACGGGAAGGTGAAAAAATGATTGAATTAGCAAAATCGCAAATTGAACAAGAGATGCAACACGCAAAAGAAAATTTGCGTAAGCAAGTTTCTTCATTAGCACTAAAAGCTGCTGAACAAATTTTGCAAGCAGAAATTGATAAAGCAAAACATAAAGATATTCTTAGCAAAGCTTCTAGTCAGTTAGGGTAAGTATAATGAGTGAATTATCAACATTGGCGAGACCTTATGCAGAAGCTGTTTTTAAAATAGCAGTGGAAAGCAAGTCAGCCAATGAATGGTCTAATATGCTGGAGTTTTTATCTGTCGTCATACAAGATAAAGAAGTCGCTGCAATTATCGCTAATCCTAAAGTAAGTCAAGATAAATTGACTCAATTATTATTAGATATTTGTCAGGATCAATTAACAAAAGATGGTGCGAACTTTCTAAAGTTACTGGTTCAAAATGGTCGGCTAATATTGGCACCTCAAATCTCTGAGCTTTATGAGTCTTATAAAGCTGAACACGAAGGTTATGTCGATGTTGAAGTCATTAGCGCTTATGCTTTATCTAAAGAAGAGCAGAATAAATTCGCAAAGGTGCTGGAAAAACAATTGGACAAAAAAGTTCACATTACAACATCAGTTGATAAAACTTTAATTGGTGGCTTTCTTGCAAAAGCAGGAGATACAGTAATTGATGGGTCCACTAAAGGCCTGCTTCAACAGTTAGCTAAAAAACTCTAGCATTCCGTTATGGACTACTAAATTAGGGTGTAAAAATAAATATGCAATTAAATCCATCTGAGATCAGTGATCTGATTAAAAAGAAGATTGAGAATTTTGACGTTACTGTCGAAGCTCATACAGAAGGTACCGTAGTCAGTGTGACTGATGGTATTGTTAGAGTACATGGTCTTTCTGAAGCGATGCAGGGTGAAATGCTGGAATTTCCAGAAAACACTTATGGTATGGCACTTAACTTAGAAAGAGATTCTGTCGGTGTGGTAATACTTGGTGCATACCAACATATCACAGAAGGCGATACAGTCAAATGTACAGGAAAAATTTTAGAAGTACCTGTTGGTGAAGCGTTATTGGGCCGTGTTGTTGATGGTCTTGGTAACCCAATTGATGGTAAAGGGGCAGTTGAAACAACTGAAACTTCACCTGTTGAAAAAATTGCACCTGGTGTAATTGCGAGACAATCAGTTGATGAACCTGTGCAGTTAGGTTTGAAATCAATTGATTCTATGATTCCTGTTGGTCGTGGTCAACGTGAGTTAATAATTGGTGATAGACAAACGGGTAAAACAGCCATTGCGATTGATGCCATTATCAACCAAAAAGGTACTGGCGTTAAATGTATCTACGTGGCTATCGGTCAAAAAAGATCGTCTGTCGCTAACGTGGTACGTAAATTAGAAGAGCATGATGCTTTAGCGCATACTATTATCGTAGCCGCCACAGCTTCTGAAGCGGCGGCACTTCAATTCATTGCACCTTACACGGGCTGTTCAATGGGTGAATACTTTAGAGATAAAGGTGAAGATGCGCTGATTATTTATGATGATTTAACTAAACAGGCATGGGCGTATCGTCAAATGTCATTATTGCTTCGTCGTCCACCTGGTCGTGAGGCATATCCTGGTGATGTTTTCTATATTCACTCTCGTTTATTAGAAAGAGCATCTAGAATTAATGCTGCTGAGGTTGAAAAATTAACTGACGGCAAAGTAAAAGGTAAAACAGGTTCTTTAACTGCATTGCCAATTATTGAAACGCAAGGTGGTGATGTATCAGCATTCGTACCGACTAACGTGATTTCGATTACTGATGGCCAAATCTTTTTAGAGTCTGATTTATTCAACTCGGGTATTCGTCCAGCGGTTAATGCAGGTTTGTCAGTATCGCGTGTGGGTGGTGCAGCTCAAACCAAGATCATTAAAAAATTAGGGGGTGGCATTCGTCTTGATTTAGCTCAGTATCGTGAATTGGCAGCATTTGCTCAATTTGCTTCTGACTTGGATGAAAGCACACGTAAGCAAATTGAACGT
>CAYYNM010000311.1:0-2567 GCA_964472945.1 uncultured Methylomarinum sp. | reverse complement strand
GCAAAAAAACCGCAAAAGCCACGCCAGCTTTAAAAGCCCCTGATGAGGGCGTTAAGTTTTTTTCAATTGATGCGATCCATTGCAACTTTGTATACTCTTCCTTTATCACGTTTCCCAACAGAAATTATGGTGACAGTAATAATAGTATCATTTACCTCGTAAACTAACCGGTAACCAGCTTGGCGAAGTTTAATCTTATATAGTTTATTTCCACCTGACAGTTTTGCACTTTCTATATGCGGATTATCTAGAATATTTTCAAGCTTCTTCTTAAACTGCGTTTGAACTGTAGCTCCTAATTTTTTCCATTCTTTAAGTGCCGACTTTTTAAACTCTAACTCATAAGTCATGTAAATTAACCTTAATGCTAGGCTCATTTTTTCTCTGTTCAACAATAGTAAGTAGTTCCAAATCTTCCATATGATCCATCATAAATTCATATGTTTCAGCAGGTACGCAATAAAATGCAGGTTCGTTTCGGTTTAACACTGCAATAGGTTCTCCGTGAGCACTTAATGCAACTTTCATTGGGTTTGCTTTAAGCTCGCTAATACTTGCAGCTGCCTCAGTTAGTATTCTAGTTGTCATGCTATTACCAGTACGTTAAAATGGTCTTTAATTAAAGTTATTATAAGTGATGAAACTTAACAAGTCATTTAAAAGGACAAAAAATAGTTAGTTTTTTCTCCTTCGTCGCTTATTTTGACCAGCTATTTTCAGTCTCTAAATGAGGCGTTAAGTTTTATTGGAATTGAACATGAATGAAAAAATTGTAGTATCTTGGGAAAAAATACTACACCCAGAAACTTTGAGGTCGAACATAATTATGGCTTCAATTTTTTCAATGGCTTTTGAAATGCTTAAAAGTAGTATCATTGAAAAGATAGAAGGTTTTTTCAATATTGAGTCCAATGAAGCGGGAATAATTATAAGTACTGAGTATAAAGAAAAGGTACTAGCACTTAATAAAAGCCCTCTTTATGCGTCATTAAAATGGTTGCAAGATATGGGAGCCATAGATAGTAATGATTTAAAAACATTTGAGCATATTAAAAAGTGTAGAAATACTTTAACGCATGAAATGTTTAAGTTTGCTTCTGAAGATGTTGATTTCGATATTTCAGAAACTTTTGAGCAAATGGTCGGGTTATTAAGGAAAGTTGAAATTTGGTGGTTTAAAAACCTTGAAATGGAAATTGATCCTGAAGCATATCCTGAAGACCTTGATTTAGAACAAGTAACGCCAGGGGCAGTCTGGAGTTTGCAAATGATTTTGGATGTCTCTTTAGGGGCAGAAGAAGAATCAAAGAAATACTATGATTATTTTGTTGCAAATAAAGAAAAAACTTAACAAGTGCTTACAGCCGACTGCCGTAAGCGTCACGCATTTTGCAAAAGAGCCGCAAAATACGCGCCCCTCACGGCAGCGGCTGAAGCAGTCGTTGTCGGGCGCGCTAACGCGCCCGACAACGCGACGCTCAGGAGAATCTGACCAAAACTATCTGTTGCCGAAAATCCGACAACAAATAGCTCCAGTCAGATATTTATGAGATGATGAAGCCATCTCAAAATACTCCTGAGCGTCGCGTTATTTGCGACACGAAGTCGCATAAGTATATGTTGTAAATCACTTTTTTTAAGTGAGTCGCAACCTGCACGGCAATGGGGTCGGGTCTTGCATTTTGCAACAACTCGACTCACTGTTGCCAATATATTCTTTTAATTAATGGAAGAAGTGTAGGTTACATATCTCAGTAATGCAAAATGCAAGCCCTAACACCTTTTTCTTACTTGCAATACGGGGCGGACCATATATGCCTCCTGTTTCTGCTGTTTCTTAGAATGGCCAGTTTTTCTTAGAAAGGTATTTAGAAAAAATTTTCAAAAAAACTAAGTAGAATAATGAAATAAAGACAAATACAATAGAAGAATCAATTTGCTTTTTAATTAAATAATAGAAAAACATAAATATTGTAATTCCTATTAACAACATAATATTTTCTTTGGTTTTGCTATTTGTATTCATTCTAATTAATTATTTACTTGTGTTAACTCTTGATGGTGAGCCATCTAAAAATTTCTTGCCTAAGTATTTTGCACCTTGAAAACCTAATTGAGTTAATATTTCATCTTTAATTATACCTGTATGCTTACTAATTCTTCTTGATAGCCTCTGAGCTCTAATAGCTGTTCGTGCATTCAGTTTTTGCCTTTTTAAAACGTTAATGGCTTTTGTTGAATAATTCACATTTTTTAATGTACTCAATGCTCCAGGAGCAACAAAACCAACTGCTGCTGAAATAGTTACATCAGCATAATCAACTTTTGAAAAATCCCCACCATTTTTTAATAGTTGTATGCCTAACTCTATCCCTCCACCAATTGCAGCACCTAAAATACCAACTTCACCACTCGGATCAACCAACATAACAGGATTCCCCCCCACATAAGCATAAAGGTTCAATCCCCCGGCCAATCCAATCGGGTCTTCACTAATAAATCTTCCTATCTCTGCATCATAATATCTAGCTCGCATATAGTAAAGGTTATTGGCTTCTGATTGAACA
>CAYYNM010000310.1:0-2579 GCA_964472945.1 uncultured Methylomarinum sp. | reverse complement strand
AAGCTTAGACTTACCCTATGGTTTTTAGTATTTTCTGAATTCAAGTTAAAAAAACGGGAACATCGAGTTGTTAAAATATTTAATCTCATTTTATAGCAATCATTGCAACCTTATTTCTCGTTCCCATACTCTAGTGCTCCGAGGTACTGTTTAATAATGACTTCCCGTATTTTGTAGGGGCAATCCCTTATGGTTGTCTGGGTTTTAGGTGCATAAAAAGGGCAACCACAAGGGATTGCCCCTACAATTTTATCAACCGTTTCAAGCTTAACCTTCCTCTATGGTTTTTAGTGTTTTCTAAGTTCAAGTTAAAAAAACGGGAAGTGAGGCTTTAGCCTCGCTTGAGGTGCGAGACTGAAATTCCTCTTCCAGGTATACTTCGTGCGAAGTATAAATAGCTTGCATAATTTATTTTGTGCTCATTTCTATGTAATTTAAAGAGCATCAATTAACACCCCCCATTTTTTTCTAAGCTTATCTCTATTGATATACAACCATTGTATTGCAATAATAGGGATAGCCGATTCAATTCTGCCATCTTCAATCATTTTAAAAACTTCATCAGATTTAACTGTTGATACCATAATATCTTCGTGTTCTTCATCCAAACCATGAACACCCCCAATATTGCTACTATCCACCTTAGCTAAAAACAAACTTATTCTTTCAGAGGCTCCACCGGGCGTTGTATAAAACTCATTGATCAAGGCAAGCTCCTGAATTTCACACCCAGCTTCTTCAACTGACTCCCTGTATGCCACTTCTTCAGCAGTCTCCCCTTGTTCAATGGCACCAGCCACAATTTCAAGCAACCAGGCTCTATCAGGATTTAAAATAGCCCCTGCGCGAAATTGTTCAATTAAAACCACCTCATCCCTGTCTGGATCATAAAGCAATACGGCCACACAATTACCTCGCATAAACAACTCACGAGTAATCTCTTCGCTCCAGCCGCCTTGATACAAAGTATGTTGTAATTGGTATTTTTCTAATCTAAAGAAGCCACTATAAGCTACTTCTCGATTATTTATTTTAAATTCCTTGGTCATTTTTTATATTCCACATGATAAACCACACCTAAAGTATCATCTGCTATTAATAAGCTGCCATCTGGCATTTGTAAAATATCAGTGGGTCTGCCTAATACTTTACCTTCCGCCGTAAGCCAACCGGTAATAAATGATTGTTCAGAAATAGGTTTATCCTTGTTAAATTTAACTAAGGCAATACGATAACCATGAGGAGTAGTTCTATTCCATGAGCCATGTTGAGCAACAAATAATTGATTAACAAATCGCTTAGGAAACTGTTTACCCGTATAAAACCGCATGCCTAAAGGTGCCATATGTGCTTTAAACTTCCACTCAGGTGCAGTAAATTCAGCGCATTTTTTATCTTCAGCAAATTTTGGGTCAGCAATAATACCTCCATGACAATATGGAAAGCCAAAATGCTGCTTATTTTTTGACCATTTATTAAGTTCATCAGGTGGTAAATTGTCACCTAAATGATCACGCCCATTATCAGTAAAAAACAACTGTTTAGTTTTAGGCTGCCAATCAAAACCAACTGAATTCCTAATACCTCTTGCTATAATTTCAAACTCACTGCCATCGGGGTTAAACCTGACAAGTGATGAATAAATTTCTTTTTTAGGCAGACAAACGTTGCAAGGTGCCCCAACAGCTGTATATAACTTACCACCTGGACCAAAGCGTAAATATTTCCAGCCATGTCGCTTATCTGCTGGCAAGTTATCGTAAATAACATCAGGCTTTAACAGACTGTTTAAATGATGGTCTATCTGTTTGAAGCGCAGTATTCTATGAGTCTCTGCTACAAATAGATCGCCATTCTTATAAGCTACGCCATTAGGCATATATAAATCTTTGGCAATAATATAATGTTTATCAGCAAAACCATCACCATTACTATCTTTTACTGCGTAAACACTGCCCTGTTGACGTGTACCAATATAAAGCACACCGCTTTCACTTAAAGCCAGAGTTCTCGCATTGGGGACATTATCTGCATAAATTGAGATAGAAAAGTCTTTTGGCAATTGCAGTTGTTTCAAAATATCATTATGATTATTTGAAGATGCAAAGCTATTACTGATAGCTAGCAGGGTTAAACTTAATACTTTAACAAATTTCATTTTTCATTCTCCCATGAGGCGTAACACGATAATTCAGCATAAATAACGAGATAAATTTATTTTTGTATTTTCCAAAAAATCAAGAGTATTTAACTTAAGCTTTAAAAAAACAGCTTAAAATAAAGTATCACTCCGAAAATTAATCCCCTTATAGACTCTCTATTTTACCTATATATTCTTTATACTCGATGTTCCAGTTTTTTTAACTTGAATTCAGAAAATACTAAAAACCATAAAGGTAAGTCTAAACTTGAAACGATTGATAAAATTGTAGGGGCAATCCCTTGTGGTTGCCTGGGTTTTAGGTGCATAAAAAGGGCAACCACAAGGGATTGCCCCTACAAAATACGGGAAGGCTAGGAGGCTAGAACCTGCTACGGAAAAAGCCCTTTTGGCCACTTTTCCCGTTCATTTTCGTTAA
>CAYYNM010000309.1:0-2587 GCA_964472945.1 uncultured Methylomarinum sp. | reverse complement strand
TTACTCTATGGTTTTTAGTATTTTCTGAATTCAAGTTAAAAAAACTGGAACATCGCGTTATAGTTAAGAGCAGGCTAGAGCTTGCGCGCCAATAATGGATAGGGCCCTGAAGCTCACCCTTGTTTGGGTGGGCTTAAAATCAACCTTGCTTAAAACGGTGAATTTGCCGCCTTTGTTTCTTATTAGGGCGGTGTTCACGCTCTATATGAGGTGTTAAGGCTCGTTGTTCTTTTTGTAGGGTAATGTGTTGTTGTCTTTTGCTAAAACTCTCAGGGTCTTCCTGGTACAGTAAAACAGCTTCTTTAGCGGGACGTCGGTGGCTATTAATTGCTATAACGGTAAGCTGCCATTGTAATTGGTCTTTAGTTATCGTCAGCAGCGTGCCGTATCTAACTTCTTTCGCTGGTTTACAACGTTGGCCGTTAAGATGTATTTTTCCACCAGAAACAGCCTCGCTGGCAAGTTTGCGCGTTTTAAAAAAACGCGCAGCCCATAACCATTTATCAATACGAATAGAATCTAATTCTGGCATAGCTTAAGGTTTATCTACCTGTAAGCCACTTTCTTTCCATAATGTGAAACCACCTTCCATACTGCAAGCATGGGTATAGCCTAGTTTATTGAGTGATTCTGTCGCCAGTGCTGAGCGGCCACCTGTTAGGCAATAGACAAATATTTTGGCATTTTGAGAGTCTTGAAAAGCAGGGTGAGCACCAATTTTAAACTCTAAAACACCTCGAGGAATATTAATGGCACCAGGTAAACAGCCTGCTTCATACTCGGAGGGTTCTCTCACGTCTAAAATTAGATGGGAAGAATGGTCTTTTCTTACAGTTTCAATATCACAGAGGGTAATGTTTTTTTTTGCTGCAGCAACAAGATCTAGTGCGGTAATCGACATAATAATACTCCAAATAAAATAAAGCTATATTAGCAATAAATAATATATAGGTGTTAGCTTTATTTTAACTATTCTGAAGTTTGCTTTTAGCGTTAAAATACAGTGTTCAAAACAGTGTTCAAATTTCTTTGTGTATTTGATATAAAATATAGGGGTAGGTAATGAATTTAGAGAAAGTCATATTTGGTTTTTTCGTAGTGTTGGCTTTAACGTTAAATTTTGGTTTCTTTATCGGAGAAATGGATAACCCTGCCCATCATAATGTTTTTGAGCTTTTTTCTGTGATTATCGTTAATTTAATTGCAACTATTTTAAAATTTGGGGATAGATCTCAAATTGGAGCGGTATTATTATCAACCAGTTTAGTCGCTGATTTAGAGTTAATTGCAGCCGCTATTTATTGGACATTTGCTGTACACATAACAGGGACAGGACTTACTCCAGAAATCATGTCGAGTATTGTGTCTTTAACTGGAGGTGCCCTGTTGGCCAATATTATTTCAACCATTATTTTGGTTTCAGAAACTTTATTTAATCGCTTGTAAGCGTCGAGAATATTTTGATATTACCTTCTATAGGGGCTTAATATGGCTGTTTCAGTTGACTTGAGCCGCATTACTTTTATTGTTATGCGCGAAATGCGAGGCCCGTTAATTGCCTTGCTTACGGTGTACTCAGTTTCTATTTTGGGAATGGTTTTTATTCCAGGTATAGAAATCAACGGTAAAGTAGAGTACATGAGTATTTTTCATGCATTCTACTTTATGACCTATACAGCAACAACTACTGGGTTTGGTGAAATTCCATTCCCGTTTAGTGATGCTCAACGTTTTTGGGCTATCCTTTGTCTTTATATCAGTGTGATTACTTGGTTTTATGCGATTGGTTCTATTATTCGACTGTTCCAAAACCCCTTTTTATTAACCGCACTTTCAGAGTGGCGATTTTCCAGAGGTGTACAGCGAATTGAACAGCCTTTTGTTATTGTTTGCGGCTTTGGCGATACGGGCAGTGTATTAATGCGAGGTTTAAGTGATTACGGATTGCCGGCTGTTGTTATTGATAGTGATGAGGAAAGAATCAAGGCTTTGCAATTAAGAGATTATACCGTTGCTACGCCTTCGTTTTGTGGTGATGCCAGTGTACCTAAGCACTTGCTTGAAGCCGGATTGAGGCGTTCAAATTGTCAAGCTGTTATTGCAATTACCAATAGCGAAGAAATCAATCTGAAAATTTCGGCACTTGCTCGATTGTTAAATCCTAAGGTTGGCATTATCACAATGTCTAAAGTAGAAGTATTTGAAGAGACCTTAATAACATTGGGTGGGGAAGTACATATTGTTGACCCTTTTAAAATATTTGCTAAAGTTTTAGCCGCTGCCATGCATAACCCCGGTTTTTACGCATTCAACAAATGGTTGGTCAGGGAAAAGGGGGCAACATTGTCACGATATATTTCGCCACCTAAAGGAACCTGGGTTATTTGTGGTTATGGTCGCATGGGACATGAGGTGAATCGAGTTTTAAGTAAATATGGTATTAAAACAGCTGTTATTGATCCTCATGATTCAAAAGAAGAAGAGCATATTGATCAATATATTGTAGGGAGGTCAACCTCAAAAACGCTTAGTTTGGCTGGGATTAAGAATGCGGTTGGTATTATTTCAGGGACTAATGATGATGGGC
>CAYYNM010000308.1:0-2641 GCA_964472945.1 uncultured Methylomarinum sp. | reverse complement strand
GTATTGTTTTTGATGCTGCTGAAAATCGTTTACATGCACAAAAAGCATTATTGGAACTTTTACTTGCTCATTAAATTATAGACTCTGGTTTTAACCTTATGAAAGACTTATCCGTATGAAAGACTTATCCGTGAAAACAATATTAATCAGCTTTATTACCCTTCTCAGTGTCAGCACATCTGTCTATGCTAAGACAGTTTATGTTACCGACCACATGAAATACACATTAAGAAGCAATGAAAGTAATCGTAGCAAAATTCTAAAAATGCTTCCTAGTGGTACAGCGTTAACACTCATTAGTGAAAATAATGATACTCACTACAGTAAGGTGCGTACTAAAAGTGGAGTAGAAGGCTATATTTTAACGCGCCACACACTAAATACACCTATTAGTCGCTGGTATTTAGATAGGGCCAATCAAAAATTAGAGGCTTTACAGCAAGAATTTAAAAAAACAAAACAAGAGTTAGAGCAGTTAAAGGGCAATAATAATGAAACCTTAAGCTCCAACCAGTCTTTATCAAAAGAGCGAGATCAGTTAAGCAAAGATCTAAATGATTTACGTCAAACAGCAGCAAATGCAGTTCAATTAAAGCATGACCGTGATCAATCCAGAAAAAAAATAATTTCATTAAGTAATGAGTTAAAAGAAGTCTCACACGAAAACCAAATGCTTAAAGATAGTGCTAATCAGGACTGGTTTTTATATGGTGGGATTTTATCTTTATTTGGTGTGATTTTAGGCTTTATCCTGCCTAAATTAAGTTGGCGCCGTAAAACCAGTAATTGGGATACTTTTTAAAAGCAGGCGAAAGACACAAGACTAAAGGCTAAAAGAGCGCATTTACGCCACCCTATTCACAAAATAATTTAGGAAATAATTTTATGACAAATTCAGCTGATAAAAACAGCCGTGCATTTTCATCTTTAGTCGTTGATGGTATGGAACGTGCGCCTAGTCGTGCCATGTTACATGCTGTGGGCTTTAAAAATGAAGATTTTAAAAAACCTCAAATAGGTATTGCATCAACCTGGAGCATGGTGACACCCTGCAATATGCATATTAACCATTTAGCTGATGATGCTGCCAAAGGTGTTAACAATGCTAATGGTAAAGCCGTTATATTTAATACCATTACTATTTCAGATGGTATTTCAATGGGTACTGAGGGTATGAAATACTCGTTAGTTTCTCGTGAAGTTATTGCTGATTCAATTGAAACGGTAGTGGGCTGCCAAGGTTTTGATGGTGTTGTTGCCATTGGTGGCTGTGATAAAAATATGCCGGGGTGCATGATTGCACTATCACGCTTAAACCGCCCCGCTATTTTTGTTTATGGAGGTACAATTTTACCGGGCTGTCATAAAGAAAAAAAATTAGATGTTGTTTCTGTCTTTGAAGCAGTCGGTGCCAGGGCAAACAATAAAATTGATGATGCTGAATTAAAGGCTATCGAAGAGAAAGCCATACCAGGTGCTGGTTCCTGCGGCGGCATGTACACAGCCAACACGATGGCATCAGCGATTGAAGCTTTAGGCATGAGCTTACCAAATAGTTCAGCTCAGGCAGCTGTTTCTGAGGACAAACGTATAGATTGTGAACGTGCTGGAGCGGCTGTTTTAGAGTTATTAAAAAATAATATTAAACCTAGCGACATCATGACCCAACAGGCATTTGAAAATGCCATCACCATTATTATTGCTCTTGGTGGTTCAACTAATGCCGTTTTACATATTATTGCGATGGCTAATGCTGCAAATGTTGATATATCCCTGGATGACTTTACGCGTATTGGTGCGCGGGTTCCTATGTTGGCAGACTTAAAACCGAGTGGCCGTTACCAAATGGCTGAGCTTATTGAAATTGGTGGCATACAGCCATTAATGAAAATATTACTAGACCAAGGCTTATTGCATGGTCACTGCTTAACAGTGACAGGTAAAACTTTAGCAGAAAATTTAGCGGATGTTAAACCCTACCCAGGAGGTCAAGATATGATCAGACCTTTAGACAATCCAATCAAAAAAGATAGTCATTTAGCTATTCTATACGGTAACCTTGCTACTGAAGGTGCTGTTGCTAAAATTACCGGTAAAGAAGGGCTAGTTTTCTCCGGCTCAGCTAAAGTTTTTGAAGCAGAAGAAGAAGCCTTACAAAGCATACTTAATGGCGAGATAGTTAAAGGCGATGTTATTGTTATTCGCTACGAAGGTCCTAAAGGTGGGCCAGGTATGAGAGAAATGCTTTCTCCAACGTCAGCAGTAATGGGTAAAGGTTTGGGGCAAGATGTGGCTCTTATTACTGACGGTCGCTTTTCGGGTGGAACTCATGGCTTTGTAGTAGGACATATTACTCCCGAAGCGTATGAGGGTGGTGCTTTAGCAATTGTTGAAAATGGTGACAAAATCACTATTGATGCAGAAACTAAAGAATTAACATTACATGTAGAAGATTCTGTCATTGCCCAACGCCTGGAAAAGTGGCAACAACCTAAGCCTAAATATACCCGTGGTGTACTGGCTAAATATGCAAAATTAGTAAGCTCTGCGTCAAAAGGTGCAGTCACTGATAATTAAATTTTATGGTTGTAGGGGCAATCCCTTGTGGTTGCCCTTTTTATGTACCTAAACCTAGGCAACC
>CAYYNM010000307.1:0-2644 GCA_964472945.1 uncultured Methylomarinum sp. | reverse complement strand
CATTTAACAGCTTTGTTTCAGGCATGTTAATCCCAGATTTTTTTAGTAACTGAGAATAGGCTTCTTCAATCAATCCTTCCTCACTGTGAGGCTGATTATTTGTATGAAATTTAATTAACCACGCTTCATAACCTTGTGGAAGATCATGCTCACCAGCAATAATTTGGTCCCCTTGCATACCCACAATAATTTTAGGCCTTGCCCCTCCAGGTGACGTTCCTACTTTTAGCAATTCTGGCAAAACATCATCTGTAGAACCTGCATATACCTTTTCCGCTTCTTGACTGAGTGCATAGATATCAAGTTTTGTTTCAATATATTGTTCAGATAAATCGGGGTCATAAGTTAAACCCCCCATTGCAGTAGAACCAACATACCGCAGTCTATCTAATGCAGTTACTGAACTGAGGTTAACCCCTTTTTGCCTCAGATACCGATCCATCAATAACAATCCCCAGCCATCAGGCAGGGAGTCTGCAAATAAACCATGTAATTGATTGAAAGGTTCATCAGGTGCTTTAAATACTTGATCATTTAAAGGTAAGTTGAACGGTGACAATGGTAAACCTAGTTCTAAAAAAGGTTTGTCGTATTGAAAAAAAACGCCATTATCAGTCTTTAAAAGTTTACCAACCTTGTATTTTTTACCTTCCAATAAGAGATAGACATTAATCATTGTGAACCTCGCTGCCTTTTCTGTTTAGGTTTGACAGCCGTTTTTGCCATCTCATCTATGGACGAATAGAACGGTTCTTCTGGTTTAAAAACTTCTTTTAATATATTAAGATCACCAAGAATAAATACTAGCTTTAAAAACTGCTTTAATGAAATATCACCTGTTGTTTCATAACGCTTAATAGTTGGAACAGGAATACCAGTATGTTTGGAAAGTGTTTCGCGTTTCCATCCTCGTGCCAAACGCGTTTCCTTGGCTTGTTTAGCCAAAGTTTTTTTTGCTTCAACAGGAAGCCAATCATTAATAGACATTATCTTATCCATAAAAATATTATATATGTTTTTATGGATAATTCAATATTCCCTATTTATAATATTGGATCATTACGATTGTAAAATAAACCAACACACTTTCAGAGAAGCTGGAGAATTACTAACGCTTTTCTAATCTTTTTATCCACCTTCGACATTGTAACTTCGGTCACATAGCTTGTTATTATCCCTTAGTTATCCTCTTACTTTTCAAGCTGAGGCTTGAAGCTGTACTTCTTTAGCGAAAGAGCAAAAGAAGTTCTGATTATTGCCGAGCTGATGCCTTACCAAAATAGTAGCAAGAATTAATCATTTTTAACTTTCACTGATATATTGTTATAAACAACACTTGTAAAATTGTTGAAAGCATAGGGTTAGATTAGGCAGGACAACAAAAACAAATTATCAGAAGATTTATGTAAACTTAGAGTTCTGATGCTGATTTATATAGAAAACTAACTGATGCAATATCTGCAACCTGTGTTGATTATCAATCCAAAGATGGAAAATTTTTGCAAGCCTTCAAGATAGCTTTTATTTTGCTGTTTCAGGCTTTACTGCTTCTAAACTGGTATATCACAATGTTGATTGTAACAAGTCAAATGTGGGTATAAAATCATTTGTTGCTGACGCTACAAAAATAACAAAAGCTAATATAAAAACCGGCAAAAACTACTTAAATGAAAAAACATTTAGACGTTTTGAAATACTTTATGACCAGCTTCTTTCTTTCGTCAAAATAAAAGTAATGAACGACAATAAAATAATGCCAGTTATCGGCTTACATAGCTTGCTAAGTAGGCAGGCATAATTAACTTAACAATTTATTTTCGTCATTCCCGAGTGTTCTTATCGGGAATCTACTGTGTAGGTCAGATGGATTCCTGCTAAGAGCACGCAGGAATGACAGTTGTTTTTGTTAAATTAATTTTACGTGGGTACTTATGCCCCCTTTGTTGCATCACTGAAGGCAAACCAAAATCCTTCACAATTTGGCAGGGTTATCTATTGTCAGCTGCCTAAGGTGGGTGTTCTTTAAAATAAAGAAGTAAGTTAAGTTTAAAATGCTTGATAAATTGTAGGAGCAATCCCTTGTGGTTGCCCTTTTTATGCACCTAAACCTAGGAGGCTGTCCGAGAATAGAAACCGTCGCGAGGGAAAGCCCTTTTGAGTCAGTTTTTTCGTTCATTTGAATATAATAGTTTACGCGTGTAACGAAAATGAACGGGAAAAGTGGCCAAAAGGGCTTTTTCCGTAGCAGATTCTCTGTTCTCGGACAGCCTCCTAGAGTATGGGAACGAAAAATAAGGTTGCAATGGTTGCTATAAAATGAGATTAAATCCTTTAAGACAAAAAGTTACCTGATTACCCATAAGTCTCAGCTAAATTCAGAAGGAATACGGCTTTTTCTCTTAGCCCTCCCTTGCTGGGGTTGGGTCGACTGCATGGAAGCAGGAGGTAGAGCAATGCATGGAACAGCGAAGCGGTGTGCCGAGGGCAGAATTAAAATCAATCTCTTTTGTTATTACAAAAAGATAAAGAATGATTTTATGTCCCCCCCTTACTTACATAGCTTACGCCACCTTTAAATAATCACTACGTTCCGTATTAATTAAATCCCCACACCTTTCCACCACAAAATACCCTTGACTTAACA
>CAYYNM010000306.1:0-2648 GCA_964472945.1 uncultured Methylomarinum sp. | reverse complement strand
AAACGCTAGCGCTATTCCAGCCTACGATAAAGGAGGTGATACGACTGACATGAACTGATAATTATTTTTCCTTCTCCCTAAGGTCGCGAAGATTAAATTTTAGGTGAAGAAAAGAAACCATGGCTAGCAATCACTTTAAAACCTTTAGCTGACCAAAAATCTAACATACATCTATCAGAACAATTTTAAAAGTGAGTGGAGTCATCAAAGTATTTTCAATAAGCATAACAATTAATAATACAGCCAAATCAATACAAATATCATTTCATGGTCTGTAAATTATTATATTGATAGTAATTCAGGGTTTGAGGAGTATATTCTTATGAAGAAAATATCAGTTAACATTTTTGGCTGCTTTGAAATTCAAGCAGCACTACGCCTAGCTAGATCCTTTCTGGTACTTTTTTATGCTAGTTTTAGTCTTTATGCCGCAGATGGCACTCGTTTTTGGAAAAATATTGGGCCTGAGGGCGCTAACATTAATCATTTCATTACGAGTCAACATCATCCTGAAATAATTTACTCATTTCACCAAAACAATTATGATAAAACTATAATGGGGTGGCGGTTAGCGCCACCTAACACAATATATTAATAATTATGTTGATAACCATCTGTGATAAAAGTTGCATAATATTTTGTATTCATTGACTTAATTGCATCTTCCCTTTGATAGCTTTAATTGGGGCACACACAACATATAGGGGTTGGTGGCACTAACCGCCTAGCCCCTAAACTATATTTAGTTATTTAAAAAGTAGTAATGGTGGAAAAAGCTGGGTTCCTTTGGCAAAAGAATTTAATCCTATGGTGGGGTTGGTAGTCGACTCAGTTAATCCGCATATTTTATTTTCTTCAAACTCAGATAACTTATTAAAAAGTACCGATAATGGCACGCATTGGCAACAGCTTGGTGGTGATTTGAGTATCCGTGCTTCCAGTTTTTTTCCACTTAATCCCGATGTTACTCAATCATTAAGAGTACTGACTTTTACTAACAATAAATACAGCGGCGAGTATATTATGGCTATCAGTCATGTTGGAGGAGAGCAATGGCGTAAAACAGATGCACGTGTTGATCTGAGCAATGAAGGGTCTATTAGCATTACAATTGAGGCTAGTGATCCGAAAAATCCTAAAATTTTATATGGAGTGTATAACAAAACTGCTTGGGGAGACCCCATCTCAACAACTTTATACAAAAGTATTGATGAAGGTTTAAGCTGGATTAATGTTCCTGAGAGACATCATATGACAAACTTCGTTATTTCCCCACATAATAGTGAAAAACTTTACGCTAACTTTAGAGTAATGATGGTGAGTAACAATGGTGGCAAAAATTGGGATAACCTCGGTAATTTGAGAGAAAACAGAGTGGATTATAGGATTACAAGAGTTCATATAGACCCAACAGATCCACACATTTTATATGCTAATTTAAAAGATTATAATGGTGTCTATTGGGGTGCTAGTCAAAGTCTTGCCAAATCATATAATTCGGGGCAGAGTTGGCAAGTTATCGATACTTCCATTTATCTCCCGGGTGAAATCGTTATTAATGCACAAAATAACCAAAAGTTACTAATGGCTTATGGCGGGGGAGTTCTGCGGAGTGAAAATGGAGGTATAGACTGGGCACGGCGAAACGCTTCTCTATTAAATATCAATACAATTCAATTAAATAAAACAAATGCTGGACAAAAGCGCCTTTTCCAAGTATGATCCACCCTGATATCATATGCCTTGAGAAAACTTTACATTGAACCTTCAGGAAATAACTGTACACCCCATTCAGCCAAACGAACAGAAACGTTTTCAATCTCTAATGAATGCCCATCATTATCTAGGCGCATTACCAAAGATTGGACACACATTGTGGTACGTTGCAAGTCACCACGATAACTGGCTGGCATTGATCAGCTTTTCAGCGGCCGCCTGGAAATGTGCCGCCCGAGACCAATGGATTGGCTGGAGTTTTCGCTACCAGTACGACCGCTTACACCTGCTTGCAAACAACAGCCGTTTCCTTATTCTACCTGAATACCATTACCGGAACCTGGCCTCCAGAGTGCTCTCCCTGTGTGAAAGGCGCCTCTCTCAAGACTGGCAGAAATCTTTCGGCTATCCCTTGCTGCTGCTGGAAACTTTTGTTGACCCCCGGTATTTTCGAGGAACTATTTACCAGGCTTCCAACTGGATAGACGTCGGAACGACCCGTGGCTTTCGCCGTACCCGAAAGGGATACAGCTCAAAACCTCAGCAGCCGAAGAAGATCTTTGTTCGTCCTTTGACAAAACAATCTCAAGCCATATTGTCCCATTCCATTCTCGATCCTATCTATTGCCATGGAGCACCGAAAATCATGCTGACTGCAGACCAAATGCGCACTTTACCCCAGTACTTTTCTGACATATCAGATCCACGCCGAAAGCAGGGGCAGCGACATTCTTTAGCCTGTGTGCTTGCCATTTCAGCAGGCGCAGTCCTGTGCGGCATGGTGGGATACAAAGCCATTAGTGAATGGGCGGACGATCTGGGTCAAAAGGCACGTGAACGGTTTGGCTGTCGCAAACGAAATGGCATTTATTGTGTTCCCGGCCGCACCACCATTAGAGAAACTCTGATTCGCATTGAACCCGAAGAACTGG
>CAYYNM010000305.1:0-2655 GCA_964472945.1 uncultured Methylomarinum sp. | reverse complement strand
TGTTAGCAATATGTTTTTTTAGTTCTTTAGGCATGGAAAATACTACCTTTTCTTCAATGCCTTGTATTTCCACAGCACTATCTCCACCCCATTGTTTTAATTGCTCAATAACTGCTTGAACTAATACTTCAGGGGCTGATGCGCCCGCTGTTACACCTACGGTATTAATGCCATCAAACCAGGATTGCTGCATATCTGCATAAGTGTCAATTAAATAAGCTCTTTTACCTAATTGCTCTGCAATTTCGCGTAAACGGTTTGAATTAGAGCTATTAGGAGAGCCAACTACTAGGATAACATCAGCGGTTTCAGCTAAATCATGAACAGCATCCTGGCGATTTTGTGTGGCATAACAAATATCATCTTTCTTTTGCACTTGAATGGCAGGGAGGTATTTATGTAAAGCATCAACCATAACCTGGGTATCTGTCATGGACAATGTTGTTTGGGTAACATAAGCTAAGTTTTCAGGGTCATTAACTTTTAAATTTTTAACATCTTCAGGGGTTTCTACTAAGTACATACCACCTTTTGATCCTGCTAGTTTTTCATACTGCCCCATAGTGCCTTCTACTTCTGGGTGTCCGGCATGACCAATTAAAATAGCTTCTCGTCCCGCTTTGGCATGTTTGGCAACCTGGATATGTACCTTGGTGACCAAGGGGCAGGTCGCATCGAAGACTGTTAGGTTACGATCTTTAGACTCTTGTTGTACCTTTTTTGATACACCATGAGCACTAAAAATTAAGTAAGAGCCTTCCGGTACTTCACTGACATCTTCTATAAAAATGGCACCTTTATCTCTTAATCCTTCAACAACAGTGCGGTTATGTACCACTTCATGACGTACATAAATCGGTGCGCCAAATGCCTCAAGCGCTTGGTCTACAATTTCAATGGCGCGATCAACACCAGCACAAAATCCACGGGGATTAGCGAGTTTAATTTGCATGTTTTGACTTCTTTACTTGGTTAGTTAGGAGTATTTTACTTAACTGAAAATAATTAATAAAGGATAAAGAAAAGGTTCAAGGTTCAAGAAAGAACCTTCCGAGTTTTATCTCTTGCTCTTTTTACCTTGAACCTTTCACCTTGAAGCTGCTCTCAAATATACCGGGATAATAAACCTTGGGAGCAACCTTTAGGTAATGGAATTTTAACTTCATATCCACCACCTGCAGCTTCTTGCATATCGTGATTATACATATCAGTCATACTTTCAATAATAATATCTTGGTTGCCTTCTGGAAGTATGAGCTCAACTTTGTCGCCCACTGCAAATTTATTTTTTACATCGATTTCAGCAATACCCGTTTCATTATCGTATGATCTGATTTCACCGCAGAACTGTTGTTTGTGGCTTTTAGAGTACCCTGTTATATAGTTTTGTTGTTCGTGGGTATGGTGACGTTGATAAAAACCATCGGTATACCCTCTGTTGGCAAGGTTTTCTAATACACCAATCAAGTTTGGTTGAAAGTCACGCCCAGCTAGAGCATCATCTATCGCTTGTCTATAAGTCTGGGCGGTACGGGCAACATAGTAATGTGATTTAGTGCGCCCCTCAATTTTAAGGCAATCGATACCTATATCGACCAAGCGCTGAACATGCTCAATGGCGCGTAAATCTTTAGAGTTCATGATGTAAGTCCCATTTTCATCTTCCATCACTGGGAGCAACTCACCTTTTCTGCCTTCCTCTTCCAAGAAATAAGTTTTATCAGCTAGAGGGTGGCGTTCAGCACCGCCACAGCTAGCATTACTAATATCATTCATTGAAATAGCCGCATTGTCTAAAACATAATCACCCTCAGCATTCTCATGAGCCGGCAAGGTGTCGTATTTCCAGCGACATGAATTAGTACATGTTCCTTGGTTTGGGTCTCTGTGGTTAAAATAACCTGATAATAAGCAACGACCAGAATAAGCAATACATAAAGCACCATGAACAAAGACTTCTAATTCAATATCAGGACATTGTTGCCGAATTTCCTCTACTTCATCTAAAGATAATTCACGAGAAAGAATGATGCGTTCTATTCCCATACTTTGCCAGAATTTTACACTAGCAAAATTAACAGTATTAGCCTGAACTGACAAATGAATAGGCATTTCAGGCCATTTCTCTCTGGTCATCATGATTAGGCCAGGGTCAGCCATTATCAAAGCGTCAGGTTTCATGGCAACAACAGGTTCCATATCTGCAATAAAAGTTTTAACTTTTGTATTGTGAGGGATAACATTAGTCGCCAGGAAAAACTTTTTCCCTAAAGAGTGTGCCTCATTGATACCTTTTGCCAGGTTGTCTTCGAGAAAATCATTATTTCTCACTCGGAGGCTATATCTGGGTTGTCCTGCATAAACTGCATCTGCACCGTAAGCAAAGGCATAACGCATATTTTTCAAGGTACCGGCAGGGGAAAGTAATTCTACTTGTTTCATTAGGGTTTTTCGTTAATAATCAATTTGTTAGTATTCTAACATTTTTGTAAAAACAGGGGGAGATTATGCTATTTATTGGATTTGTGTTATTAGCAATATGCTTGGTTTTTGGTGGTGCATTTGTTTTGCTTAGGACTGCGAAAAAGCCAAAATTACCAAAAGGTTTTAAACTCAGAATCGAGGAGGAGGAAGACGATTCTAACGGCTGGTAAG
>CAYYNM010000304.1:0-2674 GCA_964472945.1 uncultured Methylomarinum sp. | reverse complement strand
TATAAGATGTTTCAGTTATACTTTCAATATAGCTCTAATAAAAAGCCTGATAGACCAATAAAGCTGGTTTCAATAACGTAAATAAACGAAACAGCTGGGCAAGAACACCTAAAACTTAAAACATCTTTTGACTTTTTAAAAACCTTACTACTGTGAATATCAAGCAATTAATGGGTTATGTACTTACTTATTCCTTGAATTCAAAGACACTCTATTTTGACATAATCAAGCATCATACTCTGATATGAATTTGGTTATATCAATTTCTAAAAAAATAAATAACTTTTTGCATTCAATTACAACAAACACATTGCTCACCTTCACCGAAAAACAATTACTTTTAATGGCTAAACTATCCGAGAAAAAATATTGATTATTCAAGTAGCCATTGCCATTCCTGTAAATCGCTTATTTGATTACCTTGCCCCTATTGAAAACGACACAATTGAACCCGGCAGCCGGGTTTTAGTCCCTTTTGGAAAGCACAAAAAAGTGGGCTTTGTTATAGCGACTTGTGAAAATAGTGAGGTAAAAGCTGAACGTCTTAAGCCTATTATTGAAGTGCTTGATAACTCTTCATTAATTAGTAAAAAAGACATTCAATTATTAACCTGGGCAAGCCGTTATTATCACCACCCTTTAGGTGAAGTTTTTAATGCCGCATTTCCTGTTTTACTGCGAAAAGGTAAAAAAGCTTTATTGGGCCAGGAAAAATACTACCAGCTATCAACTAAAGGCGAATGTTTAAACCCTGAACAATTAAAACGCACACCTAAACAAAAACAAATATTTGAATTGTTTCTTCCTCCTGCTACCTTGTTATCAAGTGCTCAACTTAAACAGTATGATAAAAATTGGCGACCTGCCGTTAAAGCCTTAGTTGATAAAGACATACTCAGCATTAAGCTACAGCCAAAAATATCCAATCAAATATTTGCCAGACCTGAACCAGCCTTACAGGCCAATGAACAACAAACTTATGCCATAAATCAATTATCCACTCAATTAGGTCGGTTCTCTGTTTGTTTATTAGAGGGTGTAACAGGCAGTGGTAAAACTGAAGTGTATATGCAACTTATTCAACAGGTTCTTGATAAAGGTTTACAAGTTGTTGTGTTATTACCAGAAATAACTTTAACACCCCAACTAGAAGACCGTTTTAAACGGCGGTTTTCTGTCAACTTATCTCTGTCTCATTCCAAGTTGACAGATACTCAGCGTCTAAGTGCCTGGCTAGAAATGCAACAGGGACATAGCTCAATCTTATTAGGTACTCGTTCTGCACTTTTTACCCCTTTAAAAAAACCGGGGCTTATTATTTTGGACGAAGAGCATGATGCGTCTTTTAAACAGCAAGAGGGCTTTCGGTTTTCAGCTCGTGATTTGGCGATTGTTAAAGGGAAATTATTGGATATTCCTGTTATTTTAGGTACAGCCACGCCTTCTCTTGAAAGTCTTTATAACGCTCAAAATAAACGTTACCAGTTATTACAGTTATCAGAAAGAGCAGGCATAGCCATTAAGCCTAAGTTTTTATTATTTGATATTCGTAACCAACAATTACAGGAAGGACTTTCAGCGCCATTAATTACCAAAATAAAAAAAACCTTAGCTAAAAACGAACAAGTTTTATTATTTTTAAATCGTCGAGGTTTTGCCCCTGTACAAATCTGCCATTCCTGTGCTTGGGTCGCTCGATGCCAGCATTGTGATACCAGTTTAGTGATTCATTACGCAGAAAAACGTTTACGTTGCCATCACTGTGGTTATCAACAACATTTATCTCAACAATGTCCCTCCTGTAAAACAGGTGAGCTTAAACCCTTAGGATTGGGAACTGAGCGTGTAGAAAAAAGCCTGCGTGAATTATTCCCTGCACAAAAAATTGTTAGATTGGATAGAGATTCTACCCAACGCAAAGGAGCCCTTGAAGGTCACCTTGATCAAATCAATCAAGGCAAGGTTGATATTATTTTAGGTACTCAAATGTTAGCCAAAGGCCATCATTTCCCAAATGTCACTTTAGTGGCTATTTTGGATGTGGATAGTGGCTTATTTAGTATTGACTTCCATGCCACAGAAAAGCTGGCTCAACTCATTATTCAAGTGGCTGGACGGGCTGGCCGTGCGGAAAAGCCAGGCACTGTGATTTTACAAACACGACAACCCGACCACCCTTTGTTAACTGTTCTACTTAAACAAGGCTATAACAGCTTTGCTCAGTCAGCACTTGCTGAGCGTCAACAAGCAATGCTACCACCCTACAGTTCTCAAGCCTTATTAAGAGTTTATGCCTCTAACCCTGCTGATCCACAGACTTTTTTAAAACAGGTTTGTGAGGTGATTAAAGGCTTAGAAAATCATAACAGCCTAATTCTAGGCCCTGTTTCCGCACCAATGGCAAAACGTGCCGGCAATTATTATTTTCAATTACTGCTACAGAATAATCAGCGTAAATACCTGCAATTGCTGTTGGACCAGCTTGTTCCTGAGTTATATTCGCTAAAAGAAGCTAAAAAAGTACGCTGGTCTTTAGATGTTGATCCTGTAGATTTGTATTAAATAATAAAATTAAATTTGTAGCTTTTAATATCCCCTTTTTTATCCTCATATATTACCGTAGGGGCAATCCCTTGTGGTTGCCTGGGTTTAGGTACATAAAAAGGGCAACCAC
>CAYYNM010000303.1:0-2736 GCA_964472945.1 uncultured Methylomarinum sp. | reverse complement strand
TCCAATAATGCTTTTTGTGCATGTAAACGATTTTCAGCAGCATCAAAAACAATACTTTGTGGGCCATCAATAACATCTGCTGTCACCTCTTCGCCACGATGAGCGGGTAGACAGTGCATAAACAAAGCATCACTATTAGCTATATCCATAACCTTTGAGTTTACTTGAAAGTCTTTAAAAGCAATTTCTCGTTTCTTTTGCTCTTCTTCTTGACCCATACTAGCCCAAACATCGGTAACGATTAAGTCAGAGTTTTTGGCAGCTAGCTCTGTATTATTATAAACCGTAATACGGTCACCAGCTGCACCAACAATCTCTTGGTCAGGCTCATAACCAACGGGACATGCAATATTTAGTTTAAAATCTAGAACACGAGCAGCATTAATATATGAGTGACACATATTATTACCATCACCGACCCAGGTAACTGTTTTACCGGAAATATCCCCTTGGTGCTCAAAATAAGCCTGCATATCAGCGAGTAACTGGCATGGGTGCAGTAATTCAGTTAAACCATTAATGACAGGTACGCTGGAATATTTTGCAAAGGTGGTCACTGTTTGGTGAGAAAAAGTTCGTAGCATAATGCCATCAACCATGCTGGAAATGACTCTGGCACTATCTTCCAGTGGCTCTCCACGGCCTAGTTGAGTGTCTCTAGGGGATAAAAATATAGCACTACCACCAAAATGAGTCATTCCTGTTTCAAAAGAAATTCGGGTGCGGGTTGATGACTTTTCAAAAATCATCGCTAACACTTGCCCTTTTAAGGGTTGGAAGTCTGGATTTCTAGTGTTTTTTAGGTCGGTTGCTCTAGAAATTAAACTGCGAAATTCATCGCTGGATAAATCGAGTAAGCTAATAAAATGTCTTGCTGGCATCATTTTTTACAAGGTGTTGTGAATTCTTCAATAAGTTGTGACAACGTTGTTGTCAACAATTCTATTTGTTCTGAATTGATGATTAAGGGCGGAAGTAAACGTATTGTTTTCTCCGCAGTTACATTAATGAGTAAACTATGCTCTTGAGCGGTTGTTACCAACTCTGCGCAAGGGGAGTCAAGGTCAATACCAATCATTAAGCCTTTGTTTCTGATATTTAAAACCGAGGTATTATTTTTTAATTTACTGCTTAAACTTTTTGTTATTTCAGTGCCTTTGGATTCAACTTGTTGAATTATATTGTCTTTATCAAGTGTCTCTAATACAGCAAGAGCGGCACTACAGGCTAAGGGATTGCCACCAAAGGTTGATCCATGTTTGCCTGCTGTCAATAAAGAAGCTGCTTTTCCATGAGCAAGGCAAGCTCCAATAGGAACACCATTACCTAAAGCTTTTGCAACAGTACAAATATCAGGAATAATAGAATTATGCTGATAAGCTAAGAACTTTCCAGTACGACCAATTCCTGTCTGAATCTCATCAATTATCATTAACAAGTCGTGTTGGTCGCACAATTGACGGATTTGATTAAGATAGTCATCGGCAGGTATGTTTACTCCACCTTCACCTTGTACTGGCTCGACCAGTATGGCAACAATAGTACTATTTTTAGCTATGGCTGATTCTATAGCATTTATATTATTGTAGGGAACGTGTAAAAACCCTTCAAGCAATGGAGAAAAACCTTCCTGAACTTTTGGATTTCCCGTAGCACTTAATGTTGCAAGCGTTCGACCATGAAAACTTTTCTCCATGGCAATAATACAGGGTTTATCAATGCCTTGTTGGTGTCCATATAAGCGAGCAATTTTAATAGCAGCTTCATTTGCTTCTGCACCAGAATTACAGAAAAAAACATTATCCATTTCAGATTTGATAATTAACTGATCTGCTAAGGCTTCTTGAGAAGCTATACCGTATAAGTTAGAAGTGTGGAGTAGTTTTTCGCTTTGAGCACAAATGGCTTGATGAATTGAGGGGTGAGCATGTCCCAAATTACAGACAGCAATACCTGATAAGGCATCCAAATAACGTTTATCTGATTGATCCCACAACCAAACACCATCACCTCGTTCAAAGGTTATAGGTAAGCGTCCATAAGTTGGCATAATATGACTTGTCATTATATTTATTTTTACTGGTTTTTATAGCAAGAATGAATGTTTTGCTACGAAAAACGTTCCATTATATCGAGTACAAAAAAACAGGCAAGTGCGTTTTTCTTAAAAATTACAGTTATAAAGGTTTTTATCCTTAATAAAACTTGATAAAATTACTAGGTTTTTAATAATATTGAGTAATTTTTAATGGATGTAATTGAAAGAATTAAAGATCAACTAGCTAGTCATACTGTTGTTTTATATATGAAAGGCACACCAGATTTTCCTCAGTGTGGTTTTTCAGCACAAACAGTTCAGGTTTTAAAAGATTGTGGAGTACAGTTTATGTACATTAATATCTTTGAAGATCTTGAAGTGAGAGAGGCACTTAAAGAATATTCAAACTGGCCAACTTATCCGCAGTTATACATCAATGCCGAATTAGTAGGAGGCTGTGACATTATTATGGACCTTCACAGCAAAGGTGAATTAAAAGAAATGTTGGAAAAGGTTTAAGAGCAGACTCAAGACGAAAGACTAAAATGAGCAACAGCCTGTATGTTGGTGATTTAATCATATATGGTTTTTTATTAACCACTACCAGAATATTTTTTTCAAAATATTGAGATATAGTGGAACTAATGTTGTAGGCCATAAATCTAATTTTAGTCTTTAGTCTTTAGTCTTTAGTCTTT
>CAYYNM010000302.1:0-2756 GCA_964472945.1 uncultured Methylomarinum sp. | reverse complement strand
ACCACACGTTACAGTAATTTGCTTATATTCAGGATGAATTTCTGGTTTCATTTTGATTCCATATCGCCCTTAAAATGGGCTACATACATATTAGAGAACTGAGTATAATACGATTTACTCAACAATTCTGCAACACCCAATTTTATATGCGTATTATTTCACTTAATGCAAACGGCATTAGAGCCGCAGAGCGTAAAGGCTTTTTCTTGTGGCTTGAACAACAAAATGCTGATGTTATCTGCATCCAGGAAACTAAAGCACAAGTAGAACAACTGAAGGCTGAAGCCTTTTGGCCTCAAGGATATCATACTCGCTACCATGATGCAGAAAAAAAAGGCTATAGCGGAGTCGCTTTATATTGCCGCCAAAAACCAAATGAAATTATTACCGGTATGGGTGACCATGAATTTGATTCTGAGGGCAGATATATTGAAGCCAAGTTCGCCAATTTAAGCGTTATTTCCCTTTATATGCCGTCAGGCTCTGCAAAAGAAGAACGTCAACAAGTTAAATATCGTTGCATGGATCATATGATGCAGAAATTAGCAGAAATGAAATCATCAGGGCGAGACTATATTATTTGTGGCGACTGGAATATTGCCCATAAAAATGCAGATATACGAAACTGGAAAGGCAACCAAAAAAACTCAGGGTTTTTACCTGAAGAACGTGCCTGGCTTGACACCTTATTTGATAAAATGGGCTTTATTGACGCTTTTCGTGAGTTAGAGCAGGAAGAACACCAATATACCTGGTGGTCAAATCGAGGACAAGCCTGGGCAAACAATGTCGGCTGGCGAATTGATTACCAAATATTATCACCAGGTTTAAAAGGTAAAGTATTGTCTACAGAAATATATACAGAACAACGGTTTTCTGATCATGCTCCTTTAATAATTGACTACGACTATACAATACCTTCCTCATGAATCAAGAAAACCTGCAAACTAACTGGCGTAGCACTTTAAGGCTCCTCTCCCACCCTCGTGTACTAACCATGCTGTTTTTAGGTATTTCAGCAGGAACCCCTCTATTACTAATATTCTCTTCTCTTAGCCTCTGGCTTCGAGAAGCAGGCATTGAGCGAGGTGCGGTTACTTACTTTAGCTGGGCCGCTCTAGGTTATTCATTCAAATTTGTTTGGGCACCATTAGTTGATCAATTCCCCCTACCATTATTAAGCAAACTGTTGGGTAGGCGACGCGCATGGCTATTGCTTTCTCAATTAATGGTCATACTGTCAATCAGTGCAATGGCCTACATTGACCCAGCAAGCGACTCGCTTAACATGATGGCCTGGGCCGCTGTTTGCTTGGGTTTTTCATCCGCAACTCAAGATATTGTCATTGATGCTTACCGTATTGAATCTGCAGACATCGATTTACAAGCCTTAATGTCTTCTAGCTATATCGCTGGCTATCGAATAGGTATGCTACTAGCAGGTGCTGGCTCTTTATTTTTAGCCAGTTATTTTGGCTCTGATTTTACTCACTATATGTATCAAGCATGGCAATGGACTTATTTAATTATGGCATCCATCATGCTATTAGGCATCACCACAACACTTGTTATAGCCGAGCCCAGTACCCAAATAAATACCAGCAAATTACTGAATAAAAAACAACAATTCAGCTTTATATTTTTATTTATTATTTCAATTAGTGGGTTTATAGCTTGCTTTCATTACAGCACTCCATTTGCCCAATTAAGTAAAACTTATTTATCCACTTTACTAGCCAATACAAATTTAGCTTCATTCATTGTTGAGCTTTGCCGCTTAAGCCTGGCTATTATTGCTACAGCTATTGTCGCCAAATTGAGCATTGCCCTAGGCGTTACTCAACAACAACTTATTGAAAAAACCTACCTATTACCCATAAGGGACTTTTTTCAACGTTTTGGCTGGTCACTTGCCTGGCTATTATTAGCGTTAATAGGCTTATACCGTATTTCAGATATTCTTCTAGGCGTAATATCTAATGTTTTTTATCAAGACCTTGGGTTTACCAAGCCTGAAATAGCCAGTGTAGTGAAAAGTTTTGGTCTGTTAATGACTATTATTGGCGGTATTCTTGGTGGGTTTCTTGCCATACGCTTTGGCGTAATGAGAACGCTTTTCCTGGGTGCATTATTATCAGCCCTTACTAATTTACTGTTTATGCTACTTGCTCAAACAGGTCATGATATGACAATGTTAGTGATCGTTATTTCTGCAGACAATCTATCAGCAGGTATTGCCAGCACAGCATTTATCGCTTTTTTATCCAGCCTGACAAATATTTCATTTACAGCTGTGCAATATGCTATTTTTAGCTCATTAATGACATTACTACCTAAAATACTAGGTGGGTACTCAGGGTCTGTTGTTGAGGCTGTAGGTTACTCTGAGTTCTTTCTAATTACCACATTATCAGGTATCCCCGTTTTATTACTGATTATTTGGGCTGGCAGGCATTTTAAACTGGCCCATCAAGTTTAATTAAATGCAATGACCACTTTATTGTAGAGACATGTCGTGTCTCTACGGAAAAACCTCTTTCAAGCTTATTTGTAAGCGATAGTAGTCCAACATATTATTCAAAAATATCGGGTTACGCGATAGAGCCGCTAACCCAAGCTACGTGCTTCAGGCAAAAAAAAACACCTTCCAAACTTGCTTTAATACAAGCTTGAAAGGTGCTTAATCATTACTTTTATCCAGTATACTTCGCGCGGTCGCGGATGCGGAATTTATAAGTTGCTGATTTTTGTCGATA
>CAYYNM010000301.1:0-2758 GCA_964472945.1 uncultured Methylomarinum sp. | reverse complement strand
GCGCTTATTTATACGCCTCGACAACTGCTCCTGCGTTGTTCTACCTACACACACACATCCCTGTGTTAGTTGAATACGAACAAAAATCCTGCGTCAGTTGCTCAAGTTATTCCGTGCTCGTTCCTTAACTATACTGTATTGCTGTAACAGAGGGTTTACTGACCACGGTAAGATTAAGAGTAGTCATGAAAAAATAATTACTTATTTCACCCCTCATAACGCAGTTAGCTTAATTTTGTTGTATTATTTTTTTCTGCCATTCTCGATAATTGAGTATGAGCAAAATAAACCACAAGACAGGCAATAAAAATAGAAATAAAAGTTTCACCAATAAAGAAAATACTAAGAGAAAAACCTAAAATATACCCAATTACCCCTACAATAGCCCACTTAATGCCATTTTCGTGTTTGTTTCGACCTGAGTGGAAGAAAAAAACCATAGTGATAATTGCTGGCCATAAAATTATCATTGTGCCCCCTTTTTTAATAAATAAATTGATTTAGTCTTAAATCTCGTTAGAATCAATAACATGAAAGGTTTATCATACCATTCATCAACATACTTTTTTAAATCGTGAGATAAAAATGAATCGTCTGCTTAAAATTTTGTTATCAATTGTCGCATTAGTTGTCACGTTAATCGTTGCTGCCATTGTGATATTACCTTTGCTTATTACACCCAATGACTTTAAGCCGGAAATCCAGACAGCAGTGAAAGACGCTACAGGAAGAGATATAACGATAGAGGGTGATCTTGAGTTATCTGTATTTCCCTGGTTTGGTGTTTCTACTGGAAAAATAACATTGAGTAATGCTCAAGGTTTTTCAGCTAAAAATTTTGCTGAAATTGAAGAAAGTAATGTAAAAGTTAAATTGCTACCTTTACTTGCTAAGGAACTGGAGGTCAGCCGAATTGTTCTAAAAGGCTTGGTACTCAACCTAGCCAAAAACAAAAAAGGTATTACTAACTGGGATGACTTGGTTAAAAAAGATAGCTCCACCTCTCCAGCTGGCAAGAGTGATAAGTCTAAAACGACTAGCCCTTCCTCGTTAGCTGCCTTAGCAGTGGGAGGTATTTCAATTGAACATGCTAAAATCAGCTGGGACGATCAGCAACAAGGTAAATTTACGGAGGTTACAGACTTTAATTTTACTTCAGGGAGCTTAGCATTTGATCAGGCTATTAATATTGCTTTATCCCTAACCGTGGTAAATAAAGAACCTGCAATATCTGAATCTATTAACTTTTCAACTGATTTATTTATTAATAAGCAACTGGATAATTTTAAATTATCAGGATTTAATCTTGAAAGTGTGACTAAAGGTAAAGATATACCGGGTGAATCAATAAAGGTAAATCTACTTGCTGATATTGCTATTGATTTAACCCAACAAATTTTAAATATTTCTGATCTTAAGTTGAGTACGGGTGAGTTAATGCTAACCGCCAATATTAAGGGGACTCAGATTAAAGATAAGCCTAGTTTTTCAGGCCCCATTAAAATTAAGCAGTTCAACCTTGCTAAATTGATGCAGAAAATGTCGATTACCTTGCCTGAAATGCAAGACAGCACCGCACTGAATAAATTGTCAGCAAGCTTTATGTTGCAAGCAACAGCTGATTCTGCGGATATAAATAATTTACTTATTAAGTTTGATGAAACAACGATAGAGGGCTCAACACAGATTATAAATTTTGCTAAACCCGCTATTAAATTTAATATTAATATTGATGATATTGATGTTGACCGGTATTTAGCAAAAAAACAAGCAGGTACAAAAACATCAACTGTTACACCAGCTAGTGCCGCGGCAGCCAGTGCCGGACTCCTTCCTATTAAAACACTTAAAGAATTAAATGCTAATGGTGAGATTAATATAGTTAAACTAAAAATCAACCAATTAAAAATGCAAGGCATTAAGCTAAAGTTAAATGCAAAACAGGGGGTTATTAAAACTCAGCAATCCATTAAACAGCTTTATCAAGGTGCTTATAAGGGTAGTACAACTATTAATGTAAGAAATAGAACGCCTAGTATTGTGCTTAACGAACATTTAAATAAAGTTAACATTGAACCTTTACTAACAGACTTACAAAACGAAGCGAGAATAAGCGGTATAGTTAATGCCAATGCGACGCTTCAAGGCTATGGTAAGTCAGCTAAAGCGATTAAATCATCTTTAAGTGGAAATATAGGTTTTAACTTTAACAATGGTGTTATTAAAGGTTTTAATCTGCAAAAAATAATTGATAATAGTAAGGCGTTGCTAAAAGGCGCAGCACTACCTACTGACAATAAAAATGACCAAACTGTTTTTTCTGTTATTAAAGGTACTGCAAAAATTAGACAGGGCTTAGTAACAAATAATGATCTTTATATGGAAGCTTCTAAACTTCGTGTAAATGGAGAAGGCACGGCTAATCTTGCAACAGATAAGTTAGATTATAAAGTTAAAGCAAAATTATTAAAAACGGTAGCTACAGCGACTGAAGCAGAAAAAATAAAAGGAATGCCTATAATTATTAGGGTCGGGGGAAGCATCGCTAAGCCGACATATACTCTTGATATAGCCTCCATGTTATTAGAAAAAAATAAAGATAAAATTAACAAGAAAACAGATGAGTTATTGAAAAAATTGGACGATAAGGTTGGGCCAGGTGTGGGTAAGGTACTACGGAGTTTTTTTTAACAACAATTAACGCATCTTTCGTAAGAGGGAGGGGCTGGTTAAAGCACTGCTCCCCATTAATTTTAAA
>CAYYNM010000300.1:0-2821 GCA_964472945.1 uncultured Methylomarinum sp. | reverse complement strand
GAAACCAATATCTTGAGCCCTGTTATCCGCATTGAAGTCACGGATTCAGGTTATAGTTTGGGTTTAATTTTATTCTTTATAAGTGTTTCAGTTGTCGCTAAAGAACAATCGCCAAATTTAGGTAAGTCTGCATCAATACAACTAATTAAGCAGTGGAATAGAGATGTCTTTCCAAATGGCGAAGGATTACCCAATGGTGTAGGGACAGCTATTATGGGGCAAGCTATTTATCAACAGCATTGTGTTGCTTGTCATGGTATTGAAGGGATGGGAGATGGTGCCGAGGAGTTAGCAGGGGCTGAGCATTTATTAACAGATACTCCACCTGATAAAATTATTGGTAACTATTGGCCTTACGCAACAACTTTATTTGATTTTATTAATCGAGCAATGCCTTTAAATAAGCCGGGTGTTTTGAGCGTTAATGAGGTGTATGCGGTAACAGCTTATCTTCTCTATCTTAATGGAATAATACAACAATCAAGTATTATTAACCCAAAAACTTTAGTAGCGATTAAAATGCCTAATGCATAAGGGATGATTAATGTATATGAAAAGGAAAGACGGTAAATAATTTAGTTGTTTGATCTGATAACTAAAATTTTATCAGCGACTATACTCAATAAATAGTTTGAATTATAGGAAAGATAAATGAGTTGTGACGGGCGAATTAATATATCAGGGTTATCAATATTATTAGTTGAACCCTCTAATGTTCAGTTAAAAGTTATTACTAATCATTTGGCAGCAGAAGGGGTATTAAATATAGAAAGTACAGGTTCAGGTACGGAAGCAACCGAAATATTAACGAAATATGAACCTGATTTAATCATCAGTAGTATGTATTTACCGGATATGACGGCAACTGAACTGGTAGAACAAATAAAACTGTCTGAAAAATTAAAAGATATTCCTTTTATGCTGATTTCAAGTGAAACTAGGTTTTCTGCTTTAGATCCTATCCGCCAGGCAGGTGTCGTTGCTATTCTTCCTAAGCCCTTTAATCATGATGATTTAAAACGAGCACTTCGCAATACTATTGAGTTTATTGATCCGGAAGAAGTAATATTTGAGCATTATGAAATAGAATCAGTTAGGGTGCTAGTCGTTGATGATAGTCTTATGGCAAGAAAGCATATTGTTCGAGTACTCAATAATATGGGGATTACTCAAATAACTGAAGCTAAAGATGGCAGGGAAGGGATTGAAGTATTTAGTCAAACAGACGATGCTTTTGACTTGATTGTGACGGATTACAATATGCCTGAAATGGATGGTAGGGAGCTCGTTGAGTATATTAGAACAGAAATGAAAAATCCATTTATTCCTATTTTAATGGTAACGAGTGAAGAAAATGAAACACGTTTAAGTAATATTCAACAAGCGGGGGTTTCTGGTATTTGTGATAAACCATTTGAACCCCAAACAGTTAAGGAAATGTTATTTAGAGTTCTGGATGATGCTTAAATATTAAGATATTTACGCCTAATAATGCGAAGTCTAAGCAGAGGTGGTTTGGTTTAGGGTAAAATGACAGCTTAAATAGAAAAGAAATAGAAAAATTATTACAAAGAATATATGACAATTGAATACATTGATAAGCCTGAACAATTACCTGAGTTATGTAACAAAATTCAACAAGCTCCGTGGATCGCTTTAGATACGGAATTTTTAAGAGAAAAAACCTATTACCCCGTATTTTGTCTATTACAAATAGCGACTCCAGACTGGGTGGTTTGCGTTGACCCTATTGCAATTACAGATTTATCAGCACTTTTTTCTGTGATCAATAACCCTAAAATAGTAAAAGTTTTACATTCCTGCCGCCAAGATTTGGAAATTTTTTATCAGTTAACGGGTGAGGTGACTTACCCCGTTTTTGATACACAAATTGCAGCACCTTTATTAGGTTTTCAAGAAAATCCTGGTTATGCGATGTTAGTGTCCAATTTTCTTAATGTGAATCTATCTAAAGCATATACTAGAACGGATTGGAGTATGAGACCTCTTAGTCCTGAACAAATACAATATGCAGCTGATGATGTTATTTATTTGTGTAAGATCTATATAAAGATGACTGAGCAATTAGCTGAGTTAGGCCGTCTTGACTGGCTGGATAAAGATTTTGAGTTATTAAAGAATGGAGAGCTGTACCAAATTTCACCTGAAAATGCCTGGTTAAAAGTAAAAGGTAGAAAAAGGCTAACAGGTAAGCAGCTTTCAATTGTGCAAGTGCTAACAGCATGGCGAGAGAAAACGGCACAAGCCGAAAACAGACCAAAAAATTGGTTAATTAGAGATGATTTAATGCTTGAGTTGGCAAAATTACAGCCTAGTACAGTTGAAGAATTAGTAAAAATTAGAAGTGTTAATGAGCGGTCAGTAAAAAGATATGGTCGTACTATTTGTCAATTGATAGCTGAAGCAAAAAACTCAGCACCTATTCTTATGACTGATAAAAATAAGTCAGCTAAGAAAACAGCAAATCAGGAAGCAGTATTAGATGTGTTGACTGCCGTCGTTAGAATGAGAGCAGACGAGAATTCTTTAAACCCTATGATTCTTGCAAGCCGAAAAGACTTGGAAAAATTATTGTTTGATGAAGAAGACAACCCTGTACTCTTAGGCTGGCGTTACAGTATGGTGGGTAAGGAATTACAGGGCTTATTAAAGGGTCAATATTCTTTAACCTTAAAAGAAAGTGATGTGGTTATTACAGAAACCTAAGACTAGCTTCAGGGTGCTCTGGAATACTTGAGTAACTGTAGGATGGGCAGGCTACCGCCTTGCCCATCCTACAGTTACTTGAATTTGTCGAAAT
>CAYYNM010000299.1:0-2871 GCA_964472945.1 uncultured Methylomarinum sp. | reverse complement strand
GCCCCTACAAAATACGGGAAGGCTAGTTACCCTTACTACTCTAAAGCCCTCTCCTACTGGAGAAGGTTGGGATGACTGCATGGACAGATATTTTCTCCTGCAATATCTGCATTCACTACATCCATGTAGCTTAGGCAGGAGGTAGAGCAATGCTTGGAGCAGCGAAGCGGTGTGCTAAGAGGGAGAAATAATCATTCCCACGCTCCAGCGTGGGAATGTAGCCAAAGATGCTCTAGCGTCGATAATTAAAACCAACAATCAACATCAATAACTCCACCTAAACCTTCATAATAACTAGCACTTGAGCTCCGCCAATATTCAGAGCTATTGACATACCCTCGCTTAACAGGGTTCTCATGAATATAATTTAATTTCTCTCGCATAATATTATCATTAAAAACCATTTCAGCATGACTCCCTTCTTGCCAAAACTGAAATTCTCTATCAATTTTATGAGCAAGCTTTGAAAAACGTAACCGTGTTAATAATTGTTCAACATGATTTTGTTTTAAATAATCGATCAACTGCCGTGCAGTATACGATTTAAAACTACTCACACATTTATCTAATCTAGGTGCTTGAGCTATAAAGTGTAGGTGATTTTCCAACACTACAAAGCCATAGAGTTTTAAACCTTCATACTCGCGTTGATGTTGCCAACAATCCAGCAGTATTTGCATTGTTTCAGGGCAAGTAAACACAGGCAACCATTCCATAACAGTACAGGTCATAAAATGGGGTTTATCAGGTTCTGTAATGACGTAGCGACTTCGTCCCATATTGTATTTTGTTTGTGGACGCAGGACCGTCACGGAACGCAGAGCGTTCCTGGATGAGTTCCCACGGAGACCGTAGGAACTATAAACTATTATGTATCAATTGCGCCTCAATTAAGATTACAATAATAGATAAGAACATAATTAATAACATTTTTTTAATATGCCTCTCCTCGCTTTATACATTCATATTCCCTGGTGCATCAAAAAATGTCCTTATTGTGACTTTAACTCACACGCTGTTAATAAAGAGACTCCAGAAAAACAATATATTGCAACCTTATTAAAAGACCTATCCCAAGATATACAATTACTTAAGCAGCCAAGGACAATCAGTAGTATTTTTATTGGTGGAGGGACACCTAGTTTATTTTCGGCTGAAAGTTTTAATACCTTATTACAAGGTATATCGAAACTAATCCCCCTAGATAAAAATATAGAAATTACTTTAGAAGCTAATCCCAGTACATTTGAAAGTCAAAAGTTTGCTGATTATCGAGCAATAGGTATTAACCGCCTTTCTATTGGCATCCAAAGTTTTAATAACCGACATTTAAAAAAATTGGGTCGCGTACACTCTGCAGAAGAAGCACTGGCCGCTGTTAAAATAGCCCATCAAGCAGGGTTTGATAATTTTAATCTAGATTTAATGTTTGGTTTACCGGAACAAAGCACGGATGAAATGCTTAATGATGTTGAAACAGCCATAAAACTACAACCCAGCCATATATCCTTTTATCAGCTTACCTTGGAACCCAATACATACTTCCATAAGTTCCCGCCACGGCTACCAGAAAGTGACCATATCTACGAGGGACAGATTCAGGCTCAACAGAAATTAGCTGAGGCAGGTTTTTTACAATATGAAGTTTCAGCATATGCAAAAAACAATGCACGATGTCAGCATAACCTTAATTACTGGCAGTTTGGTGATTATTTAGGAATAGGTGCAGGAGCACATGGAAAAATTACTATGACTCAACCGAACAATATTATCCGCACAGTAAAACATAAAAGTCCGGAACAATATTTACAAAATAACAGTGCCATAAGCAACACCATTCCACCTGAAGAATTACCTTTAGAATACTTGATGAACCAATTGCGCTTAAAGCAAGGTTTTAATATACAGGCATTCAAAAGTGCCACAGGGTTAGATATAAATGTTCTGCAACCAGGTTTAGCTGATTGTTTAAAACAAGGCCTGTTAATCCAGAAAAATGACTTATATCTATGTTCTGATAAAGGGTGGGACTTCCTTGATTGTATTTTGGAAAAATTCACCTAAATTTAATATGCTCGTAGTAAAATAATACTTAAATTAACCTTTTACAAAGACTCGGAGCCCTCAGTATGCTTGCCTATCAAAAAGAATTTATTCAATATGCACTTGATTGCGGTGTATTGAAATTTGGAGAATTTCAATTAAAATCTGGGAGAGTCAGCCCCTATTTTTTTAACACAGGATTATTTAATACCGGGGCAATGTTGGGAAGGTTAGGGCAGTTTTATGCACAAACCCTGATTGCATCAAAAATTCCTGTTGATATGCTGTATGGCCCTGCATATAAAGGTATTCCTCTTGTTAGTACAGCAGCTATTGCTTATGCCCAATTAAAACAGGATATTCCATACGCTTTTAATCGCAAAGAAGCTAAAGATCATGGTGAGGGTGGTATGATTGTTGGCAGCCCCTTACAGGGTAATGTATTGATTCTTGATGATGTTATTACCGCAGGGACTTCTGTTCGCGAGTCTGTAGAGATTATTAAACAGATGAATGCTACGCCTGCCGGTGTGTTAATTGCATTAGATCGACAAGAAAGAGGTGAAAATGATAAATCCGCCGTTCAAGAAGTTAGTGAACAATTTGGTATTCCCGTTATATCCATTATTTCATTACCTCAAATTATTAAATTTTTAGAGCTCACTAAAGGCTCTAGTGAACAGCTTAAAATAATAAAAGCCTACCGTTTGCAATATGGTCTGTAGATTTTTTGTTGTAACAGTAAATCATGGTGATTAATAATCTACATCCCTTGTAAGTACCCACGTAAAATTAATTTAACAAAAACAACTGTCATTCCTGCGTGCT
>CAYYNM010000298.1:0-2938 GCA_964472945.1 uncultured Methylomarinum sp. | reverse complement strand
AGCCTTTTAAGCTATTTTCATCTTTAATAGCCTGTTCAATCTTTTTCCAGTCCACTCCAAACGGTGGATTGGAGAGCATGTAACCAAACTTATCTGCATAAAGTTGGTCATTAGATAAGGTGTTGCCGAGTTTTATATTGCTAACATCTTGGCCTTTAATCAGCATGTCAGCTTTGCAGATAGCTAACTTTCTGGATTAAGCTCTTGTCCATATGCCCGTATAACCGCTTGAGGGTTTAACTCATGTACATATTCCATGCCTGCTGATAAGAACCCACCCGTACCTGCTGTTGGATCATATATAGTGCGAATAATCCCTGCTTTGGTTAAGGCATCATCATCTTCCATAAAGACTAATGATGTTGTTAGTCTAATAATGTCTCTTGGGGTAAAGTGCTCGCCGGCGGTTTCATTAGAGCCTTCGGCAAAGCGTCTGATTAATTCTTCAAACACTAAACCCATATCATGATTGGAAATGGCTTTAGGGCTTAAATCGGTTTGCCTGACTTTTTGGACTATTTTATAGAGCAGGTCTGCATCATTCAGCTGACCGATGAATTCTGCAAAGTTGAAGTATTCAAATATCTCTCTGGCATCTTTTGAGAAGCCTTGAATGTATGATTCCAGATTAGCTTTAATGCCTGCCTCACCTAGTTTGGATAAATCCATTTTTGAGGTATTGCAAAACGATAAGCCATTGGTGGCACGCAATAACATCTTTTCCTGAGCTTCTTCAGGCAGGTTCATTGCTTGTATTTTTTCGTGTTGATCTAATACGGCCTGTTTGCTTTCTTCTAACACACCTTCAAGTCGGCGTAATAATGTAAACGGTAGGATGACTCTGCCATATTGGCTTTGTTTAAAGTCACCACGTAGTAGGTCTGCTAGTGACCAGATAAAAGCAGCTAGGTTATTGGGTGTTTCAGTCATGTTGTTGGTTATCTTTCTTTGGCTGTGGTTTTGAACAAGGGAGTGCTGGCATGAACCGCTGGGGATTATTGCTGTAGTCCATACATGGCCTGTCCATTCTGTGAATTTAATATAAATGATTATAGTGCTTATTCAGCCTTCTGTATCCCATATAGACTTTTTATCGCCTCAATGGAATATCCGTAATCTAGCACCTTCATAGGCATTCGGTTTAATTGGTAAATAATTTGGGGGATCATACAACGATTAACTCCGCCATCTTGCTGGATTGCGATGGTGTAGTTGAAAGCTAAGTCATTCATTGACCCCATAACACTTTTATTATTGGTACTGGAAAAGCCTATGGTGTCATATTCCTGTTGTATCTGGTCGCAGATTATTTTGTCAAAGCCTTCATCTCCCAGTATGCACTGCAAGTAACTTTTAAAATGATAGTCTAGTTTAACTAGCTCGACTTTTTTAACACCTGGAATAATGAAGTTGAACAAAGTTTTGTCATTAACAAACAGGACACATTTGCGTCGGTCAATAAGTAACAGGTTGGCATGCCAAGACCCCAATCGTCCTGTTTCTACATCCTCTTCCACTAAGTCATTAGGTTTTAGGCCTATTTCCTTTTGCAGTTTCTTCGTGCAGCGGATTAGTTGCATAAGGCATCAGGGAAGTAGTCATTGAGTAAACCAGAAAGGTCATCGTGATAGCCCCAGCCAATACCTCTAACTGAATCAACAATATCTGCTAATTCTGGTGCAAATTTATTTTGGGTTTTACTCTCTGTTTTAACCAGCAGCTTCAATATCGAGTGAAACATGGAGATTAAGCTGGCATAGAATTCGTCATACATATCACCATAGTCTAAGGTAAATTGAGTGCCTGTTGTTACATAGTGGACCATCAGCTCAATTGTACCGTTTGTATCCTTGGTGGCTTTCTTATAGTCACTAATAGCTCTACGCCCTACAGAGAAACTGACTGGTTTGTCTCTCATTACATCTGGGTATAGCACCTCATCAATACATTTTTTATAAGGTTTTAGTACATCTTCTCCAGACAGATAACGTGCTTCAACAAAGGTTTTGTTGTTTTTATTTAAGGCGTATAGGTCTTTAATCAGCATCATTAGTTCTAGTGTTTCCTTTTTAGCCAGGATGCTTTTTATGTTTGTCCAAGTTGGTTTTTTAGTAGCCATGAGTTATCAACTTATTTAGTTGGGTCAAGGTTAAGTTATCCAGTCTAAAAGAACAATCCTTTCATTGCTTTTTTCTGTGATTTCTCATCTCGTAAGTCATACCTAGCTGTAGTTTGAATATCAGTATGACCAGCCAGTTGCCGTGTGGTGTTGATATCAATCCCTGCTTCAAGTAGCTGAGTAACAAAGGTACGCCTTAGATCATGTGGTCTGCAGTGTTCTATTTGTGCTTGTTGAGCTCGATGTCTAATGATTTCATAGACTGCATGACTGGAAAGTTGCCTGTTCTGAATACTGCTTGTTTTGGTGATAGGATTGAGCAGAGCCATACCCCCACTACCTGGCTTTTGCGATTGATTTTTAACATTCAACCATTGCTTAACAATTTTTCTGCTTTCAGTATTCAGGTAGGCTATACGTTGCTTGTTGCCTTTTCCACTTTGTATATTGAGTTGACCTGTACGTGTATTGTAGTCTTCTGTTCTAATTGCAATGACTTCTGAGCGTCTGATGCCTGTAGCTAACATTATTGCTATGATGGCGTGATCTCTTCGTCCTGCTGCTGATTTCTCCTGGTTGCAGGCAGGCTCTATACAGTTTTTTGATTTCTTGCATGGTTAAACTTCTGCCGCTAGGTAACCGTTTTCCTCTGACCCGTTTTATATCGTTGAATCGCATGAGTTGGTCGGCATTGATGAGGCCCAGATTGAAGCAGGCTTTCATGACACCTGTTACGTTCCGCTTTATATTAGGGAGATAGTTTTGTCCTATTTTGACTGAAATGCCCACCCCATTTCAGCCTTCAATAGGGCTTAATTT
>CAYYNM010000297.1:0-2989 GCA_964472945.1 uncultured Methylomarinum sp. | reverse complement strand
CAAGGCCCAAAAATTCGTATTGCTAAATTTAAAGACACTAAGGTCTGGTTAGATGAAGGCCAAGCCTTTGCTTTAGATATTAATCTTGGCACTAATATGGGTACGACTTCTGAAGTCGGCATCATCTACGAACCTCTAGCAAAGGAAGTTAAAAAAGGCAGTCGTTTATTGTTAGATGATGGCCGTATTGTGCTTGATGTTGTTTCAACAGATGGCAAACGTATTGAATGTACTGTTCATGTCGGTGGTTATTTATCTAACAACAAAGGTATTAACCTACAAGGCGGCGGTTTATCGGCAGCCGCGTTAACCGAAAAAGATAAAGAAGACATTAAAACCATCGGTATTATTGGTGCTGACTTTGTTGCGGTTTCTTTTCCTCGTTGTGCTGAAGATTTACACGAAGCAAGACGTTTATTAGAAGCTGAAAACTGCTATGCAGGGATCGTTTCTAAAGTTGAACGTGCTGAAGCCATTGAGGCAATGGATGAAATCATTCTGGCATCAGATGTAGTAATGGTTGCGCGTGGTGACTTAGGTGTTGAAATTGGTGATGCTAATTTACCGGCTGTGCAAAAACGTTTAATTTCTCGTTCAAGAGACCTTAATCGCGCTGTTATTACTGCAACACAAATGATGGAGTCAATGATCGAAAATCCGATTCCTACTCGCGCTGAAGTATTTGATATTGCTAATGCCGTGCATGATGGTACTGATGCTGTGATGTTATCTGCTGAAACAGCGTCTGGAAATTACCCAGTACAAGCCGTTAAAGCAATGGCTGATATTTGTAAAACAACAGAGCAACAAAATAGTGTACGCGAATCAAAACATCGCATGAACTGCCAGTTCTCTCGTACAGATGAAGCCATCGCTATGTCTGCTATGTATTTGGCCAACCATTCAAATATTACCGGTATTGCCACTCTAACCGAGTCTGGTTCCACCGCTTTATGGATGTCTAGAATCAGTTCAGGCATACCTATTTATGCGTTTAGCAGCCATGTTAAAACCTTGAGTAAAATCACAATCTATCGTGGTGTTTTCCCTGTTTACTTTACTCATGAGTCTATGGACCATGCTAATGTAAACAATGAACTCCTTGCAAAACTAAAAGCACGCGGCTGTGCTAAACAAGGTGATACATTTATCATCACTAAAGGTGACCTAACGGGCACCAAAGGTGGTACAAATGCACTTAAAGTTGTTACTTTAGGTGAAGGTTTAACACCTTAAGCTTGTTATATTTTATGCCCAGAAAATAGTCTGGGCATAAAATATCAAACACTAGGAGTGCAGTGCTTTAGCCTGCTTTAATCCTCGAAATATGCAGGCTAAAGCACTGCGCCCCATTTAACTATGACTCCTCCTTCCCCCATTGTTAGCCTATCACTAAACCCGGCAATAGATTTAACCTACGAAATAAACGATTTACAACACGACCAAAAAACACGCGCCATATCCAGTCATTATGATCCAGGTGGTACCGGGATTAATGTCGGCCGCGCATTAGAAAAACTTAGGGCAAATTCTTTTACCTGCTGTATTATTGCGGGGAAAATGGGCGATTTTCTACACTCCATGTTAAATCAAGAGCTTACCAATGTAACAACACTACAAGTTGAAGGCGAAACTCGAATTAACACCACCTTGATACAGCAATCTCCTCAGTATCAATATGAAATTAATGCACTAGGCCCCTCTATTGCACAGATGGAGCTAGATAAAATTATCCGTCAATTTCTTAGCCTTTGCCAGCAAGGTATTGGCGTATTAACAGGCTCACTTCCCCCCGGGGTACCTGATAACATCTACCAAAACATTAATATTGCATTACAAAACCAAGGGGGTCGCTGCATTATTGACGCACCGGTTGCAGTGATGAAAAAGGTATTAGAAAGTAGTCCTTTTTTAATAAAACCTAATCAACATGAACTGGAATTATTAACTAATAAAAAACTAAGTAGTATTGAAGAAATTGCTAATGAAGCTCGTGCAATAGTTAAGCAAGGTACGCGGTATGTTTGCGTATCCCTAGCCGAAAAAGGAGCACTTTTAACGGCAGCAGACAATAGTTATTACTGTAATTCACCTAAAATTAAAGTACATTCTACAGTTGGCGCAGGTGACTCCATTGTTGCAGGACTCGCTTATGCTTTTACAGAAAACCAAAGCCCACAACAAGCACTAAAATTTGCTGTAGCCTGTGGAGCAGGTACTGCCACACAAAAAGGAACTCAATTGTTCCACACTACTGAGCTAGAAAATTTATCTGAACAGATAACTATAACAACTCTCGATATTTAACCTTCAGTACTTTTATTGTAACTGCTCGCCCCCCCCATAAAAAACCAAAAAAAGACTTGACTAGGAGGCTGTCCGAGAATAGAGAACCTGCTACGGAAAAAGCTCTTTTGGCCACTTTTCCCGTTCATTTTCGTTAAATAGCGCAACTTCGGAAATAGAAGCTGAGGAAAAAGAGGCGGCATAAAACTACTACTTTAGGCGACAACTAACTTGACATCTACCGCACTTAACCGTGTTCAGAAGCTGATCAAATCTATGATGGGAACTGTTATTTCTGAATCAACCTTGTTGAAGTTTGTCTTACGTTTGCATCAGGCTTTAGCTGACTGGGAACTGCAAGCAACCGAGCAAATACTTAAAATGCCCGTGGTGCATGTTGATGAAACCTCCTTTCGGGTAGACAAGAAAAACCATTGGATACACGTTTATTCTTCGGGGGACTTAACGCTCAAGTTTTTGCACCGAAAGCGAGGTAAAGAAGCGATTGAGTCCATTAATATTATTCCACGCTATGGCGGTGCCATTATTCATACTTGCTGGTCATCTTATTTTTCATATCAAGACTGCAGTCATGGGCTGTGTGGGTCACATTTGCTGCGCGAGTTGACTTTTACTGTGGAGGCCAATAATTATCGATGGGCTAAGAACATGAAACGGTTATTGCAAGAAACTTGTCGTAAGG
>CAYYNM010000296.1:0-3003 GCA_964472945.1 uncultured Methylomarinum sp. | reverse complement strand
TCTTCGATCCCCGCGGCGGCTATTTCAAGAAAGGCGGCAAATACATGCCCTCACTAGTTGCCGAAATCGGCGACGCCATCGAAGGCCACCTGCGCATGATCGGCCTGCTCAAAGACGACGGCCTGGATGAACACCAGAAAAAACTGATCGCCGACAAACGCGCACAAATGGAAAAAGCCAGCAAAACCGCCGAAACAAGCGGTGAAGCCAGCGAATTTCCCGCCAGCGCCCAGTTGTGTAATAAGTGCAGCACCAAAGCCGTGATTAAAATGGATGGGTGTATGACCTGTCTTAACTGCGGCGACTCAAAGTGCGGTTAAATAGCGGCGCGACGAAACCGGATACGGCGTTGCGCCACATTTTGAAAATGCTCACGTATTATTCATACGCTCCGCTTTTCAAAATGCACCGCGCCTTGTCTCCGGCTCCCTCGCTTGCTCTTTAAGATGTAGGTTGGGCTGAGTGAAACGAAGCCCAACAGAAGCATGGATGCATAATGATAAAAGAAGGAGATAACAAAAAGGCAGGAAAGGGTTGGTTTTTTTATTAGGGAGCCAAAATGTTGGGCTTCGTTTCACTCAGCCCAACCTACAGGACTGTTATAAGTTACAAGGAGAAAATTATGGCTGGTAAGAAAAGTGGAAGGTTTGATAAAAATGGAATCGAGAGTCTCGCAAAAGACAAGCCTGTCGTATATACCATTGAAGATGGTAAAGGGAATAATTTGTATACAGGCGTTGCAAAAAGAGGACGCGTAGAAGATCGGCTTAAGGAGCATTTACCCGGTGCATCAGACTCTATTCGTGGTGGTGCGAAAGTAAAGATACAACAAAAGTCGAGTATAGCTGATGCCGAAAAATCTGAGGCTAGAATTATCAAGAGTCAGCAACCGTCTCAGAATAAAAAAGGGAAGTGACTTATATACAAATCAATAGAGAGTTAAAAGGGGAAGAACTGATAACCGGCACCAGAACTCAATACTTTCTAATATTAATGGAAAATGTGTTCTGATCCTGATTACGTTCGCTTGCTTTTTAAAATGTAGGTTGGGCTGAGTGAAACGAAGCCCAACAGAAGCAGGGATGCATGCTATATAAATGGTGGCAAAAAAAGACAGCTACATGCTGTTTCTTTTGTTTGGTTAGCTAAAATGTTGGGCTTCGTTTCACTTAGCCCAACCTGCAGAACTTAATATATAAATGCTTTTCACGATAATGAACATTAAATTAGAGCAAATGAAGTGTCGATTGCATACATTACAACTATTGAACGTCGTGTAGCAGGGTTACTTTCTGCTGGTCATAGCCCTGTTTTTAAAGCAGTGGCTCGTAACCAGAACGGTACGGATGAACCTGTATTTATAAAATTTATTGATGACGTTGGATTGTTTAATGAGATATTTGCTTCTGAACTAGGCAATATTCTTCGTTTGCCGACAGTTAACTCATATTTGTGTGCATGTCCTAGCTATCTGCTTAAAGGTGAGGAGCTCCCATTTAGCATTCCTCGCAATGAATTTAAGCTTGTTGTCGCGTCAGTAGATGCAAATAAAATAAGATTCCTTGGTGGTAATGGTGCATTAGAGAGATTGGAAAACGACCTTTTGAGTTGGCCTGATTTACCAGTTGCAGCTGCATTTGATGAACTAATTATGAATGATGACAGGAATTATCAAAATATTCTTAAAATCAGCGAGAATAGGTTTTCATTGATTGATCATGAGCAAGCATTTGGCAGAATAGAAAGCATTAATAAGTTGGAAAAAATATTTTTACGGTCATCACAAGGTAATTTCTTGGCTAGCTTAATATTCAAAAGTGGATATGATTTGCCAAAACGTAAAATTTATAATGTTGTAAATGAACTAAGTGAAAAAGTACAATCAATTACGGGAATTGTGAACTCTGATTTAATTTATCTTGAAAAAAATAAATTAGAGGACGGATACACAAGTAGCCTGATAAGGTCAATCAAGTTAAGAGCTCAAAATCTACAAGAATTAATTCATCAACATCAATTATCATCAGAACGATTATTTGCTTTGAGTAGTAACTAATGAAACTGAATAATATGGAAATTCCAGATTTGAAGCAAGGTAAAATGCGCGTAGTTTATTTGAAGCCAAGCGCAATTGCTAGTGAAGCAATAGCTGTAGGTGTGGTATCGCAAGTAGGTGATGTTATACATCTAACGAATATAGAGTCCCCATTGGAATTTGATGCGTTACGTTGTTTGCAAGGTGAAGCAGAAGTAGGAAATGTAATATTTTCATTGAAGTTTCTGAAGCAACAGCTGAAACGTGGTTATTCTGATATCGAAGAAATAGATTCAACTGTATCGAATTGTTTTTTAGGTAATAGTCAGCAATTTGTTAGCGAAGATCATCTGAGCTATGCACGAAATTATCTTCGCTTGTCATCCTGCTTGTTGCAAGAAAGAACGTGTAAAACAGCAAAAAGAACGCTAACGCAAAATGATGCGTCTAAAATTTTATTTGACAAGATTAGTCAGTTTGATGTTATTACTGCAACGAAGTTGTTTGAAGGTTACAGTTTAGATGTTTCGCGAGGTAAAAAGATTAAATTCCCAATTTATGGAGAGAGAATTATTGCTGCTCCTGTATCTATGGTAACAAAACAGATCAATGTTGCAAAAAATATAGCTGAAGCATATTGCGCAAAATTGTCTGTCGCAAGAAATTATGTAAAAAGAAATGCTGTTATCTATGTAATATTGCCTTCTATAGATAAAACATCAAATCTATCGTTATTGGAGGATAGTTTAGGTGAGCTTGAATTTATTGCTGATGCAAATGGTGTGTCAGTTCGTGCAGAAAAAAATATAGATGAACTAGCTCAAGCTGTTTTGCATGATGAGCGAAGTTCTTAGGTGGTCAGGTATCCAGCCCGTTAAAGTGGGCAAGAAGGAATTAATAGAGGATATAGCCTCGTAGGTTGGGCTGAGTAAAACGAAGCCCAACAAAAATATAATCAAGGATGATTA
>CAYYNM010000295.1:0-3014 GCA_964472945.1 uncultured Methylomarinum sp. | reverse complement strand
GAGCAATGCAGGAGCAATTGCCGAGCAGGTTCTCTATTCTCGGACAGCCTCCTAGTAGCAGACAAAAAAAATGCGGCTATTAAGCCGCATTAAGAGTATTTTTAGGAAAGCTATAATGAGTCCCCATAAGGGAAAGCATTTAAGTTGTGATTATTGTACCTACACTTTATTTAGTTGTGAATGTGGCAAATCGACGCGTGACATTTTGTCGCAGTTTATTCTTCCAGCAAATAACTCAATCGTGCAAATTCAGCCAATGAAATAGATTCGGCTCTTAACATTGGGTTAATATCTAAAGCTAAAATTTGCTCTTCAGTGATTAGTTTTTTAAGTGAGTTTCTCAGTGTTTTACGCCGTTGAGAAAAGGCTGTCGTAACAACTTTGTTTAAATTTTTTATATCTGAAATTTCAACTGGTGGTTTTTGATAAGGTGATAACTTTACAATTGAAGACATCACTTTGGGAATGGGATTAAAACTTTCGGGGGGGACATCAAACACCAGTTCAGTTTCACAGTAATATTGAATCATTACACTAAGACGACCATATTTTTTAGTCCCCGGTTCTGCACACATACGGTCAACAACTTCTTTTTGTAGCATAAAGTGCATATCTTCAATACAAGCGGTGCTTTCAAGCAAATGAAAAAGCAACGGCGTTGAAATATTATATGGCAGGTTACCAATAACCCTTATTTTTTCATTACTTTTAGCGAGTGAGGAAAAATCAAAACGCAGAGCATCTGCACTATGAATAGTAAAGTTATCAAGGTGATTGAAACGTTCGCTCAGGACTTTAACAAGATCTCTATCTAATTCAACAACATCTAATAATACATTTTGTTGTAATAACGGCTCTGTAATTGCACCCAGTCCTGGTCCTATTTCAACCCAATGCTCACCCTTATTAGCTTGGATATTCGACAGGATATTGTAAATAACATTATGGTCCTGAAGAAAATTCTGACCAAAACGTTTACGGGCTTTATGTGTTGATTGATGTGTACTCATAGCATTTATTATAACAAGGTAAATCAGAACGTAGGGTGGAAAAGCGATAGCGCATTCCAGCATTATTTTGCAAATCAAGTTGTTTGGTCAAAAATGTCGGATAACGCTCGACCACAGCTCCTGCAATGTCCTAAGGGAGGGAGGGAGGGAGGGAGTCAGTAATAAAAACATACCTTGATCTCGTAGGATTCAGACAAGGCTAAAGCCTCACTTCCAAAAATATTTACAAGGTTATTAACAAACCACTGGCTATAAGTTGTAAAGCGGACTTCAGTCCGCTATTGAATAAGTATTTTTGAGCTATTGTGGACTAAAGTCCGCTCTACAACCTTCAAAAACTTAATTTATTAAATTAAAATTGTTAGGATAATTTTAAACACTTACTACACACCACCTAATCTACGAGCTGTATTATACAACTTAAGCATGTAAGGTTTTTTTCGCTGCAACCATTTCAATCGCTGTTTTAACAGCAAATTCTAAACTCCCTAATTTAGCCGTGCCTGTTCCGGCTAAATCAAGAGCAGTGCCATGATCAACCGAAGTTCTGATAATAGGTAAGCCCAAAGTAATATTGACAGCTTGACCAAACCCTTTGTATTTTAAAACAGGTAAGCCTTGATCATGATACATAGCTAAAACAACATCTGCAGAATCCAAGTATTTTGGAGTAAAAAGAGTATCGGCAGGCAGAGGGCCATGCAACTCTATTCCTTGCCGTCTTAAAAACTCTAAAGTAGGTTCAATAATATCAACTTCTTCACGACCTAAATGCCCATTTTCACCGGCATGAGGGTTAAGACCACAGACTAATATTTTTGGCTTGGAAAGGGAAAAATATGTTTTAAGATCTTGGTTTAATAGCTTAATAACTTTACTTATCCGGTCTGGGGTAATCGCTTTACTAACTTCAGATAAGGGTAAATGCGTTGTAAGCAAGGCAACACGTAGCCCTTTGGTTGCCAACATCATAACGGGGTGACCACCACTAATATCAGCAATAAACTCAGTATGCCCAGTAAATGATATACCTGCATCATTGATAATACCTTTATGCACAGGAGCTGTGACCATCGCATCAAATAAACCATCCAGACACCCTTGGCTTGCTATACGAATTGTTTCAATCACGTAAGGGCTGTTACTTACAGTAAGGTGCCCTGTATTAACTGTATCTTCAAGTGGAACAGGTAAAACTAACAGGCAGCCTGCTTTACTTTTTTGCGGTTTTTGAGAGGGGTTAAAAATAGCAATTGAAATAGCAAGCCCTAATTGTTCGGAGCGCTGAATTAATAATTCAGGGTCTGCTATGATTATCAGTTCACATGCATGAGATTGTTGCGCTAATTGAAGACATAAGTCAGGACCAATTCCTGCTGGCTCCCCTGAAGTAAGAGCAATACGTGGAACTGAATATGTAGTTTTCATGGATGAAACGGAGAGGCGGTTAAAGTGAGATGTATTCTATCCTTATCCGCTTAGGCATTGTATTTTTATTAGAAGAATGAAGATGAAAAAAGAAAACCGGTTTTTGAAGATGACGCAGTTTGTGACTAATCACCCCTGGTGGATATTATTAATCATTATTCTGCTCGTATCAGGAATGTCAGTAGGTATCACAAAACTGGGGTTTAAGAATGATTACCGAGTGTACTTTAGTAAAGAAAACCCACAACTACAAGCCTTTAACAATATCCAGGATACCTATAATAAATCGGATTCAGTGATGTTTGTATTGCAACCTAAGCAAGGTGATGTGTTTAGCACTGAAACCTTACAGGCCATTCAAATGTTAACAGAGAAATCCTGGAAAATTCCCTTTTCAAGCCGTGTTGATTCAATAACAAATTTTCAATACACGCGAGCTGAGGCGGATGATTTACTTGTCTCAGACCTTGTTATTGATCCAATGGTTTCTGTAGAAGAAAGGGAGAAAATAAAACAAGTTGCACTACATGAGCCTTTTTTAGTGAATAAACTCATCTCGCCAGAAGGAGATGTGAC
>CAYYNM010000294.1:0-3055 GCA_964472945.1 uncultured Methylomarinum sp. | reverse complement strand
ACAAACAAAAATCCTGTGCAATAATGGATGATTATTTATTTCCAGCTCCCTAAAGTCCGCTCTACATTTATAAACTTTATTTTGTAATTTTATATCTATCGCCATGCAGGGCGCAATATCGCGGCTAAAGCCGCTCCTACAAAGTACCATTTATTTCTTAACTTAATGGCAACAACCCTATAACTCCTGAATAACAAGATTGTAATCCTTTGATTTTGTTATTCTCTGATTGATGGTCGAGAGCGGCCTAATTCGCTATTCAGAAACAAAAAAGGGGTAAAGCAACTTGCTTTACCCCTTTTCAGGCATATCAGCTTTAAAAATACAACTACACTAAAATGCACATCCAGACTTCACACCCATTTTTTTTAAAATAATCGCTAAAGGGCAAAAACCTGTAAATGCTGATTGTAATAAATTTAACCCGACAAAACCAGTAAACCATAACCAGTTTATGGAATAAAAAACCGCTAAATTAACACTTATTAATATAAAAGTTCCGGCAACAGCCATCACCCACCGCTCTATCGTCATATTACTTCCTTACTTTAATCGAACTACACCCATTATTTTTAGCAGCATTCTTTCATAAAAAGGCTCACTTATACCTTTTCTTACTTTACGCATAAAATATTTCTCAAAGCCAATTTTAGCAATATGCACCCAACGCCCATGATTTGACCATGTAGTATTTCTTGGTGGAATTTGTGGTACAGCTAAAAAGGCAACACCTGTATCACCTAAATCGGCTAAACAAAGTGCACTTAAACTTGGAATATCAGAGGGTTCTTTTCCCGCTAATTGATCCTTAATATTATGAGCTGTTGCTGTCACCATTGATTCAATCATATAGCCTGTCTTAGGTGTACCAACGGGAACAGGTGTTTTTTCTACGGGTGCTAAAGCAATGCAAACACCCACTGAATATATATTTTTAAAAGTTGGATTACGCTGATACTTATCAACAAGAACAAATCCTCTAGGATTAGTCAAGCCTTCTACACCGGTGTTCCTAACAGCATCAATCCCTGTAAAAGCCGGTAGCATCATTGAATGTTTAAATGGAATTTCATGCTTTTGTTTCTCTTCAGAATTTTCATCGACTTCTGTGACGTACATCATGCCATCTTCAATTTTATCGACTTTCGCATTGGTTACCCAATTGATGGTTTTATCTCTTAAAGCACTTTCTAACATTCCCTTAGTATCACCAACACCTCCTAAGCCTAAATGGCCAATATAAGGCTCTGAAGTTACAAAAGTCATAGGCACTTGGTCACGAATTTTTCTTTTTCGTAATTCAGTTTCTAAAATCATCAAGTATTCATAGGCAGGACCAAAACATGATGCACCTTGGACAGCACCAACAACAATAGGGCCAGGGTTCTCCATAAACTCATCCCAATCCCTAGATGCCAATTCCGCATGGTCAACATGACAAACTGATGAGGTATACCCTTCCGGCCCTAAGCCTGGTACTTCATCAAAAGCTAATCGTGGACCAGTTGCAATCACTAAAAAGTCATAAGCAACCGTAGTCCCATCAGCCATTTCAATTTGGTTATTTTCAGGGTCTACTTTAGTGGCTGCTTTTTGAATAAACTCTATCCCTTTTTTTTTCATTATAGGGGCAAGTTCAATTTTCAAGTCTTCAGGTTTACGCCACTTAGGTGGGACCCAAGGGTTTGATGGTACAAAGTGAAAGGTTGGTGAATCTGAAATACTAATAACATCATGATCCTTCCCTACCATTTCCTGCATTTCATAGGCCATGGGAACACCACCAATACCAGCACCTAAGACAACTATTCGAGCCATAATTTTCTCCTCATATATTATATTGAAAATGCGCTATTATTATTGTTATGCATTTTTAAATGTTCTAAAAAATTATCCTTAATTTATAAAATAACAAGGATAAGATAGATAGAGATAGCTCTCTTAGAGTATTAGCATTCACTTAACTAGTCAATGAAAATATATTTTCTTTTCAAACAGGTACGGTGAAACTAATTTATACTGTTTTCTTCTATTCCACTAAACAATAGACTTATACTTCGCAAGGTCGCGACCGTGTAAAGTATAACTTTCAACCAAAGACTCATACTAATAATGAATAGCTCCTCCTCTATTTTTATTGCAGATGATAATGAAATCAATAGATTACTACTTCAGTCTCAGCTAGAAGATCAATATAAAAACTTAACCTTCGCTGCTGATGGAAAAATCGCACTTAATTATCTACAGCACTATAAATTTGACCTTATTCTGCTTGATATTCAGATGCCATATTTTAGCGGTCTAGAACTTATAAAAATCATCAAACAGCAAGACTCTTTTAACCAAAACACTCCCGTTATTGCGATAACAGCCCAATTACAAAGCGAACAACAAAAAGCGCTCATTAGTGCTCAGTTCGATGAGTGCTTAATCAAACCCATTTTATTAGATCAATTAAACGAGCTACTTAGCTTATGGCTTCCTGTAACAAACATTAAGACACCTTCTATAGAAGTGGATTATGTGTCGTCTCTAGTCCAGAAATCATCAGGTAACATAGTGCTTGCAACCACCATATTCAATAAATTATTTAGTGAATTACCAGAGCAATCATTACTTATAGATCAAGCTATAAAAGCTAACGAGCTTGAGCTCGCACTTGAAATAACACATAAACTTCATGGTTCCGTAAGCTTCTGTGGTTTTACTGATATGCAGGTTCTTGCAAACGCTTTAGAAGTCAGCCTGTTAGAAAAAGAAAACTACCTTATTTCTGCAAATTTCAATCTACTTAAAAATAAAATAACGGATTTTATTTTACAAAAACAAAATATATTTAAGCAAATACAAGCTATGTAAGGTTGTGCCACTTGTTCCATTCAAGACTTAGACTTATATAGTTATATACTTGCAGTTAATAGCTTTAACTTACTTTTACCTGGTTAGGTATAAGTTTCAGCCAACATTCAATCTATTGCTTTAAGCCCTACACTACCATTAAGTTAAGATATTTTATTATTTTATATCTATGTAGGAGCGGCTTTAGCCGCGATGT
>CAYYNM010000293.1:0-3076 GCA_964472945.1 uncultured Methylomarinum sp. | reverse complement strand
TTATTACCGAATGTCTTCAAAGAGGTTTCCATATTCAATTTATTACGATTTAGATAATAACACAGCATACGTTATTGCCGTATTACCAGAGCGAAAAGCCCCTATTTGGATTCGTAGTAAACTTGGTAAAAAAAGCGGTAGTGGGTTAAATCTGTGTTTAGAATAAGAAAGTGATTTATTGCATAATTCCCTGATGAAATATTATCAAGAAATCACCTGTCCTAACTGTACTAATTCCAACCTGATGAAATCAGGCCGTAGCGATCATGGTACACAGGGATATCGTTGCCAAACTTCAATCTGCCCAACCAAGACCTTCATGTTGGAATATTGTTACAAAGCATGTGAGTTTGGAATCAAAGAACAAATTGTTGAAATGGCTATCAATAGTAGTGGTACTCGAGACACTGTACGGGTTCTTAAAATCAATAAAAATACGGTGACTCGCACGTTAAAAAATAAAGAAAATGATCTTGTTCAAGTGAACCGTATTTTTCAGACCTTTGATCAAGTGAAACCATTAGAAGTCAGGCTAGGAGGCTGTCCGAGAACAGGTCTGCTGTGAAGAAGTCGGAGTAGATGAGCAGTGGTCTTTTGTAGGGAATAAAAGCAATCAATGCTGGCTATGGCATGCTGTTGATCATAAAACCAACACGGTATCGCTTATGTTTTTGGCAAGCGTAAGGACGTTGTTTTCAAAGAATTAAAAACGTTACTTGCCCCTTTAAATATCAGTCGTTATTACACCGATGACTGGGGGGCTTATGAGCGTCACCTTGATGCTGGGCAGCATGAAATAGGAAAGAAAAACACCCAAAAAATTGAACGTAAAAATTTGAATTTTAGAACATGGGTTAAACGATTAACACGTCGAACAATCTGCTTCTCTAAGTTAGAGAAAATGCATGATATTGTGATTGGGCTGTTAATAAATAAGGTGGAATTTGGCAGGGATATTCATGCAAAAGCACAGGTTTGACCCACTACCGGAAAAACAAATGAGGGTTATAGAATAAATGACAGAATTTAGTAGTAATGATAAACCTGCATTATTGAAAGCTATTGAGCTTATATTAGCTGAACCTACTGAAATACGAAAAGAGAGTCTTAATTTACAAAAAAAGTTTCAACAACGTTTTTCCAAAAAAAATACTGATGAAAATCATGGTGTCAGCCAACTTGAAAAAAGAATCATGAAGTTAATAAACATCCAAACGATAATACATATAACTTGATTCCCAAATAAATTGAATTTATACAAGATTGTAGAGTAATGGAAAAGCATAATTAAACTGGTTTTAAACGTTTTTGCCATTCTGAAACCTTAACTTGTAAATCGGCAATTTTCAGCGTGGTAAGTTCTCTGTTATTTAATAATTGTTTTCCTGCTACCCATACATCAGTGACTTGTTGGCGACTGGCAGCATAAACAATTTGAGAAATGGGGTCATATAAGGGTTGGGTTTCTAATACTTCTAAATCAATAGCAATAACATCAGCTGATTTTCCTATGGATAAAGAACCTGTGAGGTGGTCAAGCCCCAAGGCTTTGGCTCCATTAATTGTGGCCATTTGAAGGGCTGTAATGGCGGGTACTGCGCTGGCATCCCCCGATACGCCTTTAGCAAGTAAAGCCGCAGTACGCATTTCCCCCAACATATCTAAATCATTATTGCTTGCAGCACCATCCGTTCCTAGTGCTATATTTATTCCTGCTTCTAAACATTTGGCAACTGGGCAAAAACCACTCGCAAGTTTTAGATTAGATTCAGGGCAGTGAATAATATGAGTTCCCGTTTGTGCTATGAGTTTAATATCATTATCATCTATTTGTGTCATATGGACTGCCATAAAAGAGGGGCTAAGTAGACCTAGTTTATGTAATCGCTGGATAGGTGTTTGATTGGTTTTTTGTTGCTGGTCTTGTATTTCATGTTTAGTTTCATGAAGGTGCATATGAATTTGTAATTCAAGTTCATTAGCAAAAGTGTGTATTTTGGACAGTGGCTCATCGGATATGGTATAGGGGGCATGAGGAGCAAAGGTTGTAGAAATTAAGGGTTGATGGCGTAATTGTTCATGGAGTGCCAAGCCCTTTTCTATATAAGATTCACTGTTTTCAGCCCAAACAGTAGGGAAGTCGATAACAATTAAACCGATACTGGCACGAATACCATACTTAATCGCTTGCTGAGCAGCAATATCAGGAAAGAAATACATATCATTAAAACAAGTTGTTCCCCCTCGAATCATTTCAGCAATCGCTAAATCAGTGCCATCCCTTACAAAAGCTTCATTCATCCATTTTTGTTCTAATGGCCAAATATGATTTTGTAGCCACTCCATTAAAGGTAAGTCATCAGCAACTCCGCGCATTAATGACATGCTTGCATGGGTATGGCTATTGATTAAACCAGGGAGAAGCGCATGGTTTGGTAGTTTTTTAACTACTTTAGCCTGGTATTTTTGCCCAGACTGTTCAATAGGGAGTAAGTCAATAATTTTGCCGTTATTGATTACTAAAGCATGGTTTTCATGGCTTACTGAACCTTCTTCAACAGGTATAACCCAGCCAGCTTGAATAAGTAGATCAACTTTCATGGGTAATTCCTTGGATAAATTTTGTATTTTAGAAAAAGGCTGATCGCAGTAATAAAACAGCGCCCCCATTTATAAAAAAGAATAACAATGCAGGACGGAAAAAGCGATAGCGGTGTGATTGGCATAATAATCAGCTAGTGGGTGAAAGTCTAGTTTTTACCCGCGTTTGATTGAGTAGAGTACGGAAATTGTGCATTGTGTAGCTTAAATAGGGTGGTAATCAGGAGGGTTATAAATCAAAGACCTGAGTATCCTCAGTCCTCAACAATTTTTATGGAAATAAGCAGTAAGCCCTCTAAGTACAAGGGCTTTATCTAAAATTGGACGTTTTTTATTTTCCAATATTTATATAAAATTGATTTATACTCGATGTTCCAGTTTTTTTAACTTGAATTCAGAAAATACTAAAAATCATAGAGATAAGTCTAAGCTTGAAACGATTGATAAAATTGTAGGGGCAATCCCTTGTGGTTGC
>CAYYNM010000292.1:0-3090 GCA_964472945.1 uncultured Methylomarinum sp. | reverse complement strand
TATCTGAGAGCATGTTTTTTAGCTTATTTATTGATAGATATAACCGACAAATTATTTTCTAAAAATTAATGAAAACCTAGGTGTAGGTTTTTTTCAATAAGTTGTCTAATCGATGGATGGCTTTATGAGGTTTGAGACTGTGGTAAAAAATAGTAAAGGAGATTGTTGTGCGCAATTTAACTAAAAGTATAGCGGCTGTATCATTATTGATACCGGCCAGTGCCTACTCATTAGGTATCGGAGATATTAAATTGCACTCGGCTCTAAATCAGAAACTTGATGCAGAGATTGCATTACTTGTTTCAGCTGGTGAGAATATTTCTGATATTAAAGTAAGGCTGGCTTCCCCTGACAAATTTGATGAAGCGGGTGTACCCTGGAGTTATTTTCTTTCAAAAATTAAATTTAAAGCAGTGACTCAGGCTGATGGGTCGACTGTTGTTAAATTGAGTTCAAAAGAAGCTTTAAGAGAGCCTTTTTTAGATTTTTTGCTGGAAGTTACCTGGGCTTCTGGTAATTTATATCGTGAATTTACAGTCCTGGTAGATCCTCCGGTTAGTTATAAGAAACCAACTATTCCCGTTATTCAAAAACCACAGCAGCCAGCTTCTAATTTTGCTAATAAGCCTAATAAGCCTGTAACGATCATCAATAAAGTTGCTGCAGTCGATTCTCAAGTTGTTTCAGGGCAATACGGGCCAACAAACAGGATGGATTCTCTTTGGAGAATTGCTAATAAAACGAATACTTATAGTGATGTCTCTGTTGAGCAGATGATGATGTCTATTTATGAGGCAAATCCTAGGGCATTTTATAAGAAAAATGTTAATGCTCTTATGGCAGGGGAAATATTAAAAATTCCTAGCAAAGAGGTTATTCTTAAGTTGTCTAAAAGACAAGCAGTAGTGGCTTTCAAAAAACAGAATAATGTATGGAAAGGACGAGTTGGTAAAAAGGAAATACCTACAGAGGTAGATAATAGCCAGCTTACAAGTCAGTTGGAGTTAGAAGCACCTGCTACAGATGAAATAGCTAATGCAGTTAAGGTGAAACTGGGTCATAAAACCTCAGCAAAACATATTGTTGATTTCGAAATAGATGACTCAAAAGTAGCGACCAGTGATGAAGGCTTAGCATTACAAGCCAGGATGGATAAGCTGGAACAGCAGTTAGTGATGATGCAAAAAATACTCATTTTAAAAGATGAGGAAATTGCAGCATTACAAAATAAAACGACTGAACCTATTGTACCCGCTCAGATAAAAATAAAAACTCTTGCAGAAGTTGAAGCGGAAAAAAAGCTGGCGAAAACAGCTCCTGTTGAACCTATAGCAAAGTCCGTTGTAAAAAAACCTCCTGTTACAGTTAAAAAACCTATTGTTAAGCCCCTTGTAAAACCTAAATTAAAGCTTAAGCCTGCGCCTGTTGTTGTTGAAGAAGAAACTGATTATTTTATGTTAGCTGTAGGTGGTGGTAGTGCCATTATTTTAGCTATTCTTGCTGTGCTTTGGAGGCGTAAAAGAAACGTTGAAGAAGAAGAGGAAGATACTGAAAGTATGTTTGCTTCGGCAAGTGAAATTAGTTTACCAGACGCTTCTGATGATGAGTTGTCCATTCCTGTTGCAGAGGACTCATCTAGCTATAATGTAGGAACAGTAGGGGAAAGTTCATTTTTAAGTGAGTTTACGCCCAGTGATTTTGATGCCTTTGATACAGATGAAAGTGAAGTTGATCCTGTTTCTGAGGCTGATGTTTATTTAGCCTATGGTCGGTATCAACAAGCTGAAGACCTAATGGTTCAAGCAATTAAAGATTACCCTGAACGTGATGAGTGTAAACTGAAATTGTTAGAAATATTTTATAGCAATGAAAATAAAAGTTCTTTTGAGGAATATACAAAAGAGTTGATTACTGAAGAGAAGCCTGAAGATATTGAGTTTTGGGATAAAGTTGTTGAAATGGGGCGAGAACTAGATCCAGATTCTGCTTTATATGTTGCTAAAGCCAGCTTTGAATCTGTTGATTTAGAAAAAGATCAGCAGCAGGATGATAATAAGGAGGTTGAACCCGTAGTGGTAGAGCAGCAAGAAGCGGTTGATGAGCAAGCTACAGAAACTGATTTCGACTTATCGGTGTTTGAAGATGCAGATACAGATATTAGTAATATTGAAGGTGTGAAAGGCATTGTTGAGGAGCAACAAGAAAGTACTTTAGATGATGAACACGCTGTAGTGGATGAAAATGTTCTTGATTTTGACTTAAGTGTCTTTGATCTTGATGGGGCTGCAGAGAATGAGGAGAAATCTGAGAATAATACGACTGGAACTGAAACAGTAGAAACGATTGAATTTGATTTGGATTCTGTAGCGAGTTCTGAACCAGAGGAAATCAAGCTTGAAGAGGTAAGTGATGACTTGGAAATTGAATCGTTTGATTTTGATTTAGGCGAAGAAGAAAAAGATGTTGCTGAAGAACCTGAAGCTATTAACTTAGCATCAGAAGCCGATATTGATATAGATTTAGAAGATTTTGACTTTTCATCGGATGACAGTAAAAACGAGAAAGAAGCATTAAGTTTAGAGAACGAGCTTAATACTGAAGACGGAACTGGAATAGATGATTTTGACTTTGATTTTGATGAGCCAGTAAGTACCCCCACTACTACTGAACCAGTTGCTGAGTTAGATGTGAATGTTACAGATTTAACAGATATGGATGAATTAGAAACTAAACTGGATTTAGCTAAAGCTTATATTGATATGGGAGATGCGGATGCTGCTGCCGATATTGCTAAAGAAGTGTTGGAAAAAGGGAGTGAAAAGCAAAAACAGGCCGCTCAAGAGGTTCTTGATCAGTTAACGTAAATTACAAAACATTTTTTATACGTAAAATGTTTTGTAGCTTTGAGGAAATGAAGCGGAACCAAGGGTTACTGTACTTTAATACCTTGATTTCGCTTTGCTATATCAAGGTTGCATTGAGATGGACTACATATTGTGGGATTTATTCTCGTTAGAATACGAAAGTATTCGCTGTATGTAGGAGCGGCTTTAGCCGCGACATCGCGGCTAAAGCCGCTCCTACATAGAT
>CAYYNM010000291.1:0-3105 GCA_964472945.1 uncultured Methylomarinum sp. | reverse complement strand
CCCCTATTTTTCAGCACTTTACAAAAGCAACAATTAAAAACTGGAACATAGAGTTTAACTATACCAGTATAGCAGCTGCTTCAAGTTGAACTCTGTTTCTACCTTTGTCCTTAGCTAGGTACATTGCCGAATCTGCACGTTTTATTAATGATTGAATGGTATCGCTACCTTTTAATGAGCTGACTCCAAGGCTTGCAGTCAGTTTAAAGATTTCCATACCGTAGGCAATAGTGTGATTCTCTATTTTTTTTCGAATTCTTTCTGCCATTATTAAGGCACCATCAATATCGGTGTCACTTAACAGAATAACAAATTCCTCACCACCATAACGGAAAACCATATCTGAACTGCGGACTACCTCCTTAATACAATTAGCTGCTGAGGAAAGTGCAATATCACCACATTCGTGGCCAAAATGGTCATTAATATCTTTAAAGTGATCAATATCAAAGAAAATAACAGATAAGTGACGAGAGTTTCTGTGTGAAAGTTGAATTTCTCTTTCTAAGGCGTTATCAAAAGAAGTTCTATTATTAGTTTTTGTTAAAGGATCCGTATAGGCCATTTTTAATGCTTGATTAAATAAAGTTGCATTTTTTAAGGGGTAAATTAATGAGCAAAGCAAGCTTTCCAATAGTTTAAGCTCATCATCCTCAAACCGTTGTCTGCGCATAAGCTTTAAACTACCCAGTTGCATATCTTCAACTTTTAAGGCGTAGGTGCATGAATGTTTGGTGACAATGCCTTGGCTAATATTCAGGTTAAAGTCTTCATTTTTATAGACAAAACTATTGTGAGGAATCAGAGCTTTGATTTTGGAACTAAAAATATTGATTAACTCATTAAATTCCAGTGTAGTTTGTAATGCGCTACTAATATCGTAATGATGAAGGTTGACAGCTTTTGATGCTTCAAAAGTATTGTTACTTACAATAGCTATATTTGCTGATTCTTTTTTCATGACTTATTCCTGATATGCCTTGAATATTGTATTTATCAAAAATAAAGCTGGTTTTATGCCATATTGTATATTTATATTTATATTCAATTAGTTAGTGGTGTTTTTGTAGCCTGTGTCAAGTTTTTGTCTGTCTCAGGGGCAAGTGTTTGCCGATTTAATATTCATTGAATGTTCAGCTTGTGTGGAAAATAATGGTCGAAGATCTAAGCAAAAAATATTTTTTGATAATACGGGTGCTAGCATTCTCAGAGTGATTTATAATGTTAGGCTTGGTTTTTAAACTCCAATAAATTTAGGATGTAATATGAAGAAAATTTCGTTATTTATTTCGCTGGCTTTATTCTTTTTTTCTGCTGTTGCAACTGCGCACGGCCCTGTTAGAGGAAAAATGACAGCAACATTATTAATTGATGCGCCTGCTAATAAAGTGTGGGACGTTATTAGTGATTTTGGTGATATGTCATGGCATCCAGCGATGGCAAGTTCATCGGCTGATAATGGAAATAATAAAGGCTCTATTCGGGTTTTAACTTTAAAAAATGGTGGTACGATCACTGAAAAGTTAAAAGCTTACAAAGTGGATAAAATGTCATATAAGTATAAAATTACTGATATGAGTTCAGTTAAAACAATTCATCATGCAGGGAAAGATGAAGATGTGCCTGTTTTACCTGTTGAAAATTATCAAGCAACAATAACTGTAAAACCTAAAGGGAATAAATCCGTCGTTACCTGGGTTGCAACCTATTACCGTGGTTATGTAAATAATAACCCGCCAGAAGAGTTAAATGAAGCGGCGGCTGATGCTGCTGTGACTACTGTTTTAACTGATGGTCTAGTTCATTTGGCGCAAAAATTTGATACGGGAGCTAAATCTTCAGAAGTTAAAATTACTATGAGAAGATAGTTGTTATTGAATTTTAAAAAGGTGACTTTTTATTGAAGAGGTCACCTTTTTTTATGGTTAGTATTTAGTTTATTTATTGGCAGGGTATTTGTTTTGAAAACTTTTTTAGTCTTAAAAAATCAAAGTGTGGTGATTTTTATTATTACTATGCTGTTTAGCTCTGCATTGATAGCAAAGCCTTATGCTTATATAACAAACCAGCTAGACAACTCAATTTCTATTGTTGATACCTTAACTAATAAAGTTATTAAAACAATTACTGTAACGGGTAAACCCGTAGGGGTTGCTGTTAATAATAATAGGCAGCAAGTTTATATTAGTACACCTAATGGCGAGGGTTTTTCTGTTTTAGATATAAACACTCAGCGTAAAATTCGGGCGGTAAAGGTCGGTGGAGCTTCATTAGGCATTGCTGTTGACGCTAAAGGTGAACGTGTTTTTGTTGCTGATTGGTATGAAAATACAGTGTCAGTTTTTGAGACAAAAAGCTTTAAATTAATTAAAACCATTCAGGTGGGGACTTCACCTTCAGGAATGATGGTTAGTGATGATAATCACTGGTTATATGTGGCTAATCGAGTTGATAATACGGTTTCTAAAATTGACTTATCAACGTTAAAAATAACCAATACTACAAAAGTTGGGCAACATCCTTTTGGATTATCAGTTAATAAATCTGGAAAAAGGATTTATACGGCTAATGTAGAAAGTGATGATGTAACGATAGTTGATACTACAAATTTTAAAAAATCAACCACAGTTAAGGTAGGAGTTAGACCCTATGCAACAGCACTGGCTTTAAATGATACTTTACTTTTTGTAACTAATCAGGATGATAGCACCGTATCCGTTATTGACACAAAAACAGAAAAAGTTATTGCGGTGATTGAGGTAGGTGAAAAGCCAGAAGGAATTAGTACTCATCCGGATGATCGGCATCTGTATGTTGCAAATTGGTTTGATAACAATGTCTCAGTGATTGATGCAAAAACACTTAAAGTTGTCAATACGATTGAAACAGGTGAAGGTTGTCGAGCATTTGGTTTGTTTATTTCTGAGTAATCAAATTATTGATATGCTAGACTTCACAAATTTTTTATAGTGAGAATAAAATGGCTGAAACAGTAGAAGAGTTAACCGTTACTTATGAGGACGGTGGAATAGAAACAGTTAAAGAGTTAGATAAAAAAGTATTAAGCAAAGGTGCTTGGGCGACGGTTATTTATAAATATCAAGA
>CAYYNM010000290.1:0-3107 GCA_964472945.1 uncultured Methylomarinum sp. | reverse complement strand
TCTTTATGTTACGAACAAATTTTACTTGCAATACGGGGCGGACCATATATGACCCTGTGGACTTCTAATATCTCTTGATGGTAAGTAAGAGGATATAAAAGATCTAAAATTTTTTACCACAGAGAACACAGAGTTTTTTGAGCATAGCCTCCGTGTTCTCTGTGGTTGTTTTGAATATTTTTTTTGTTAAAATAATTTTGAACGACTGCTTAGTATGTCAAAAACTTAACGGTGGCATTGATAACATTGCTTAACTATATTTTACCCATTATCAAAAGTTTATCCTCTGCTTGCCAAGCTGGATATTTTTCCATAATTGAAATAAACATTTGTGATTGCAATAATTTGTTTAGCCATTGATTAAGTTTTTGGTATTTTGACTTCTGAAACCAGTCATTATTCACATTGGCAAATTGGCGAATAAAAGGGAATATAGCTATATCTGCTAAACAACAGTTTTCAGCACAAAGAAATGGCTGCTTTATTAACCTGTTTTCTAACTCAATTAAAAAACACTCTGCTTTTTCTCGATAGAATTTTTCGCTGTGCTCAGGGTAACGGTCCGCATATTTATAGCGGTCTAAATAATATTTAAAATCACCATCATTCCATGTGATAAGCTGGGTTATATCGTTTTCTAATTCGGGAATAAGCCAGTGTTCAGGGTCATTAATGGACAGAGCCCAGTGCATAATATCTAAGCTTTCATCAATAACCGTGTTGTTATTTAAAAGTAAGACGGGAACCGTGCCTTTAGGTGATATATCAAGTAATGATTGAGGTTTGTTGCGTAAAACAACTTCTCTAAGTTCCAAGGTGATTAATGAGCTGGCAATAGCGAGCCTTGCACGCATTGCATAGGGACAGCGGCGAAAGCTATATAAAATAGGGAGAGAGGAGTGCATTGGCCGATCAGTTATTAGCTTTCTGCTGCTTGCAGGGCAAGTTCTTCATCAACACCACAGTAACGATTTGCTGGTACAGCCATATCAATCAACTTAGGCTTGGGTAAGTTAAGGTTTGACATGATTTTGATAAATTCTTGTTTAGTTTTTCCTGCTAAGCGTGAGTTTGTTGTACGTTCTTGAATAATATTACTAATCCAGCGACCTTTATAGTCATGTCCAGGGTAGACAATAGTTTCATCTGGGAGTGTAAATAGTTTTTGAGTGATACTGTCGTACTGCTGTTCTACATTACCTGCTTGAAAATCTGTACGTCCACAGCCATCTATTAACAGACTGTCACCCGTAAAAACTCTATCTCTCCATAAAAAGGAAATACTTCCCGGTGTATGTCCAGGTGTTGTAACAACCTTGATTTTCTCGTTTTGCCCAAACTCAAAAAAATCACCATCTTGAATTTGAATATCGGCACTAATTGCGCCACAAAGAGAGCTAACAGCCGTTTTTGCACCTAATTTTTGCCTTAACATTCCGCTGGCTGTAACATGATCCGCATGAACATGGGTTTCTAGTGAATATTTTAACGTCAGATTATGAGTTTTTAACAGTTCAAGGTAAAGCTCAAGTTGAGTGTTAACGGGGTCGATAAAAATAGCTTCCTTAGTTGATAAGTCAGCAATAAGGTAGGTGAGAGTGTGGCTTTCTTTATCTAGTAATTGTTTAAATAACATTTGCTTACTCCTGATTAAAAGGTGAACTTGTCTAAAGTTAACATGGTTTTATAAATATGTTAAGGTGTGAAAATTACTGGCTATAGGTACCAAGTACCTTTGCAATGGCATCTTCCCACCAGGTTAAAGGTCTCACAATAGGATTTGGACAGCTATCGTAGCCTGAATACTCAATTGATCTAAAGACATCATCTCGTAACCAGGTATAGGTTTTGGGTGAGCTTTTTTTCAGACGTTCTGGGATTAGAATATATTGGGCGACTAATTCGGCAAGTTTTTCCTGTGTTTGTCCATCATAGCGGCCATTATGTATTTCCCACAGGTACTCAAAAGCTTCAAACCATTTTGATGGCCACAAGGCTAATTTGGCATCATTAATTAACTTCAGCGTTTGCTTGTCATTAGACATTTTACGGTATCGATAAAAGAAATAAAGATCATCCTTACCATTCCAGAAATGAAAGTTATCAATAGTATGTGCAATTTCATGCACAATAATAGGAATTCTAAAATCAACTAAATAATGTAAATCTATATCCCTATATAAACGCCCATCTTTTCCTTTATCAAAGGCTTTAACGGTAAAGATAATTAGATTTTGTCCGCTATAAACTTGTGCGACTACCTGACTTTTAAAACCAACGCCTGGAACAAAAGTAAGAGGGTGAGTATCATCAGACCAAATACTGGTTGCAAAATCCTTAGGAAAAGCCTCTTGAATCAGGTTTTGGAGACCACCATCTAAATTTTCAATAACTTTATCAAGTTCTTTGATAGGCTTGGCTTTACTGATGGTTTTCCGCATAAAGGGTGGGATTTTACGGATGGCTTTCTCAAAAACTCGCAGGTGGTCAACAGTAAAACGTCTAGCCTTATAATTTTCACCTTGTTTAATAATGGTCTTAGTATCATAAAAAAGGGCAAGTGCTCTGAGTGCAGCTTCTTTGCTATCCCAATAATGTTCTAAAATACAGAGATTTATAGATGCTGAATCCTGACAATCTTGCTGGTAATCTTGTAAGTCTTCTAAATGTTCTTTATTACTATGATCCGTTAATACAGCAACGGCGTGTTTGCGTAGTGTGTCAGGGTTATTTTTTTCGTAGAAATCAATCGTTTCATGCAATTTATTGATCGAGCTATAACCCTCTTTACTTGTTGTGCAAAGTAGTGAATTATCAGTAGAGAGAGGGAAAAAAATATTTTGGAATAGGGGGGTAGCTGCTTGCAGAGTAGGGCAAGAAAAAAATAACAGGGCATAAATAGATAACTGACAAAGCTGTTTAAGGTATATTTTCATTCTCTGCAAATTTATTTGGCTTGATAATTATTCAGAATCAGCATTTTTAGAGAGTAAGTTTTTACTTTGTTCCTTTAAGTGCTTGGCTTCAGTTAAAATTTCTTTTCTATTTTTATAAATATAGGCACCGGCAGTTGCCCACATTGCAAATAAAAGGATAGGGTGTCGTCC
>CAYYNM010000289.1:0-3122 GCA_964472945.1 uncultured Methylomarinum sp. | reverse complement strand
ATAAACAGTCTCGCTTCCTGCGTACTTTCTGGATTAAGCTCAACCCCGAAAGAACAGCGCATTCTACAGCATATAAGCTAGAGGTCAAGGCTTTATTTTACTTATTTACTTTAAGCTGGCCAGTAAAGAGGTTACAAGGCTCTCTCAACCTTCGGGGCTGCAATTTGGATGGGTTGTTTATACCCGTTGCCCAATAGATTTACGAATTACCCACATCTTCAAACTGCATCTTTTGTAATCGTGAATATACACCCTGTTTTTTCACCAATTCCTGATGACTCCCTCTCTCGACAATTTTTCCTTGATCCATTACTAAAATCACATCTGCCGACTCAATGGTTGATAAGCGATGCGCAATCACCAAAGTCGTCCTGTTTTTCATTAATTTTTCCAAAGCCTTTTGAATATACCATTCAGATTCTGTATCCAAAGCAGAAGTTGCTTCATCTAAAATTAATATAGGTGCATTTTTGAACAAAGCTCTTGCCAATGCTAATCTCTGTCGCTGACCGCCAGACAATTTAACTCCATGCTCCCCAACCATTGACTCAAAACTTTCTGGCAATTTTTCTATAAACTCCATTGCATATGCGTCCGTTGCAGCTTTTTTTATTTCCTCGAAGTCAACCAGCTCATCAGGTATCCCGTAAGCTATATTGTGTGTCACCGTATCATTAAATAGTGTTACATGCTGTGTAACCAATGCTATTTGCTCGCGTAGATTATCTAACTTGTATTTATTACAATCCACACCATCAATTAATATCTGACCTGAATCATACCTATAAAAACGTGGAATTAAATTGGTCAAAGTACTTTTACCACTACCCGAAGCACCGACCAGAGCAACTGTTTGACCAGGCTTAATATGAAAACTAATATTATTAATAGCCTTCTTTTTAACTCCAGGATATGAAAATGAAACATTCTTAAATTCAATTCGACCCTCACAGGCCTCTGTAACATACTGACCGCTATCTTCTTCTACCGCTTCATCCAACACTTCAAACAAAGATTGAGCAGCCGCAATTCCTTTTTGCATCGCTCCATTTGCGTCACTTAACAGGCGTATTGGTCTTGGCAATAAAAATGCTGTCGTTAAATAAGCTACAAACTCACCCGCCGAAGCATCCGACATTAAAGTTAAAGCCAAGTACATTAAGACCCCCAATGCAATAGCAATAATAAGCTGCATAAGTGGGCTATGAATTGCTACCGTAGCGGCTTGTTTTAAAGTCTGCCCTCTATTAAAAGCACTACGTTCATAAAACCGCTTCCTCTCATAGGTCTCCCCACCAAAACTTCGCACAATTCGGTGCCCCCCCACCATTTCTGAAGTAATTTGAGTCATATCTCCTACCGACTCTTGCACGTTCTTACTTAACCGTCTCAATCGTTTGCTTACATAGCTAACCAACCAGGCAATAATTGGGGCTATAGTTAAAAAAACCATTGATAATTGCCAGTTCATATACACTAAATATGAGAACAACCCTATTGCCGTAAACCCTTCTCGAACAAAAGTACGCGCAGAATCAGTTGTTGCCTGGGTCACCTCTCCAACATTGTGAGTAATTCTTGACATCATATAGCCACTATTATTCTCATCAAAGTACGCCACCGGTAACCGCGTATACTGATTAAAAATTGCACAGCGCAAAGTATGTACAACATTAACAGAAACTCTGGCAAGAAAATAATTACCTAAATAAGATCCAATACCGCGTATAAAGATCAACCCAACAAATAGCAAAGGAAGATACTCCACCCCTTGTCGTGAATCGGTCTGTAAAGTATCAATAATATGCTTAATGATTGCCGCAAATGCTGGTTGTGTAGCTGCATAGATTAAGTACCCAAAAATACTTACAACAAACAACTTCCAATGAGGACGAATATAATTCAAAAGTCGTTTATATATATCCATTCCCGATTTTATTTTTGACTTTTCTATCTTTGCTTTCTTTTTTTTCATATTTTTACAATAAATTTACCAGGATATTATTTTCCACACCTAAGGCCCAACCGACAAATCACTCTCTCAACATGATCATCCAAAAAGCACTATACAACAAAAGTCACTTCAAATTTAGAAAACATAAAAGTTATGCATAAATACGAGTTGAAAGTGCTAATCCATTAATAACAGGGGCTTGACTGCTATTTTCTATCGGTTAGTTTGCCAATAGACTGCGCTACTTAAATACTTGTGCAGCTTGCTATGTGTCCATTTCAGCATTTCGGCAACCCTCAAAAGTAATTGAGCCATTATTCCCAGTCCACAATGAGCTTTGTTGTTTAAAATCCCTAATACTCGATGTTCCAGTTTTTTTAACTTGAATTCAGAAAACACTAAAAACTATAGATGGAAGGTTAGTTATCCTTACTCCAATATCATTAAGGTTACTGCTCTAAAGCCCTCTCCTGCTGGTTGGGTGAGGAGAACTAAACACCACCCGCTACAAGCGGGTGGGTTAGAGTGCTTGGCGACTAAAAGTCAGGATACAGGGCAATAGCCCTGTTATTACGAATCACCATATTCTGTCTTAAAATTATCATTTGGATTCGCTTCACAATGATGCTCCAAATAACTAGCTATCATTTCTTCTGTCATCTGCCCAACAGTGACACAAAAATATCCCCTTACCCAAAAGTGCTTCCCTCAATATCGTTTTTTTAATACAGGAAACTCTTCAAATAGCTTTTTGGCACTTCGCCCTTTAACTCGCCTCATTATTTCACTCGGTACAAAATGTGGGGTTGCTGAAACCATAATATGCACATGATCATTACTGACCACTCCTCTTAATATTTCTATTTCAAATGCTTCACATGTTTGCCTAACAAGCTCTCTTAATCTTAAGGTAACATCCCCTCTTAACACTTGATACCTATACTTTGCGACCCAAACAAAGTGATATTCAATATTATAAACTGTGTGGCTTACATAACGATATTTCATACCCACAATATAACATCTGTGATAAATCTGTTCGCTTAAAAAGTGAAGGTTTTAACCTTGAGAATGGAAAATAAAAAAGCTCTTTTTCCTTAACTTAATGACATTGATCATTACCCTATAAATCTAGCATCTGTTAAAAGGGTTCTCTCTATCCCCCCCC
>CAYYNM010000288.1:0-3202 GCA_964472945.1 uncultured Methylomarinum sp. | reverse complement strand
TAGCACCTTCCACCAGCATTTTGCAAATCAAGTTATTTTATCAAAAATGTCGGATAACGCTAACGCTCATCCAACCTACGGATTTTAAAACTAAAGTTTCGGAGTTCGTATTTTAATTCAAGCCATTTATAATCAATGCCTATACCTTTCACGTCTAATATCACGACCATAATCTCGATCATACCTCTTATGTTTTCGCTTAGAATATCTCTCCGTATATTCATGCCTTTCATCATGACCGCCATCAAAGTAACCGTGACCCTTATAATATGGCTTATAAGCAAAATATTTATGTCTTTTATACTGCCTTCTATAGTTATCACGGCCATAATAAACAGGGTAAGAAGGCAAAGAGGTATAACTATCAATGCCAATCCCTACGACACCAATATTTGAACGCCCTGAATAATAACCTGAATGCTGCGCGCAACCACTTAAAAGTATAAATAAAGCTAAAATGGTTGATTTTGCCAGAATATTCATAATGAAGCCTCACTGTTATATTAACAAATAGTTTACTCTCGCATTACTGAATAGCGTATGAATTGTTGGCCTCTGTAGCTCTTATTCTTTGCGGAATAGCTTATTTGCAGTAGAATACCTGATTTAATCTTAGCCCCTATCGATACAAAATATTCTTATCGTTAGGGAGTTTACTATAGCAATACAAACCACATAGCTTCAATACATACTCCTATTGCTTACCTACAACATAACGTAATACCAAATATCAATGAGTTCAACAGAAAACCAAACTGCATCTAATTTTATTCGTCATATTATTACTAAAGACATTAGTGATAATAAAAATAACGGTAAAGTCATTACTCGCTTTCCTCCTGAACCCAATGGTTATTTACATATCGGACATGCTAAATCTATTTGTTTAAATTTTGGTATGGCAGCGGAATATAATGGTGATTGCAACCTAAGGTTTGATGATACTAACCCCGAAAAAGAAAGTATTGAATTTATGCAGTCAATTGAACGTGATGTTCATTGGCTTGGCTTCAAATGGGCTAACAAACATCATGCTTCAGACTATTTTGAACAACTTTACGCCTATGCTGTTCAGTTAATTAAAAGTGGAAATGCTTATGTTGATAGCTTAAATGCTGAACAGATTCGTGAATACCGAGGCTCATTAACTGAACCCGGCAAAGAAAGCCCAGATAGAGGCAGAACGATTGAAGATAATTTAGCTTTATTTACCGGAATGCGTAATGGTGAATATGCCGATGGACAATTTGTTCTACGCGCAAAAATTGATATGGCTTCACCTAATATCAATATGCGAGACCCAGCACTGTACCGAATTAGACGCGTCCATCATCAGCGTACGGGTGATAATTGGTGTGTATATCCAATGTATGATTTTACCCATTGTATCTCTGATGCCATTGAAAATATCACCCATTCCCTTTGCACTTTAGAGTTTGAAGCGCATCGTCCTCTTTATGACTGGGTGCTTGATAAACTACAAACACCAAGCCACCCTCAACAAATTGAGTTTGCAAGGTTACAATTAGAATACACTATTGTCAGTAAACGTAAATTAGCACAACTGGTTAACGAAAATCATGTCAACGGATGGGATGACCCCCGTATGCCTACTATTGCTGGTATGCGTAGAGCTGGCTACACACCCACTGCAATTCGTGATTTTTGTGAACGCATAGGTATTACTAAAAAAGACTCATGGATAGAAATGGCCGTTTTAGAAAACTGTATCCGCGAAGATTTAAATGATAATGCTCCGCGTGCCATGGCAGTTTTAGAGCCTTTACGTTTAGTTATTGAAAACTACCCAGATGAACAGGTAGAAATACTAGAAGTCAGTAATCATCCCCAAAAACCAGAACTTGGCACACGTAAAATACCCTTTTCTAAAGTTATTCTTATCGAACAAGATGATTTTGCTGAAATTCCACCACCAAAATTTAAACGTTTAATTGCAGGTGGCGAAGTGCGTTTACGTAGCTCTTATGTGGTTAAATGTAAAGAAGTCATTAAAGATGAAGCTGGGGATATTGTTGAACTACGCTGTAGCTATGACCCTGATACTTTAGGTAAAAAGCCAGAGGGCAGAAAAGTTAAAGGCGTTATCCATTGGGTTTCAGAACAGCAGTCACTTCCTGCTGAACTACGTTTATACGACCGTTTATTTACTGTAGCTAATCCAGATTCAGAGGATAACTTCCTGGATACAATAAACCCTAATTCTCTGAAAACATTAACTAACTGTAGAGTTGAAGCAAGTCTTATTTCAGCTCAGTCAAGCGATCGTTTCCAGTTTGAACGCGTTGGTTATTTTTGTGTTGATTCAGTTGATAGCTCAACGGAAAAACCAGTCTTTAACAGAACGGTTACCTTGCGGGATACTTGGGCTAAGTAAATCAAGCTAACTACTTGAGTGGTTTTGGGCGCAGGTATTGTTTTAAATTCCATATCTATAACTACACAAAACGTAAAGTCTATAATGGAATTTTAATGGAGGCTTTTATGCCATGATTATCTCTAACAGATAATTCTATTTTCCAACCATGTGCATCACACAATTGCTTAACAATTGCTAACCCTAAACCACTTCCCCCAGTTTTTTTGCTGCGGGAATTTTCTAATCTATAGAAGGGACTAAAAACTTTTCCAAGCTCATCAGTGGGGATTCCTGGCCCTTCATCCAGAACTTGTACAGTAAGCTGATGTTTATTTTTACTAACTGAAAGTGTAACAGGGCTATTCTCACCATATCGAAAAGCATTATCAAGCAGGTTTAATAAAACTCGCTTAAATGCCTGAACATCAATTCTGCAAACGCCATAAGGTTCTGAGTTTATCTGGATAATTAAGCCTCTTTTCAGATAATCATCAATAATATCATTAATGATTTTATCCAGGTTAACTTCAAGGGGCTGTTTTATTTCCACTCCTTTAACAAATTCTAACGATTGTTGAATCAGCCGTTCCATTTCTATCAGGTCATTTGTCAAGTTTGAAATTAATGCTTTATCCTGATCTTGGTCTAATAGTTCCACAGCGAGTTGCATTCGAGTAATCGGGGTCCTTAAATCATGAGAGATACCACCAAAAAGAACCGCTCTATTCTCCATTAATTGAGCTATTTCTTTAGCCATTCGGTTAAAGTTTTTCGCTAATAAGACTAACTCACCAGGACCTGTTTCTGGAACACTGGCAGAAAGTT
>CAYYNM010000287.1:0-3205 GCA_964472945.1 uncultured Methylomarinum sp. | reverse complement strand
GGTAAATATAGCGGTATAAAATATTACAATTTTATCGTAAGTACATTATAATTAAAACATTATAATGTTATTTAAAGCGGTATATTATGAACATAATACCATTCATTCAATCTAATCAGCTTGGCGAATATGAAGATAAATTAGTCGAACTATATATGGCTGATGCAGCTCTTAACCAAACAATTCCTGATTCAATTCGTAGTTCTACAGAGTGGCTTCTCAGGCTTGTTAATTGTTTTTATAGCAATAGAATTGAGGGGAATCCTACCCACCCTAAAGACTTGTTAAAAACTCAGGAAAGGGGACGTGTAGATTGTAAAGAAGCCTCTAATGATTCTATTATGGAGTTATTAGCGCACCTTGAAGCTCAAATTAAAGCTAAGGAAGTGGCAACCGACTTAACAAATGTGAGTACCCAAAACTTTATTAAAGGGCTACACGAGTCTTTTTACCAAGGGCTACCGAAGTCTTTTCTTGTTGTTAATGATAAAAATGGCAATGTAGCTTTTGATGCTGAAAACAAACCATTACTTGTTAAGCCTGGGGAATATCGAAATAACCCAGTACAGGTTGGGTCTCATATCCCTCCAGCTAGTGAGGAACTAAATCAATATATGGGATGGATTGAATCAACTTTTGATCCTGACAAAATACATGGAACAACTAGGGTTGTTGCTGCGGCTGCACTCCATCACCGATTAGCATGGATTCACCCTTTCCAAGATGGAAATGGTAGGGTTATACGTCTTTTAACAGATTGCTATATGCGTTGTGCTGGCTTTGGTGGTTATGGGTTATGGTCAATTACTCGTGGTTTTGGTCGAAATACATCCGCTTATTATGCTGCACTTGCTCAGGCTGATAAACCAAGGCAAGGCAGTAGTGATGGTAGGGGGATATTATCCGATGCAGGACTTGTCTACTTTACTAAGTATTTTATTGATACTGCACTGGATCAAGTAGAGTATTTTTCTGGACTTTTGGAACCTAGAAAGCTGGGCATTAGGGTTGATTATTATTTTGAAATGCGTGCAAAAGGGGGGCTTCCAAATTCGTCAGGTGAAAGCCTGCCTTTATTAAAAATTGCAGCTAGAGATATTTATCGCTTACTTCTGGAAAAAGGTGGAATGAGTCGAGGTGCAATAATTCAACATTTAGGCAAAGGAGAGCAAACGTTAAGACCTGTTTTTAAGCAAATGGAGAGTGAAGGGTTGATTAGTGCAAAGCCTAAGCGCGATGTAGAGTTAAAACTATCAACTACAGCCGTTGAATTTTTATTTCCTCAGCTTTGGTAGTGGTTAATAGATGTTTTTACGGTGTCCAATTTCTACAAATAAAATAATTAATTCATTGTCTTTTATTTGGCATATTAGGCGATAATTTCCAACCCTGTAACGCCATAAGCCTTTTAAATTGCCCTGTAGAGCTTTGCCTGTTGCTCTTGGGTTATCCGATTCTATTAATTTATCAATAAAATAAGTAATGTTTTTTCTAGCTGAATTATCTAAGGCTTTTAAACTTTTTAATGATTTCTTAGATAACTTAATTGTCCATGTCATTAAGTTCTGCCCTTGCTTGATTCCACGGTATAAGCTCTTCTTGACCGCTATCAATTTGTTTTAGCATTGCTTCTGCTGCTTTGATGTCCTGATAGTCCTCAAGCTTTTCAATCAGTGCATCATTAATGATTTTTTCAACGGGTTCATGCTGGTGTAGTGCCATGTTTTCAATGGCGCGGCTTAAATCATTGTTTAAATTTATATTAATCATCGTCTTATCTAGTCATTGCTTAAGGTTGCTTGTGGTTGATTATAGCATTAATGTTTAGGCTTGTTTTTGGTGTAGTAATTTAGCAAAATTATTGGCTGCTTTATCAGTCACGCTTGATGCAAGGTGGCTATAGTGTTTTTCTATCACTGCAGTAGTTTGGTGTCCCACTAAATTAGCGATTGCCTTTAAGTACGTTCCATTCATTATTAGCCATGAAATTATCTACTTTTATTACAAGGTATTATTGGTCGGGAGTGTATTTGCTCTTTTTATAGATGTTCGTAATATCATGACCATCCCATACATAACAATAATGAGAGCCTTGTTTTACGGGTGATAAAACTTTGGGACGAAAAATAGCAATACACTCACCATTCTTATGTCTCACGCTATCGTAAGCAATACCATTTGATCCTTCACTACGTAGCTTATTAGAAAAAGTCTGGGAATATCCATATTGATCTGGGTTGGAAGTGTAAATGTCTGGTAATTCTATTTGCATCCCTCGTATATCATGAAAATAATCATTTATATCTGATGCATAGCTACGCATGTCTATTTCTATAGCTGGCTCATTAGTAGCAGATAGAAAACGAATTTTATGGAATTTAGTTTCTTCTACTGCCGTATCAATATCTTTTGCAGCATAATAAACGCCATAAGAACCATCTGTAAAGCGACTCCCTGAAGGGTTTAGGTGTGTAAATGCAGCCATTATTGGAGTTGTTCCATGTCCAAAAATACGCTCTTCCTGAGAAACAAGAGAAATTTCTCCCAGTTCGTCTCTCAGCCTGTCATTGGTTAAGTTTTCAATATGACAAATTATATCAAGGTCATCTTGACCAGCCACACGACCAAATAAGCCCACAGGAGGAAACCTGCTTGATACAAGCCTCCAGCAGGAATTCCATTTCGTTAAGTTGGTGGGGGTTGCAGTACTATGACCAGCCACGTTGACTATCTAAATATTGTCTCACTATGTATAAATCAGCAACATGACCAGATAGCATTCTATCTAATGCTGATTGCCCATTGAAAGGTGCCGCAGTATTTGGACGTTTTACCCACGCATCGGCTGACTCAGGTTTTGGTAATAGTAACTGTAAGGCCTTATAAATACCAAAAACATAAGAAAGCCTTTCAAGTTTATCTGGATTTAATCTAGCCGACCCGAAATTACCTTTCCATTTAAAGAAGGTGCTTTTGGAGTCAAGTCCTAATATTTTCATAGATTGTTCAGTACTAAGCCCCCATGCATCAGTGATATTAAAATAAGTTTTTAAGGCACTCTTTGCTATTGAGGGATTAGTATGTGATGCACTGTTATTATTTGTATTCAGACTCATGATCTCATCTCCCTTTGTCTATTTATAATTATATCCATAAATATAGTCTATTTATGGATTATGTCAATCTATATTGCCTGCCGCTCTAG
>CAYYNM010000286.1:0-3211 GCA_964472945.1 uncultured Methylomarinum sp. | reverse complement strand
CTGAGAACACAGCGAGGAGCAAGGTAAGATTATTCACTACCTTTCAATAAAAGGCTAAAACCTCAGTGACCTCCGTGGTTAAACAGCTCTTACAAAACTGCTATATCAATTATTTAGGCTATGTATGCGTTAGAAGTTGGTGCCTTTATATAACTGGGTTCTTAAGTAACAAAATCATAAGCCATTGATTTTGTTAGTATCTGGTTGATGACCGAGAGTGGCCTAATTCGCTACTTAGTATGATGTGCTGTAAATTAGAGCCAACAAGTTGTCGTTAAAATAAACTTTCAGTACCCATGCCCTCAAGCTCTTCAGAGCTTTCTTCCTTAATAGGTGCGTATGTCTTCGGTACATACCTTGTTCTAAAATATTCCCAAATACCTTTATTTTCACTCGGAGCAAGTAAGCCTGTGTCAGGGTCAATATATGCTCTTGTAATGCCACTAGGTGGAACGAGTGCTTGGTCTGGTTTATTTTTCAGTGCGGTTCTCATAAAATCAATCCAGATAGGTAGAGCTGCTTTTCCTCCCGTTTCATAATGGCCGAGAGAGATGGAGGAGTCAAAACCTAGCCATGCTGTAGCGGCAATACCTGAGCTAAAGCCATTAAACCAGGCATCTTTTTGATCATTAGTTGTTCCTGTTTTGCCTGCTAAGTCTTGTCGGCCAAGGACTTTTGCCTTTGTAGCTGTGCCGCGCTGTACAACATCACGAAGTAGCGAGTTCATTAAAAAATTAATTTGTGGAGATATTATTCTAGGCGCATAAATATCTGATTGTATGTGTGATTGGTCGCATAAAGGACAGGCAATAGCAGGTGATTGTTGAAAAATAGTTTTGCCATCACGGTCTTCAATGCGGCTGATAAAGTAGGGTTTGATTAAAAAACCACCGTTAGCAAAGACAGAAAAGACTGTAGCCATTTGCAGAGGGTTTGAATAACCACTACCAAGAGCCAAAGAAAGACTATTAGGTAGCTGTTCTTTTGAAAATCCAAAGCGATGCGCAGTATTAAGTACTTTTGGGATTCCCAAGTCTCTAAGAAGTCTGATTGAGATTAAGTTTCTTGATTTGCGCAGACCTGTTCTTAGAGGGGTCATACCAAAGAATTTTTTACTGTAATTTTCAGGCCGCCACTCACTTTCCTGGGAAGAATCTGAAATAACAACGGGTGCGTCATTAATAACGCTGGCAGCGGTATACCCGTTTTCAAGAGCTGTCGTGTAAATAATAGGTTTGAATCCTGAACCAGGTTGACGTTTGGACTGAGTGGCGCGGTTATATTTGTTGTGAAAAAAATCAAATCCTCCAGAGAGTGCTAAAATAGCACCATCATGTGAATTTAAAGCAACAAAAGCAGCTTCAGCATTGGGTATTTGGCTTAATGCCCAGCTATTATCTTTAAGCTGCCTAACTTGAATGAGATCATTAATTTTTAATAGGCTATTAATTGATTTTAGTTTCGGCCCAATATAATTTTGGGTTTTAAATTGCCGGGCCCATTTGATATTTTTAAAGGGTATTTCAATAATATTGCCATTTTTAAGTTTTGCCCTGGCAATATTGTCAGTTATGGATATAACCTGGGCAGATTGGATATCTGCTATCGTTGTAAACTCAGAATTTTTGAATACAGCTTTATTTTTAAGGGGTAAAGACCTGTAACCATGTCTTTGGTCATAATGGTAAAGCGCATTTCTAACGGCTTTACTGGCGGTTAATTGGAGTGAGCTGTCAATCGTCGTGAAAACCTTTAGTCCAAGGGTAAAAGCCTTATCTCCATATTGGTCCACTATTTTTTTACGAACCATTTCGGCAATGTAGGGTGCGGGTGATTTGAGTTGGTTGGCATGAAAGCTTGCGGAAATAGGTTGATTAATAGCGTTATTATATTCTTCCAAGCTTATGAAATTTAGTTCATGCATGCGACGTAATACATAATCTCTGCGTTGGTGGGCACGTTCTGGGTTGGATATAGGGTTGAATATAGAAGGGGCTTTTGGAAGGCCTGCTATCATTGCAAATTGAGATAAATTCAGCTCAGCTAGCTTTTTTCCGTAATAAGTAGTCGATGCCGCAGCAATACCATACGAGCGGTGGCCTAAATAAATCTTATTTAAGTAAAGCTCAAGTATTTTATCTTTAGAGTATGCTTGTTCTATTTGCAGGGCTAAAATAATCTCTTTAATTTTTCTTGTATACGTTTTTTCTCTGCTAAGAAGAAAATTTCGGGCAACTTGCATAGTGATTGTACTGCCCCCTTGCTTTTTTTTGCCGGTTAATATCAATTGCGTAGCTGCGCGGATAAGCCCCTTAACATCAACCCCAGGATGAGAATAAAAGTTACCATCCTCGGCAGAAATAAAAGCATTTATAAGTTGGCGTGGCGTTTTAGATATATCTATAGGTGTTCTTTTTTTTTCACCAAACTGAGCTAATAAAAGGCCATCATTGCTATAGATAGATAAAGGAATTTGGTATTCAATATCATTAAGGGCTGTTATATCGGGCAACTCAACTTGTAACCTTTCATAAACAATATAACCTGCTACAGTGACACAAAGGAAAAGAAAGAAGCTTAATAACAATAATCCTTTTAAAACTTTTTTTAGCAACATTCTGTTCGTAACCTCAATAATCCTGAATTTAATCGTTATAAATAATAGCTAAGGAATTAAGTACGAAATAAATTTAAGCAAATTTTTTTGGCAGAGAGGTAGGTATATTATTTATTACTGACTCCCTAAAGCCTATTTTCCAATTTGTCTAACCTATTCCGTGTATGTTCCTAAATGGGAGATGATTTAATATTACATAGTTCTAACAAACCACAGCTTATGATTGTAGAGCGGGCTTCAGTCCGCAATAACCGATACAAAGGGTCTCCGTAGCAGACTAAAGTCCACTCTACAACGTCTTTGTTTTAAACCAACCAGATATTTGTGTATAACCGGCAACATTATATAGGGAAAAAAGCACGTAAAGCTTATTAGTTAAGTAAAAAAATAGCTTTTGGGTGAAAAAATAAAAAAAGCTACTATACTTTGTTCATCAATTAGTTTTAATTTCTTTGTTTGTGCGTAATTAAGGTATGAGCTAGATAATTAAAGGGTTAAACCTGAATCCGTGACTTCAATGCGGATAACAGGGCTCAAGATATTGGTTTCACAGGGGATTTAAAAAAATCTTAGCTTCACCCATAGGTTAAGCGG
>CAYYNM010000285.1:0-3226 GCA_964472945.1 uncultured Methylomarinum sp. | reverse complement strand
TATATTAGGGTGATTAATTTCTATATGTCGATAAAACATTCTTACCATGTAAGAGCACATCTCACCAATATCGCCAATTTCAAAGGGCAAGTCCTCAAGTTTGATCTCACTTGCTTCTGCATGATCGAGCCAATGCTCGAAACAACGCGTACAGACGTACGGTCCTCTACAAAGAGTTCCTTTTTTACCACAAACATCACAGATAACTACTGATAATAATTTAGACATATAGAGAAGACCACTTATAAAATCCGAATGCTCTTTCTTAGGTTCTTCTTTTAGTGTAAACCCTTAATGCGCCGAATTTCTCTTTAACTTGTATTATTTTAATATCGGTAGAGCTTAGGATAATTAATTAATTGAGAGAGTAAATTAATCAAAGGATACCAACCATCGCCACACGCGAAGCCATACTCCATTAAATCAATGCCGCTATTTTTATACAAAGAGGGAAATTTGTTAAATAATTTCTTAGTTAACTCATCGTTCATTTTTATATTCCAACCCGAGATAAATTATAACAAAGTTTCCATAACTCAATTAGATACTGAACATCAACAGTAGCTCTATGCTGTTCTTTAACAAAATCACGAGCCTCAGCTTTAAGTTTTTCGTAGAGATACCAACACTTTCTATTATCTGGTTCTATTTTCTTCAGCAACGGTAACATGACTGCATCTGAATGAACGATTTTAAAATTTGCAAAACCACATTCAGAGCCTGCTCCATAAAGTACATCCACCCAATTCTCATCATACCGCCCACCATCAGCATAAATAATTTCTCCTGATTTAATGGATTGATCCATCAAGGCACATATTTCTTGCGGATGAAGGCCAGATGCATGGCACATAGCTTTACTTATGCCGTGAATCTCATCTTGGGCATAAAAATCCCAGTCTGTCCAAATTTCGACAGTGTCTGGGTTGATTAAATGACACTCTATATCACCGAAGGCATTTGACCATGCAATTTCTATGGGATAACTGTCAGCATTAAGCGAACTAGCTTCGATATCTAAAAATCGAGGGAGCATCAGAGACATAATAATTTATCAATCAGCGTTGAATAATTTCCACATGGTTTGCTGCTTTTTCTGTTTTTATACTTGATTTTCGATGCGGCTATCATAATCATAGAATTATTAGCCCCCAATGACCTTCAGATGTAGTTTCAAAACTACGTCCATATAAGACAACAGCTCTACCGTCAACAAACTATTATTTGATAAAAATTGGGTCTTGAATATTGGGTTGCCCATAGACAGCCCTCCCTGTTCTTACAACCAGATTTGGCAAAATTTGAGCGACTCCACCGCTATGTGTATGCCCGCAAAGAATGGTTAAATTCTTGTCAGGATATTGACTCATTAATTCAACAAAAACCTCTCCAGTAGCCTTGCAACAAAAATGTGGTAAAAATTCATCGTTTGATAAATTCCCTTCATGCCAGCAGGCTTCCTCGAATGGGGGCACGTGTGTGAGAATGATAATATGTTGAAAACTTGGTAACGCTTGAGTCAATTGCTGTCGAAAAAAAGATGCCGCTTCATCACCTAATTCATGCAGTTTTATCAACCTTGCTTGTTTATCTAGACTCTTAAAGTCGTTGATTAATTTATAATCATTCAACATTACATTGGATTGAAAATAATTTCCGCAACGCCCATCCGACCATGAGTCATGCCCAATTAAACAAGTCGTGGCTGTTAACTTTACAACACCTGTGTTTCCTAAATATTTTAAATAAGTAGTGCTATCGCTAACTTCTCCTACTTGCTTACGAACATCACTAATCGAGCTATGATAATAATCATGATTCCCTAAGACAAAATATATCGGACACTGTATTTTTTCTTCAAGTGTTAATAGTGTCGCAACCAAGCTTATTGCATCAGCAATGTCTCCCCCGATTAAAACAGCATCAGGTTTGATACATGTTATTTTGTAACAAAAATTATCCAATGTTTCTGAATCAACAAGATTGGCGTGAATATCCGTGGCCCATATGATTTTCATAATTCTCCTTTATAAGGAAGCAACTAATATTAATGGTTTCAAAAGTATTGGCAGTAAAACTACTCTAATAGTAATTTAACCACCACATATTTATGCGAGAGTTTACGGAACTCTTAATCAGAAACCCTTGCATATCAAAAATTAAATAATGACCAGTTGCAACTACATCGTCGTAAGCTGTATTTATGTGTTTCCAGTGATTCGAAACATATTGCGAGTCATCATGTAAGCCTTGCACATCACAAAGACAATAGCCGACCAGACCTGATTTTAACAATCCTGTTTTTTATTAAATAATAAAGATTGCTGATGATACATGTCGCACATTATCTTCGATAACTTGGTGCTGCTACTGTTGTTCATTTATACCATAAATCGCTGACTTGATTGACTACAAAAAAATACCAAATATAGGTGTTTCAGTTTGAAAAACTTTCATGAATTTTCAATAAAATATTGATGAGTAACATCTAACTCATCGTGTGCATCATTATCGATTTTCCAATTGCTCCAAACATACAAGGCATCCTCATGAGTACTAGGCTCTCCATAGAGCAGATATATTGTCCAATGACTTATGATTGCCTCGGGCTCCATAGCCACTGAATCTGCAAGCTTTATATATGCGTATAAATCTCCTGAATCTGACATTTTTTCCTCTTTTTTTAAAACAATAGGTACAAGCACCTAGAATGAGTTGCTAATGATCTTTAATATTTATTTGTCCCCTTTATAAAAAACCTCTTCATTTTTGAATTGGGGAAACTCATTAAAAAGTTTATCCAACTGAGACTTTGGGCTATTAAGGTCTATCCATATCATTATTCTGAATATCTCCTACCAGGTAATATTCTGCTCTTGATTTAAATCGGCATTTTTTAAGACCGATTTCTTTAAAAGAACCATCATCAAATTGACGGCTGACAAAGCCAAAATGATTCCTGATTACCCATAAGTCTCCGCCACTTTAAAAAAGTTGCCAGACAGCTCGTCTTTCCTGCATTCTCTCAGCAGGAATCTATTTTCACATGAATACCCCCCCCGATAAGGCTTGTACCCAGGCCTGACTGGGTAGACTTCGGGGATAACGGTATACAAGGTTGTCACAGTTTTTTGATAATGGGTTAAACCTGTAGCTTTAACAAATACATTTTCATTAATAACAGCCTTTTGGTGCGCAGACTTTAGCCTGTATTCTTTAGTGCAAG
>CAYYNM010000284.1:0-3232 GCA_964472945.1 uncultured Methylomarinum sp. | reverse complement strand
ATCAGAGATATATTTAATGTTGCTTAGATTCTGGCTTGAGAGAATGAAAATGACGAGCTGTGTGGTTGGTTTTAAAATGACAGAAATCTACAGCTAATCAAGAAAAAATTTTACAAGAATAAACTGTTATTTTTTAAGTGATGTGGAAAATTTACAGCAAGAAATTAAATAATTAAAGTGGTTTGTAGCTAAGGGGGAAGATATATTTGTAATGTAAGCAGGGTGGGGCGGGAATATGCAACTGTTTGCTTATCGACGATGCCAATAAAACTAATTATTTATAGTACAGTTAAATGCGTTTAATTGATCTAAGTTAAAGAGACTCTAAAACACTCTACTTAGCTCAATATCTAGCTTACAGTTGAATTGAAGAAGTTGAGCTATATAAGGTTTATTTAGAGTCATCTGGATCATCCATACAACGATATAAACCAACAATCATAAGGGTTATAGTGAAAACAGATAATACTTTTTTCATTATTTTTTCCTCAGTATTTTATTGTTATAAAAAATTTGGTAATGGGCAAGTCGGTTGATAGATCTATTTTAAAAACATATCCAATGTTGGTACACAGGCTTTAACCCACTCTTGCGAAGAAGAATGCAGAGTAAAACCTGCGCACCAAAAAGCTTGTTGCTAATGAGAATATATTTGTTAAAACTACAAATTTAACCCACCACCAAAAGTTTTAATATTTTAAGTATTTTTAGTTATGTGTTGAGCAGAACCATCAGGGTCGTCCATGCAGCCAGTCATACTGATTAACATTAATGAAATGGCTAGAACAGATAATACTTTTTTCATTATTTTTCTCCAAAATGTGTTTATTATAATTATAGAATTACTATTTTCAAGTGTACTAAACAAAGTACATGTAATTTATACCATGACTGGATTGTTGGCGCAATATTAAATTTAATTAGAGGGCGTTTATGTTATCAGGAATGTGAATGGAAATATCTTTATTGTGCCAAGTGGCATGGCCGATAGTAGACCATGAACCAGATAGATTGGAGTGGAGTAGGTCAGGAGACCAGTTATCAGGAGCAGAGATTTTTTTAAGCTTGATATTGAAGGTAGTGGTATCTAAGTTAAGACCTGATTTGATACCCCAGAAAGCAGTGGTTTTCATAATAAATTTTTTAAGGCGGTGATTATCAATATTTGGTGTGACAGCAATATTGGCCCACATAGAGTGTACGCGCCCCCAGTTAGGGGCAGCAAGCCTACCGTCAGGGTTAACGAAAGGAAGCCATTTCTCATGACCAGAACGATCTTGATAGGTTAAGGCAATAAGGTGGTTATAACCCTTAAAATGGTCATCTAAATATAAGGCATGGGGAGTTATACCAACAAAGACACTAGAATAATTTACAAAGGAGTTGCTGACTTTAGCAATAAGGCTGGTAATAAGAGTGGATGGGATATTGGGTTTGATACGATAAAAAAGACCGTAATGAATACTACTATTTAATTGTAGTAAAAATAAAAGTAGCAAGATTTTAGAAAGTTTATGGATGTTGTGTTTTTCTATACGTTTTGAAGCGGGATTAAAAAACTGGTCATATAACATTCTTGGTGAATTGTTGGTAGCTGGTGTTATAGCGCAGGTGGCATCACAAGGAATTCGGGTGCGAGAATCGGCAATATTTCGGTAAATATGGCTCGCTAATTGATAAATGCCGGGAGTTTTAAGGATGTATCCTAAAATGGCTGTATAACGCATTTTGATAAGAATTTGGCTGTAAGTATCAACACCTGAAAAGGTGACATTATTGTTATTTAAAGCATATAAGTCAGTTAAAAGAGTCGTTTGATTTATGTTTTTTAAAGCTGGATAATTTTGGGCAAAGGATTGAGCGCTTTTAAAGTCAATACAGTTAAAAATATCAAAATGATTAAGTGTTAGGATGGTTTTACTACAAAGTGGGCATTGGTCATCGTAAAATACAGTTAATTGAGGTGTTTTTGCTACTAAAAAAGAACCTATTTTCCTATACCATGAAAAAGGAACTACCAGGCTGTAGAAAATAAGCATTCCTATACCAAATGGATAGATATTAAAAGTAATGGTTATGCCTGCATGTAACCCCACACCAACTATAAGATAAATAGGTCTAAGTTTTTTGTAATGGAATAAGAAGATAAAGCTAAATTGAAAGATAAGGATTAGGTAGCCAATTGATTTTTGCAGGAGTTCAATATTAAGCAGCCAACTCATATCTACAGCAGAAATATAATAGGGAAGAGAAGATGGCAGCCAAGCACCAAGGCCATTGCGCCAATGTTGAGAAAACATTTTATGAATAGCCGAGTCAAAGTACAGAAAACCAAGGCAAATTATTACAGGGATATAATAGGCAAGAATTGAAACTGTTTGCTTGGGGTATTGTGAGTAATGTTTAAAAGGGGTGGTTAATTTATGTTTTAAGCTATCAAGTGAAAAGGCTTTGTCGATAGGCATAAAAATCATAAATAAATTGGCACCAATCATAAATAAATCAAAGCCACCATCAAAGTCACGTTGCATTGGGGTGAAATTAACAAAAACAATCCAATAAATATAGTTGGCAATAATGGCTTTTTGAGTGTGATAGCCAAGAGTTATAAGCGTGGCAATGATGGCCCAAGTACAGAGAAAAAAAGGGATCATAGGAAATTCGACATCTAAAAAAGGAATTGGGTCAAAGATCAAATGATTAAAATAAAGCAGAAAGCAAACTTCTTGTAGGGTTACCAGACCAAATAGAATACGAAAAATACCAATTCCTGTTGTGGGTGCTTGGCAATAGTATAGGGATAAAACTTTAGCGTGAAGGGTCTTATACATTGAGTAGTAAAAAGTATATTAATAAATACTACTAATTATAAGGTAAATAGTGTTATATCAACAGAGGTAAGAATTTTGTTGGGTGGTAAAAATAGAAAAGCCGCATCAAGGCAAGCTTGATGCGGCTTAAATGTAGAAAAACCAGCTAAGCTTATTCTTCTTCTTCTGGTTCTGCAAAAACCCATTTTACGAAAAAGTAGCCGGCAGCAATAACGATTACTGCAATGACCATGCCTTCTGGCTCTTTTAACATTTCTACTACGTCTAAGATCGCTCCCATGAGTGTCCTACCTTTTTTATTGTGAATATTATAAAGTGCCAGTTAACTGGCATCCGGAACCTATATGTTACTTTAGCAGAGTCTAATGTCAAGCTAAAAGTGTTATCGATTCAGCTTTTGG
>CAYYNM010000283.1:0-3351 GCA_964472945.1 uncultured Methylomarinum sp. | reverse complement strand
ATTAAAAATAACCACAGAGAATACGGAGGCTTAGTGCTCAAAAAACTCCGTATTCTCAGTGATCTCTGTGGTAAAAAATGTTAGATCTTTTATGCCCCTTGCTTAGTAGCTAGGAGGCATTAATCCCCCCCCAATTAATCTTTAACTTATTTTCGGGGCTCTAGAATACATTATTTGAAAGTTCGATTAATCCAGCTATAAATACGTTTCACCACCATCCCTTCGTCATGCTGAAATAAATGACCTTCACCTTTTATCTCAAACTGCCGGTAGGCTGAATTAGCTTTCTCAGCAATACGCCTTTGCCTTGCACTTCCCCTAACTTCCGGAGAATCAAACTCTGCAAATATATCTAAAAAAGGTTGTTTTATATTGCTAATAAAGTCAATAATCAGAGTATTTTTCTGTTTACTTTTTGGCACAATCAAACTAATAGTCACTAATGCCTTAACTTTCTCTTCGTCACTATTCTTATTAAGATAGTAAACAGCCATTGTCCCACCTAAACCATAACCCATTAACACAATATTTTTAACATTTGCAGCGACTAGAAAATCAATTGCAGCCTGAATTCTATCTGTTGCATCATCAAACAAAGCATAATATTCTGCCTCACCTGCTCCAACACCTAACACTGGCATTTGCAAAGATAATGTTGCCCACTTATGACGGGGTAAATAGGTTCTTAATGGCCTGATAATCTTTGTTTGATTTGGCTGTCCACCCATAGGGTGCAATAAGATTACTGTGCCTAAATTTATCTCTTCTTCTGTTTCGGTATATAAGGCTAAAAACTTTCTACCTTTTGCCTCTAGCCAGGTTGTTTTCCCTACTGAAAAAGAATGTTCAATATCCTCTGCATATTCTATTTCACGCAACTCATCTGTTGCCCAGCTATTTTGTACACAACAATAAATAACAGCTAATAACAGGACCCTATGCATTAATTTTTCTCTGCTGTATAAAACTCACTATCCCGATAAATATCATGAATATGTCTTAAAAAAACCATAATAACCGATGCGACAGGCAATGCTAATAACACACCTAAAAAGCCAAATAACTGCCCCCCTGCCAAGACTGAAAACATCACTGCAACAGGATGCAAACCAATCTTATCACCCACTAACCAAGGTGTCAGTAGCATACCCTCTAAAGACTGACCGACAGCAAAAACAATAGAAACGGGGATTAAATACATAATATCTTGAAATTGTAAAATAGCAGCGATACAAGCAACTGTAATCCCAACAATAGAACCTAAATATGGAACAAAGCTAACAATGCCAGCTAACACCCCTATCAATAAAGCTAGATTTAAACCAACAATCCACAACCCTGTGCTATAAATACATCCTAAAGCCAACATGACATAAAACTGACCCCGCATAAATGCCCCTAATACAATATCAGTTTCAAAGGCTAATTTTTTAGCGGTAGGCACAACTCTTCTAGGTAATAGGTTTTGAATTTTTGTGACTAAGATATCCCAGTCACGTAATAAATAAAAAGTAATCACGGGAATTAAAACCAGGTTCATCAGCCATTCTGCAAGTACCACACCCGACCGAGAAACCGACCCCATAAAAAACATCACGCCTCCCCCTGCATTTTGCCAATGGCTTTTTAGCAAGGTCATAATTTTATCAGTTTCAATCCGGCTAACATCCCAGCCAAGGTGAACTTCAAGCCAAGGAATTACCGAGCTATTTAACCAACTTATATATTCAGGAAACTTGTTTATAAAAAGGCCAATCTGAAATTCAACTTTTGGGATAAGAACCCCTAAAACAGAAAAAATAATAGCAAAGAGAGTAATAAATACAATAATTACGGCATTAGTTCGACCTAATTGAAAAGTTTTTATTTTAACTATTTCAAGCCTATCTGCTAAAGGATCACCTAAATAAGCCAAAATAGCAGCAAATACAAAAGGCATAAGTATAGGAGCTAATAAATAAATCAAGCCACCAATAACTATGAAAAAAGTAAGAATTAACCATTTTTGAGAATCTGTCATAATACCTCAACTTTTTAAAAAATTAAAACCTCCCCCTAGCGGTTAAAGAGGGTGGGGGGCAATAGTTGCAGTAGAGACAAGGCATGCCTTGTCTCTACTATACGGCTGATACTTTCAAGTATCACAAAGAGTTACTACTTATGCTTATTTTCGGGATGCAAACCTGTCAACTTAGACAGCCCAGGGAAATGTTCTTTTGCATAACGTGAATGACACTGAACACAGCTCACATTCATTTTATAAAAATAAAACTGTGTCACATCAGCATTCTTTGCTTTTGCAGCATCAGCTAATAGGCCTGCATATTTATGAAAATCATGATCCAGCCTGATAAACTGTCCAGGTAGACTTTGATGAAGGTGTATCAATTGTTCTTTTGTTAAGCTTTGCTTCAAAATGTAACTTGCTTGAAGTTGCTCCCCAATTGCTGCTGTTTTATCCCACTCACCTTTGGCAATTGAACTAAGCATTTCTTGCATACCATTTTCAATAGCAAGCATTTCTTTACTTAAAATCGGCTTAATGTCAGCAGAAATATTTATATCACTATATAGCTGTTCACCAGCAACACTAACAAAAGGAGTTAGTACACCTACAAAAAAAACAAAAATTAAAGATGCAAACTTCATTTAATCCAACCACCGAAGTACAAGCCTAGCCCTGTTGCAAAGATGATTATAACCGCTATTGAAAGCCATACTCCTAGCTTGCTTGCTGGCTCTTCAGCATAAAGCTCCACTCCTTCTATTCGAGCATTTACGGCTTTTGATTTACCATCATCACTTTGCTCAACCTGGTAATAAATAACATCACCTCGATAAGGCCTTCTTACAAAGCCCTTTAATGCAGAAATATGAATAAAAATATCATCACTACCATCATCAGGTTTAATAAAGCCAAACCCTCGATCATCTTTCCAAGTCTTTAAAATACCTTTTGTTTCTATCGCCATTTCTTGTTTCCTCTCTTAAAACATGTCATCCAGCATTACTGCTACTCAGCTGGCTTAATTTTTTCTAAGCCACTTTTTCTATTGAAGGATAGATTTTATATCATCCTCAATTCTTATGCCTTTTTATAGGCCTGTTAAGTATAGAACAGTAGCTCTATTTTATGAAAGGAAGAATTAAGTATGTTTACAAGGTGTGCCGATCTGGCTTTGAGTTAAATCTAAAGAAAAATGACTAGGAGGCTGTCCGAGAATAGAAACCGTCGCGAGGGAAAGCTCTTTTGAGTCAGTTTTTTCGTTCATTTGAGGCGAATAGTTGCGCTATTCAACGAAAATGAACGGGGAAAGTGGCCAAAAGGGCTTTTTCCGTAGCAGGTTCTCT
>CAYYNM010000282.1:0-3430 GCA_964472945.1 uncultured Methylomarinum sp. | reverse complement strand
TGATCATTACCCCATAAATCTAGCATCTGTAGAAAAGGATACTCTCTATCCCCCTATTTTTCAGCACTTTACAAAAGCAACAATTAAAAACTGGAACATAGAGTATAAGGGTATATTTGTTAAATTTACAGATTTAACCTGCCACCCTTGATTGCACTATAAATTGATATTAATTCCGTTCAGAATTTAATAAGGCAATAATATCTTTAGTTTCTGGCCGTATACCTCGCCAAATAAAAAATGCTTCGGCAGCTTGTTCTACTAACATTCCCAGTCCATCTAAGCTATTTGCTGCATTGTGCTCTAAGCTCCATTTTACAAATGCAGTAGGCTCATTGCTGTATGCAAGATCATAGCAGGTGCCTTGTTTTGCAAGTAGGGTGCTTGTTAAAGGAGGAAGCTCACCGGTTAAACTCGCTGAAGTAGCATTTAAAATCAGATCAAACTCATTATCTCTTATATCTTGGTAGGAGCAGCCAGCAATATTTCCTAGTTGAGAAAACTCTTGCCGTAGATTAACTGCTTTTTCGACAGTACGGTTAGCAATAACAATATGAGTGGGTGATTGTTCCATTAAGGGACCAATAATACCTCGACTTGCACCACCAGCACCTAATATTAGAATCCTTTTATTTAATAGAGAAAGATTGTGGTTGATAGTTAAGTCTGTAACGAGGCCTATACCATCTGTATTATCACCTAATAGACTACCCTCTTTTTGCAAAACAAGGGTATTAACAGCTTTACTTAACTTTGCTCGCTCAGACAAAATATCGGCTTGTTGCCAAGCAAGTTCTTTTAATGGAACAGTGCAATTTAGACCTTTTCCACCGTGCTTAAAAAAATCAGCTACAGCAGAGGTAAATGATTTTGCAGGGACATCTTGAGCAGTATAATTTAATTGCTGCTGAGTTTGTTTGGCAAATAAAGTATGAATGCGAGGTGATTTGCTGTGGTTTATGGGGTGACCAAAAACAGCATATTGATCTATTGTATTCATTTGTTTTCCTTTAACCATTTAGCAACATCTTTTGCATAATAGCTAAGAATTGCATCACTACCCGCACGTTTAAAAGCAACAAGTGATTCTAATACAACTTGTTGTTCATCTAACCAGCCATTTAAAGCCGCTGCTTTTAACATGGCATATTCACCACTTACCTGATAGGCAAATGTGGGTACAGAAAATTGTTCTTTAGCACGACGGATAATATCAAGGTATGGCATACCAGGTTTAACCATAATCATATCTGCGCCTTCATCTAAATCTAATTGAATTTCACGCAAAGCCTCATCAGAATTGGCTGGATCCATTTGGTAACTATACTTATTACTGCCAGCTAAATTTCCTGATGAGCCGACGGCATCCCTAAAGGGACCATAGAAGCTAGAAGCATATTTTGCTGAATAAGCTAAAATTTGAGTATTGATAAAATGGTTAGCCTCTAAAGTTTGTCTAATAGCACCAATTCGGCCATCCATCATGTCCGAAGGGGCGACTATATCTACACCTGCTTCTGCATGTGATAAGGCTTGCTTACAAAGCACTTCAACTGTTTCATCATTAATAACATAGCCTGCACTATTAACCAGCCCATCTTGCCCGTGAGACGTGAATGGGTCTAATGCCACATCGGTAATAATGCCTAAATCAGGAAAAGCTTGTTTTAAGGCTCTAACGCAACGTTGCGCCAAACCTTCTGGGTTATAAGCTTCCTTGGCATCATCCGATTTTTTATCTGCTGAAGTAACAGGAAATAGAGCAATAGCAGGAATACCTAGTTGATAAATTTGCTCAGCTTCTGCCAGTAATAAATCAATAGAAAGACGCTCAACACCAGGCATTGATGATATGGTTTGCCTTTGTTTAACCCCTTCAATAACAAACATGGGGTAGATAAGGTCATTAAGTGATAATAAGTTTTCTCGCATTAATCGACGAGAAAAATCGTGATAACGCATTCGTCTCATGCGTGTTTTTGGAAAAACAATGTTATTATGTTCCATCTTACCCATAATTTGTGGTTAAAAATATCTTTGTAAATTACAAAGATTATTGTATCAGTGTGCTTATTTTATAGGTACTTAAAATAAATACTATGACACTTTATCTAAAGTGGAGACTTTATGAAATATCAAAATATCAAAAAATTTCTTTTGTTGGCGAGTTTTTCTATTATTTTAGGATTGGTTTCAGGCTCAAAAGTGATGGCTGAAGGCTTGGCTGCTCCTCAAGTTGCTATTGAAAAGGCATCTATAAAATTAAAAGAAAATCTTCAAGATGGTGCTTTTTTAAATGATTTTTCTAAAATAAATCATTTTGTTGATAAGGTTATTACACCTCATATGGACTTTAATAAAATAGCAAAATTGGTGGTAGGGAAATATTGGCGTCGAGCAACTAAAGAAGAACAAAAGAACTTTCAAAAAGAATTTAAAACACTATTGGTAAGAACTTATTCTCGAGCATTTGTTGGTTTTGATGATTGGACGCTTAAATTTCCACCTTTGGATATGAAAACGGCGGTTAAGAAAGTAAGAAATACCCAAGCTGTTACCGTAAAGACCAATATTTTACAGCCAGGAAAACGCCCTTTTTCTATTAATTATAGGATGTGGGTAACGGGTGGAAAGTGGAAAGTTTATGATATTGTTATTGAAGGCATTAGCCTGGTTAAAAATTATCGCACATCAATAGGGGCACGACTTAAACGGCCAGGGGCTAGTTTAGGGACTGTTACCGCATATTTGGCTGAGAAAAATAAACTAGCTTTCATGAAAACCGAGAGTAAAGACAACCAATCATAAGATTACAGATAGATTTAAAATTTTAAACAACAGAGGGGTGATAAATTGCATACCAAGGTGCAATTTATCACCCCTCTTGTATTTTCGTAACGGGTAGAGTTCAAAGAAGTCGATTTTAAGTTATGAGTATCAAGCAGGACACCCTGTATTCCAGTCCAATCGGGCCAGTTAAGTCGTTTAAATTTGACCAATCAGTGGTTAATGTTTTTCCTGATATGATTCAGCGATCAGTTCCTGGCTATCAAACTATTATTTCTGCTATTGGGATGTTAGCTGCTCGTTATAGTCAAGAAAACAGTGTTTGCTATGATTTGGGCTGTTCATTAGGTGCTGCAACTCTGTCAATGAGGCATCAAATCGCTGTAAAAAATTGTAAAATTATAGCTATTGATAATTCAGAAGCTATGCTTAAACAGTTTCAAAAAAACCTGGTAATGGATACAGCAAATGTTGATGTTGAATGTTTTTGTGCAGATATTCGTAATATAGCTATTGAGAATGCATCAGTTGTGGTATTAAACTTTACTTTACAGTTTATCCCGATAGAAGATAGAAAAAAATTCTTGGCTAAAATTTTTCACGGTTTATTGCCGGGTGGAATTTTAATTTTGTCAGAAAAGCT
>CAYYNM010000281.1:0-3481 GCA_964472945.1 uncultured Methylomarinum sp. | reverse complement strand
AAAAAAGTAAAGAAAAAAGTAAAGAAAAAACGTTCAAAAGGACTTCGTGAAAGAGGAATTTCTTTAAGGAAAGAGGGGTTTAGCCAATTGGATAAGTATTTTAAATCTCAAAAAGGGACACTTTCAATGGGTGTTCGTGTTGACGAAAATTTGCTTGGCGGTTTGTCAAAAGTATTTAGAGGTTATTTGCTTGAATTTGGAGGCAATACATTGGCGGCATTTGAAAAGTTTAAGAATGAAACGTCAAGGAGGTATGATATTACAAAGGAAACGCTTGATTCATTTAAAGAAGACATTTTAAACCAAAGCAAAGAAACCATAAACGAATTTAAAGAAGAGAAGCAACGTCAAGTAATAGAAAGCATTTTAAAGCCTAAAGGGATTGAATCCAATCAAGAAAGGAAGGAAAGGAAAGAGCTTGCAGAAAAGGTTGTTGAAGCTCACAAAGAAGAAAAGTCGGATAAAGAAATACTTGATTTATTTTCAAAAGTAGCCAAGTTTGACAAAGTGTCGGAGCAAGACACAAAAGAAATATTTGATTTATTAGATAAAAACACAAAGTTGTCATTGGAAGGCAAAGGGATTTTATCATACAAGGCGTGGGTTAAATTAATGTATAAGTTAGGGGATTCAGGGTTGCTTAAACGAGCCAAAACAGATGTTGTACAGGATATATGGTACACGTGGGTATTGTCTGGGCTAACAACACTAGCAAGGTCAATTAAAGGAAGTGGCGTGTCTAGTGCTATGTTTACGGCCACACGTCTTTTAGTTAATCCTAAGGTTGCCCCATTTGCAATTGCTCAAATGATTAATTCTTATAAGTCAAATTTAATAACAGGAACAGCAAAAGCTTATTGGAGTGTATTAAAAACAGGGGATACAGATTTTAATATGACTGACTTTAAGCCAAAACTTCCTACACTAACACAAGAAGTAACAAACAGGAGGTTTAAGGATTTAGGTAGAGGGAAGCAATTACTAAAGTTCTTTGGTTCTCCAGTTATTTATTTTTTTAGAAATATCCCTGCATTTGACCAGATTTTAGGAAATGTTGTATCTGAGGGCAATATGGCGATAGTTGAATTTCAAAAAACAGATGAAAGCAAAAAAACATCCGAAAGGTTAAAGGATTTAAAAAAGATATTGGCAGAGAATCGCACAGAAGAAATAAAAAACCTTGTTGAAGAAGAGCTTACCGAAATGGAAGCAATGAAAGAGCCTATTGAAGTAGGGTATAAAAATCAGAGATTTAGAGAAGTTAGAAACGAGTTGAGGGATAGGGATGCTGTTAAGAGAGCATTGGATGATGCCCGTTTAGGTGCGTTTGTGTCAACCCCAAAAGGAACACTTGGGTTTGTTTATAATAAATGGATAAATGCGGTAGAAATAGAGGAAAAAGACCCTAACGCTGCAAAAGCAGCAAAGTTAATGATGAAGGGGGTTTTTCCTTTTATTAGGGTTTCTTTTAACTGGATTAATGCTGGATTAGAATATACGCCAGTAGGGTTATACCGTGGTTTGTTTGAAAAAACCAGATGGACTAAGGATGGAATTGAGAAGATGAGGGACTATGAAAAACGTGAGGTTGTTGCAAGGGCAGTTTTAGGCTTAACAGTTGGTTCTTCCATTTTAATGTCGATGTTTGACTGGGACGATGAAGATGGATTTGTGTTAGAGGATGAGGATGATATGTGGATTCAGGTTCATGGCCCACTTACAGGGGAGTGGTATGAAACAGATGGGGTTAATAAGGATGCCAAACCATGGAGCTTTAGGGTTAAGAAGTTTAATGGAGAATGGAGTGATTATTATTTATATAGGGACAATCCTATTGGGCACATGCTAGCACCTATTGGTATTATGCACGATGAAATGACCATAGGCAGGTTTAAGAAAAAACTTAGGAAAGGTGGCGATAAAATAAAGTTTGACAAAATGGATATGATGTATCTAGGTCAGGCTTGGGTTAATGGGACAATTAGATACACCTCCGACCAATCTTTTAATCAAGGAATGAAAACATTGAGCAGCATAGCAACTGGTTCAGGGAGAAAAACTTATGTAGAGAAGTTGGCAGAACTTGTTGTAAGGCCAGCAGAGGCTTTGGTTAACCCTTCTTTATATAAGCAGACGTACAATCAATACAAAGCCTATAAAGGGATACCAGAGAAACAGGATAGGACTTGGCTTGAGCATACTTATAAAGGGATACCCCTTCTTGACGGGCTTATAAAAAACGATGCTTATGATGTGTTTGGCTATCCCATTATAAAAAGTTTTGATGTTCCTTTTGTGCCTGATTTTATCCTTGAAGAGCTAAAGGAGAACCTTAATTATAGAGAAGATAAAAAAGAGTGGGAGTTGTTGTGGAAGTACGAAGAAGTTGTTTTGTCTGGGTTTTGGCCGCCTAATGAATACAAGAATTACGAGTTAACGTCTGAGGATAAAGACGAGTTTATGAGGGTTGCAGGGATGGAAATGCGTAGATTGATAAGCGACCCTTCTTATGGAGGTTATGATTGGTTAAACAATATGAATGCCCGGGACTTACAAAAGAAGCTAAGGGCATTTAAAAGCAAAGCAAGAAAATACGCACTAAAACAAGTAAAAAAATGATGTTATTTATACAAGAAGCAGTTATCCCCCAACCCAATGACTTATTAACAAATATACTATTTGGGTTTATTTGGATTTTAATTCTAGTAATTTCCTTTTTTTTAAGGTCGCTATATGCTGATTTTAAAGTTTTGAAATCTCAAGTTTACGTCAATAAAGAAGGAATTGCCGAAAACAAAACCAAAGACGATGCCAGAGATAGAGAGTTTGTGATTTATAAAGAAACTATAAGAGATAAGGACGACAGCTTCCAATTGACATTAGATAAAGTAGATTTATCAGTTGAAAAATTAACCATTGCTACAAACAAATTGTCTCATGAAGTTACTGCGCTAAAAGCTAAAATTAAATAATATGTTCTATTTAGGAAAAACAAGTACACGAAGGATGAAAGGTGTTAATAAAATTTGGCATCTTGTCATAGAAAGATATTTGGTTATATCTATAATAGATATAACAATTGTGTGGATGGGAGGACGAAGGACTGCCAAAGAGCAGAACAAAATATTTTTGAATGGTTATTCACAAAGAGATGGATATGAAAAAATTTCGTTTCATCAAACAGGAAATGCAATTGATCCTGCTGCTTATAAAAATGGAGGCATTTCAAATGACAAGCAAGATGCTTTAACAGTTGCGTATTATATGATAAAAGCATTTGAACAGTTGAAAGCGGAATGCAAAATCCCTGACAATATTTATTTGCATGCAGGCATATTTTGGGGAGATAAAGATTTAGATGGAGATGGATTTTTAACCAAGCAAGACAAAATAGGCTGGGATGTGAGGCATTTTGAAATTAGGAATTACCCGCAAGAAGGAGTTTTTGAAATTAAACTAGATTAGGATGGAACATTTATTT
>CAYYNM010000280.1:0-3496 GCA_964472945.1 uncultured Methylomarinum sp. | reverse complement strand
TGATCATATTAACCAATACACTTTCTAAACCACCTATATCAAAACGGTAGATAATATGAACAATAAGAGGTGTAGACATCATAATTAAAATAAAAACTTAGTATTTAATCTAGCCCCCTCGAACGCATCACGGCCATTAAAGTTAAGAGCTTTTTTGGTTATGTATTTAGGTAGGAGCGGCTTTAGCCGCGATGTCGCGGCTAAAGCCGCTCCTACAAAATACTATTTATTTCTTAAATAATGGTGATGACGTAGCACATGGGTACTAGGAGTAATTGTTTAATGGTCTTTTTGGCCTGTTATCCTTAACCAGCTTTTTCTACATAAATGTGGAACTAATAAATGTATAGGCATTTTTAACCAATGAGACCTAATGTAAAGCAACCATCGTGCAAGACCTTGCCCTTTTATGAAATAAGTCTGGTGCTCAGTTACCAATGCTTTACTATATAATATATCCATAAGTTTAGCAGAAAATGGATTCATTTTAGCTAGAACTCGTGCTTTAACAATAATTGTATTTGGTATGGGTGTTAGTAGAATTTTATGGGTAAAATTTAAAGCATAATATATGGGTTTAACTAAATCTAATTCCACTGCACGCTCTAATAATCCTTCCCATTTATTGCCTTCAACCACACCTTCTCTGATCAATAAATCTAAATCTGAAATATCACGTAAGCCTTGATCAAATTCTCCCTCATGAAATAAATGAGTCGCACTATGAATAATCATATCGATAGGCGATAACACATACAAACCTGGCATATTTTCCATAGCATCCGCTTGTTGCCATAATTTCTTTGGCTTAGGCTTTAAACGAGAAGTCGGTGGGATAATCGTATGATGCACATCTACTGTTGTTTGTCTTTTTAAATGCGTCATTGGAGGAATTTCATGCATCCATTCTCGGTAGAATTTTTGCGTATAAGCATCTAAACTTGAGGTAAACCAGCTATTATGTGCTAATGCACTTTCTGCTACTGGTAAAGTTTTTTTGGTCACCAAAATATCCGTATCTGTAAACAAACGCCCTTTACTGGCACTATTTTTAGTCCAAACATAAGCAGCACCTTTTAATAATACAAAATCAACTTTTGCATTGTTTAAGGTTTTATAAATTTCTTTCACTTCCCACTTAGCGGAGCGTGCATTAGCATTAGAAAGCTTAATAGAGCTGGTTAAATGAATTCGAGGCTGATCTGGTACCTCCTGCAGCAAATCTAATTCAGCTAGTAAACAAGAAATACGACTCAATAAATTAACCCGTCGAGCTTGGCGAATTAAAGTTTCCCAAGGATAGTCAGAAAAATTAAGCTGAGCTAGCCTCTCCTGTCCATAAGTACGTATGAATTGAACAACTAAATGATCATCAAGCACTGCAATTCCTTAGTCTTTCAATAAAAGGCTATCAATACCTTCTAAAGCTGTGGCTAAATCAGTATAAGTAAAATCGTAACATTCCACTTGATCAATCATATTTGCTATAGCACCAAACCCTTCTTCACCTAAAATATTAAAATTAAAAGCATGTTCTGCTAAAGCCATCATTGCTCGTGCTTTTGGTAATTCAATTAACTGCTTCTGTACATCAGCTTTATAATGAGGGAAAACTAAAAAAGCTGGCTTTACTGGCGTTTTTTGCCCCAACAATGCCGACTTAGGGGCTACCATATGGGCAATATCACCTTTTAAGGTATCTGGAATCGACTCACCAAGTACGGCTTGTGGTGCAAAGTCTTTAATAATTTTAATGGATTGATTTTTAAGGCTTACGGGGCGAGGCGCAGGGTAAATTAAACCGTCAGCTAGTGATAATAGTGCCATTTCATCAGACAATAACCTCCAACCTTGATTTATTAATGCGGCGCATAAAGTGCTTTTACCACTTCCTGGTGTGCCTGGCATCATTAAACCATACCCATCTTTTTCAATAATTGCCGAATGAATAATAAGGTATTGATGTGCTGTATTGGCAATACACCAGTTCAATCCCCATTCAAACATTGCAGAGGCCTGAGCTAATGGTAAAGGGACGAAAGGCTCGTAGCCATCAAATGCAAAAACCACTTGGGGCTTATAAAAACGACGATAGCCACCCACTTGATTGACCTCTACATGTATATCAATAAAATCATCATTATGACAAGTATTATAACCAGAGTAGAAGTATTGAATATGTTGAAAAACAGCAGGAATATTACTGGTAACAGCAATATTAAAGGGGCTAGTTGAAAAATGTAGCCCTACTTCACACAGATCTACATTTATTTTTTTAGTAAAAAGCTCAGAAACTAGCAAAGAAGGTTAATCCATTAATTTATTAGGTTAAATTTTTGATATTCTAAACAAAGGTTATCCAAATATTTCTCTGCTTCGTTTATATCCACTTGAAAAGCTTTCCTAATTTCAGAAAGCAACATATGCCTTTCTTTATTTTTTGAGAAAGATGTAATTAAATCAATATTAAATGAAGAAAGTAAATGCATATCTCCAGATTGAATATTGTAAACAACCCCTTCCCCTTCCCATTTGCGTATTAATAAATCATGCATTTTGTTATTAATCTTAAACCATATAAACATTTAGCGACTTTTATCACTCACTACATGAGCGAATCAGAGGTTACGCTCACCAACTCAAATGACAACAAAATAATGACTTATCCTTTTGTTATTAGGGTCCAACAACAGCACATACACTTCCAGGCACCAAGTCCATATTAGATTGAATTAAGTCAGCAAAATCAACAAATAACTGCGCACCAGTCGAATCAGTAATCTTAGTAATATCCCAGGTAGTCGTATCTCCATCATTTAAAGCCCAAAACTGAGGCACCGTCAAAAAATAATTTTCTGCTGGGTTACCATTGTTCAAATAGTAAAAAAGATTTAAATACCCTGCTACTATTTGGCATTTTGGGTTAATGTTACTTCTTATCACAGATAATAATGTATCGTTTCCAACCGTGCCAGGTGGCAAAGTATGACCAGCAAATGCTTGTGATACTGTAACGCTTTCATAGCTTTGACCCGTTGTACTCGTTGCTATACGCCATTTAACATCACTCCCATTGGGAGCATTATTACCAGCTTGATTTTTCCAAAAGCCATGGCTGAACCCTCCAAAAAAAGAATCTCCCTGACAACCAGACCCATTCCCAGAAATCATATTCGACAACCCCTGCACAGCAAAAACAGGCCGACTAGCCAAAGTCATAATAACCGGTACAGCCATCCCTGCCTTAGAAAACTTCCGTTTAGACTTATCAATATCAGTATGATTGTCTGTTATACCGTCAAAACTCTCTTGTTCTTGATTTTCATCACTCATTTTACCACCCACAAATATTAACAACTCATTATGTATACTAAACCATATTCCACAAAATAATTCCAGTTTTCTATGCAGAACGGGTTAGATTAAAAGTGAAGTATAAAACCTGAATCCGTGACTTCACTACGGCACAGAACACAAGCTATTGATTCCACAGCGG
>CAYYNM010000279.1:0-3525 GCA_964472945.1 uncultured Methylomarinum sp. | reverse complement strand
AATGCGTTCGCTCAGCATGGTAGCACTGGAAACGATAAACGAAGTATTAACGGATAGTGACGCACCTACAAGGGATAGATTGACAGCGGCTATAAAAATATTGGAGTTAAATCGTGTTAGCCAAAGCAATATAGGGGCTACTAATGAAGCTTTATTAGCTAAAGAAGCAAAAGAAGATGTATTACTAAGTGATTATGGACTTTGAACCGCTACACGCCTTTACGGTCGATTTTGCGGATAGAGTGGATTCAATTGATAATGCCATGTATTCAGGAATAACAAAGCTATATAAAAATATGGATTTAATACATTATTGGAGGGATAACGCCCCCTTTGATTTATCAGATATTGATTATCGGGTGATTAGTGCATTGTTGAGTAGAAGTATAAGGCGCATTAAATAGAAGCATACAAAAACAGGTTATTCAATCATGGTTAGGGTTCTCTTAATTATCAAGAACGCCCCAGCCATAAATATAAATCATACATATATAAACAAAGACCGTTCTAATGAGCGGTTTTTTTATGGCTAAAATATGGCAATGGTTGCCGTTTGAAAATAACTTATTTAAAGCACCTACCCAAAAGCTGTTTTCAGCTAGAATTTCAGCTAGAGCACTTTTTAACATTTTTTAAAGTCTTCAATTCTCGCTAACCAATTGATTTAATTGGTCGGGACGGCGGGATTCGAACCCACGACCCCTACACCCCCAGTATAGTGCGCTACCAAACTGCGCTACGCCCCGAGAATCGAATACTTTTTGATCAGCCAATGAATATGGCCAAGTGAATTTGAACGTGCATTCTACAATATATAAACCACTTTTGATAGCTTCATATATTGTAGAATCTTACTTTATTTTAACAGCTCTAAAATATCTTCTAACTCACCAATCATTTGGTGAACAAGTTGCTTACTTCTTGTTGAGTCATCTTTTACACCATCACTTGCCAGGTGAACTCTGGCACCACCGATTGTATAGCCTTGTTCATACAGTAAAGATCTGATTTGACGAATCATCAATACATCATGGCGTTGATAGTAACGTCTATTACCCCGTCTTTTTACAGGGCTTAAATCTGTAAACTCTTGCTCCCAATAACGAAGCACATGTGGTTTTACACCACATAATTCACTTACCTCACCAATAGTGAAATATCTTTTTGCCGGTATCGCGGGCAGTTCATTATTATTACTCGGCTCCAGCATATTGCTCTACCCTAGCTTTAAGTTTTTGACCAGACCTGAATGTTACCACACGACGTGCAGAAATTGGGATTTCTTCACCTGTTTTAGGGTTTCTTCCGGGGCGACTACATTTATCTCTTAATTCAAACTTTCCAAATCCAGAAATTTTTACTTGCTCACCATTTTCTAAAGAACCTTTTATTTCTTCAAAAAACAACTCAATCATCTCTTTAGCTTCGCGTTTATTTAAGCCTAACTCGTCAAATAAACGTTCCGCAAAATCAGCTTTTGTTAATGCCATTCAATTAATCCCTCAGCTTTGCATTGATATTATTACTTAACGCCTCTAATACTTTATTAAATATAGCATCAATTACAGAGTCTGTTAAAGTTTGTGTTGAATCTTGTAAAATTAAACTTAATGCAACACTTTTATAGCCGTCTTCAACACCTTCGCCTCGATATATATCGAAAACTTGAATGTCTTTTATAAAACCTTCTTTGACCGCAAGTATATTATTAACAATATCTGCTGCCGTTACTTTTTCCTCAACTAAAAGTGCCATATCCCTTCGTACTGAAGGAAATTTAGAAAGTACTTCAAATTTTGGTATCGCTTTTTTGAAAACCATTTCTTGCTGTAGTTCAAATAGAAATACAGCTGTTTCAAATCCTAATTTCTTTTCTAATGTAGGGTGTAACATACCCATCAACCCCATTCTTTGACCATCAGAATTGACAATCTCTGCAGATTGGCCTGGGTGTAAAGCAGGATGTTTTACAGACCTAAATTGAGCTTCACAGTCACTTAAATAAAACAATGCTTCTAAATCACCTTTGAGGTCAAAAAAGTCAACTTTTCTACTTTTATTAGACCACTGCTCTTCATTTACATTACCTAAAACCAAACCAGATAACATTTTTTGCTGAACAATTTGCTTATTTTCGCTAATAAACCGTAGCCCTGTTTCAAATAAACGCACTCTGGTTTGTTGACGCTTAGTATTATACAGAGCAGCATTAAGTAAACCACACCACAAGGTGGTACGCATTACTGATAATTCAGAAGAAATTGGATTCTGCAAACGGATAAATTTATCATCTGGCGCAATAGTTTGCTGAATATCTTCATCAACAAAACTGTAGGTAATGGCTTCTTGAAAACCTCTATCAACCAATAAATCTTCAGCTCTAGCAATGGGAAGAATTGCTTCTTCTGCTTTACCCAATTCAGAGCGCATCAGTAAACTACTATTAGGTAAGTTGTTATAACCATATATACGCCCAACTTCTTCTAATAAATCAGCCTCAATTGCAATATCAAAACGGCAAGCTGGAGGGGTAATATTCCAACCATCATCCATCACTTCAACTTGCATTCCGAGACCTTCAAAAATCTTAGTGACTTCAGTATTCTCCATACTGATGCCTAAAACTTTCTCGATACGTTTTTGCCTAAGCTTAACAGCATCCCTAGCCGGTAAAGCTTTAGTTGTTGTCACTTCTGTAATGGGGCCAACACTCCCATCAGTAATTTCAACTATTAGTTGTGTTGCACGCTCTATTGCTCTTTCCTGCAAGCTAAAATCCACACCTCGCTCAAAACGGTGGGATGAGTCTGTATGTAAACCAAAGTTACGCGCTTTACCCGCAATAGCAATGGGTGTAAAGAAAGCACACTCCAAGAAAATATCTTTTGTTTCATCGGTAACAGATGTTGCTTCCCCACCCATCACACCCGCTAAAGCTAATGCTTGTTTTTCATCAGCAATAACTAAAGCCTCACCATCTAATTTAATGGTTTGATCATTCAATAAGGCTAATTCTTCACCTTTTTTACCAACACGTACTGTAATAGCACCTGTTAATTTTTCAGCATCGAAAGCATGTAATGGTTGACCTAGCTCTAGCAATACATAATTTGTCACATCAACGATAGGACCTAAGCTTCTAATGCCAGAACGTCTTAAACTTTCCTGCATCCATAAAGGTGTTTGTGCCTTAACGTCTACATTTTTAATTAAACGACCCAAATATCTTGGGCAAGCTTCTGTTTCTTCTACAGAAACATTAACTACTTCATCATGTGTTACTTCAACAGTAGAAACCTCAACTGCTGACCATTCCATTTCATTTAATACAGCAATTTCTCTAGCAACACCTTCTACACTTAAACAATCAGCACGGTTAGGTGTTAAATCTAATTCTATAATTTTGTCATCTAAAGAAAAATAGTCTCTGATATCAGTACCAACAGGGGCATCTTCAAACAATTCCATCAAGCCATCCGCATCAGCAGCAAGACCTAATTCTTTTTCTGAACACAACATACCCAG
>CAYYNM010000278.1:0-3528 GCA_964472945.1 uncultured Methylomarinum sp. | reverse complement strand
GTCAGCGCACCCTACTTAATGAAAGAGGTACTCCATCAAACAGGTCAAAAAGAATTGAGCCAGCAATTGTGGAGTTTAATGATGTTGAATAAATTTTTACAAACAAATGCATAAAGTAAAATAATTATGAAAATAATGGTAACAGGGTCTGCTGGTTTTATTGGTAATCAATTAGCACTTAAATTGCTAGAAAGAGGCGATGAGGTTATTGGTATTGATAATTTAAATGATTATTACGATGTAAATTTAAAATTAGCTCGCCTAGACCGTATCAAGGACCACTCTAAGTTTATAGATGTTAGAGCTAATATTGCCGATAGGGAAGTTATGGAGCAATTATTTAGGCAACATCAACCACAACGTGTAGTTAATTTAGCCGCTCAAGCAGGGGTAAGGTACTCGATAGAAAACCCACATGCTTATATTGAAAGTAATATGTTGGGGTTTTTAAATATATTAGAAGGGTGTCGGCATAATAATGTCGAGCATTTAGTTTATGCTTCCAGTAGTTCTGTTTATGGCGCGAATGAATCCATGCCTTTTTCAGTGCATGATAATGTTGATCACCCCGTTAGTTTATATGCCGCTTCAAAAAAATCCAATGAATTAATGGCTCATACTTATAGCCATTTATACAATATTCCAACCACGGGTTTACGCTTTTTTACCGTATATGGTCCGTGGGGTAGGCCTGATATGTCACCTATTTTATTTGCTAAAGCAATTACTTCAGGGGAGAAACTTAAAGTATTTAATTATGGTAAACACCGTAGAGATTTTACTTATATTGATGATATTGTTGAAGGTGTTATCCGTACGCTTGATAATGTAGCAAAACCTAACCCCGAATGGAGTGGTGCTAAACCTGACTCTGCAAGCAGTAAAGCACCTTTTAGAGTTTATAATATAGGAAATCAAACACCCGTCGAATTATTAGACTATATTAAGACTATAGAAAAACATTTAGGGAAAACAGCAGAAAAACAGTTACTACCATTACAACCTGGTGATGTAGTTGATACTTATGCTGATGTGGAAGATTTAATTAAAGATGTTGGATATAAACCTAATACAAGTATTGATGAAGGTATAAAAAACTTTATCGTCTGGTATAAAGATTATTATAAAGTATGAATGTATTAACAGTAACAACACTCTATCCTAATAAAAATCAGTTTAGGCATGGGGTTTTTATTGAAACTCGTTTAAGGCATTTAGTGCAAACAGGTAAAATTAAAGCGAGAGTTGTTGCCCCTGTTCCTTGGTTTCCTTTTAAAGGTGAACGGTTTAAGCAGTATGCAATTTATGCTGATATACCAAAGTTTGAAACTAGGCAGGGTATTGATATATATCATCCCAGATATTTAGTTATTCCAAAAATTGGGATGTTATTAACCCCCTTTTTTATGTCCATATCACTATACTTTCAGATTAAAAAATTAAACAAACAAAAAAAAATTGACCTTATTGATGCACATTATTTTTATCCTGATGGTGTAGCTGTTGCTTTAGTGAATAAGATATTAAAGATCCCCTTTATTATTAGTGCAAGAGGGACTGATATAAATTTAATTCCTAAGTATAAACTACCTCGAAAAATGATTTTATGGGCCGCTAAACAAGCACAAGCCAGTGTAACTGTTTGTAAAGCATTAAAAGATTCGATGATAGAGATGGGGGCCGGTTCGAATAAAATTCATGTTTTTCGAAATGGAGTGGATTTAGATTTATTTAAGTTACTTGATAAGGCTCAATGTAGAGACAAATATAAACTTCATAAAAACACATTGGTTAGTGTTGGGCATTTAATTGAACGAAAAGGCCATCATTTAATTATTGAAGCGATGAGGTTTTTACCTGATTACCAGTTACTTATTGTTGGAGGAGGGGAAGAAGAGGGGGCTTTAAAAAAATTAGTTGCACAATTACAGCTACATGAGCAAGTTAAGTTTCTAGGCGAAAAAAAACAGCAAGATTTACCCGAGATTTATAATGCGGCAGATGCAATGGTTTTAGCTTCCAGTAGAGAAGGCTGGGCAAATGTACTTCTTGAATCTATGGCTTGTGGCACAGCTGTTGTAGCCACTGATATTTGGGGAACCCCCGAAGTTGTACAAAGCCAAGATGCGGGCGTATTAGTTAAAAGAACGCCAGAAGCCATTGCTCAAGGTGTTAAAACTTTATTTAATAAATACCCTGAAAGAGTAAATACCAGAAAATATGCAGAACAATTTTCTTGGGATAGCACTACACAAGGTTTAATAAAACTATTTAAAAGCATCGTACGCTAACTCAAATAAGAAGGAGTTTCTTATTAAAATTTTATACCATCACCGTATCGCATCAAAAGATGGGCAATATGTACATATTGCTGAAATTATAAATGCTTTAAAGGAATTAGGGCATGAAATTATTATGGTTGAGCCAGACTCAATTAATCAAAAGGAATTTGGTAAAAGTGCAAATGCAGTGCAAGGTTTACGAGACAATTTACCTGGGTTTGTGCATGAAATACTAGAGTTTTGTTATAGCTTTTATGATTTTTTAAAGTTACGTAAAGCCATTAAAAAATATAAACCAGACTGTATTTATGAAAGGTATAACCTCTATTTACCATCAGGAATTTGGGCGAAAAAATATTATAAGTTACCCTTAGTATTAGAAATAAACTCCCCTCTTTATGAAGAGCGAAAAAAGAATAACGGTATAAGCATTGATTCACTTGCTCAATGGACAGAGAGCTACGTCTGGAAAAATGCAGACCACCTACTACCCGTCACTCAAGTGCTCGCTGACATAATTACTGAAAAGGGTATAAGTCACGATAAAATGACCGTTATCCATAACGGTATTAATGCAAAACATTTTCCTTGGCCACCAATTGTATCAAAAGAAATTATTCAGCAATATAAACTGGAAAATAAATTAATATTAGGCTTTGTTGGTTTTGTCAGGGAGTGGCATCGGCTGGATAAAGTTTTAGATGCTATTGCTACACACCCAAATCAAAATTGGCATCTGTTTTTAGTAGGTGACGGGCCAGGTAGAGAGTTTCTTGAAAAACATGCTAAGCATTTGGGCATTTCTGACGAGATGACTATTACTGGGATTATTAGCAGAGAAAAAATGCCACAATATCAGTCAGTTTTTGACCTAGCTTTACAGCCTGATGTAACTAGATACGCATCCCCACTTAAACTGTTTGAGTATATGGCTTTAGGTAAAGCAATACTTGCACCTGATATGGGTAATATTAAGGAAATTTTAACAGCAGATAAAGATGCTTTATTATTCAATAGTGAAGACGATTTTAAAGAAAAGCTAGTTCAGTTATGTGAATCTGAGGAGTTAAGAAAACAGCTAGGAGATCAAGCTAAAGATACTATTAAGGGTAAACAGTTTTATTGGTTAGAGAATGCTAGAAAAATAGTAGAAATTTTTAAAATTAAAATATACTCTTAGTTGACGTTGGGTATACCTGAATCCGTGACTTCACTACGGCACAGAACACAAGCTATTGATTCCACA
>CAYYNM010000277.1:0-3573 GCA_964472945.1 uncultured Methylomarinum sp. | reverse complement strand
AGTAATAAGCAATGGAAAATTGATTATATACTTTGTGCGGGCAGGGGTTAGAAATCTGTAGTTGTGACCGCTCGAAGTATATGAACTTTTATATCAACAAAGACTCATAGATGGTCTCTGTCTTTTCAAAAGTTTTATGTACATTGATTTTATAAATAGACAGTGAATGGGATAAGGAGCGTAGCTAGAATTAGCTACGCTTTCTTTTAGCAACTTTAATTTACCAATGAATTACAATTCTGGTGTTTAATTAAGAATATTAACGTTCCTTAGATACCTTATATTATTTTAAATAGAAAGAGATTTTTTAAATGTTACATAAAAAAAATATTACTCAGTTATTCATATTACTCTGGGTATTCGCCATACCTGCTTATGCACAGGATGAGGGTATAGCCAGTTTACGCAATACTAGCAAAGCTTTTGCCTCTATCGCACGTAAAGTATCACCATCGGTTGTTTTTATTCAGGTTGAAAGTAGTAGGCCACAACCTCCAATACAACAGTTTTCTTCACCTTTTGGTAATGGCAGATCTCCTAATGATGACCTGCTCAGACATTTTTTTGGTGGACAATTACCTCCCGGTTTTCAACAAAGACCTAGACCCAATATGCCACAACCAAGACAAAAAATGATGGGGCAGGGGTCGGGGTTTGTTTTTAAAGTTGATAATGGACTTTTATCCCAGAAAACTTATATTTTGACTAATAACCATGTGGTTGATCATGCTGATAAGATACGGGTTAAATTTCAGAATGGCAAAGAATATGATGGCAAAGTAACCGGAACAGATCCTAAATCAGATGTGGCAGTGATTGAGGTTGAAAGCGTTGATGCACCAGCTCTTGCTATGGGAGATTCAGCTAAATTGGAAGTAGGCGAATGGGTTGTAGCTATAGGTAATCCATTTGGTTTAAGTCATACCTTAACTGCGGGTATTGTAAGTGCTAAAGGCCGAACAGCAATCGGCATTAATGATTATGAAAATTTTATCCAAACCGATGCGGCTATTAACCCTGGAAACTCTGGTGGACCTTTGGTTAATCTGGATGGGGAAGTGATTGGTATGAATACCGCTATTTTTAGTCGAAGTGGTGGATCTATGGGGATAGGTTTTGCCATTCCTGTCAACTTGGCAAAATCTATAGCAGAACAATTAATTAATACAGGGGAAGTTGTTCGAGGGCACTTAGGTGTGGTTATACAACCCTTAACAGCTGAGCTAGCTAAATCTTTTGGTATAGAATCTGCTCAAGGTATTATGGTCGCACAAGTAGTTAAAGACTCACCAGCAGATAAAGCCGGGTTGAAACAAGGTGATGTTATTATTTTATATCGCGGTACTAAGGTTGATAGTGTAGGTGGTTTTCGTAATAAAGTAGCCTTAACGACACCAGGAAGTAAGGAAGAATTAACGATTATACATAAGGGTAAACGTAAAATATTGACTGTAAAAATTGGTAAACAAGAGGGTAGTTCACAACAAGGTAGTGAATCATCGCAAAGTACCGATGAAATAGGAATGAGTGTTCAAACGCTTACCCCTGAATTAGCAAAACAATTCAATGTTAAATCTGCAACGGGTGTTATTGTGACTAGAGTAGAACAAGGCTCTATTGCGGCAATGGCTGGTATTAAACCCGGGACAATAATTCTTCAAGCTAATCAAAAAATAGTAAAAGATGCCGCTGAATTTAAAGGTATTATTAAAGACAGTGATAAGAGTAAAAGTGTGGTCTTACTTATTTTAAAGGGTAATTTTCAACATTATGTTGTATTAGACTGGAAATAAATATAAGCAGTAATAAAAGGGGTGGGGGAGAGTAGGGTAACCTCCCCATTCTAATGAATAAGAAAAAGATAAAGATAAGGTGGACTTAACTAGCACCTCCTAGTACAAGATATAGTGATGACATATATACAGAGCGAGTCGTTGCAAGCCCCGTTATTGATAGTGGAAACTGCTTATAGTTTTGATTAGCAGAACCACAATATAAGTAAGTAGCAACAATTAAATTAACAATTTTGTAGGATGGGCAAAGGAGGAGCGACGTGCCCATCTTTATGTGTATTACATTTGATGGGCACGGGATAAAGCCCCCTTGCCCATCCTACACGAAACTTTAAAATCAAAAATGTTAGAATAATTATGCACAAGTACTTGTAGTGGGTGGAGGCTCTAATTAACAACCCCTTTAGGGTATTTACCAAGTTTCCAGAATTCAAGTGGCATCTAATTGGGGAAATCATTTTTGGGCTGAAGAGTATTGTGCAGATATGAAATTTCAAAATAAACACTGAGGTCTTTGTAGTAAAAATTTTAGGTATTTTATACTCTTTTAATTAAAGTAGGCAGCTAAACTGTCTTTCACTTTCTTTACAACAAGGAAAATATTATGAAGAAAAAAATCATATTACCCTTTATTGCAACACTTGTATTCCCTGTATTTTCAGCTCAGGCAAGTAACCTTAAACATTCACAAATTCCACCTGCTGTTTTTGCAAGTATGAAAGCAGTATACCCAGGTGCCAAAGATATTAAAGTCGATAAAGAGCTGCATTTTGGTCTACTACCTTATGAAGTTAAATATACATTAAAGGGGTAGAAACGTGAAACCTTGGTTGACTCTCAAGGCAAGCATTTTGGCCATGAAGAAGAAATTACAATTTCTGAATTGCCTCAAACTGTTATAGCAAAACTTAAACAAACATTTAAAAAACTAAAAATCCAAAAGGCAGAGATCATTGCCAACCCTGATGGATGTGTTGAATATGAAATTGATGTCAAGGGTGATGGTGAAAAATGGGAATTAGCAATGAATGACGCGGGTGATATTTTAGTTAAAAAAAGAGATTAATAAGCAATCTACAGCGCAATAATCTAATCTTTTTTAAAGTAAAAAGCACTACAGTTTAGATGTAAGTAGGTAGCAACAATTAGATTAACAATTTTGTAGGATGGGCAAAGGAGGAACGACGTGCCCATCTTTATGTGTATTACACTTGATGGGCACGGGATAAAGCCCCTTTGCCCATCCTACACGAAACTTTAAAATCAAAAATGTTAGAATAATTATGTTCAAGTACTTAACTAAGGGCGATGGAAATAAAAAATGATAAACAAAAAAAATTAATTATATGGATATTATACAAGCAATTATCTTAGGTGTTATAGAAGGTATTACAGAGTTTTTACCTATTTCTTCTACTGGACACCTTATTGTTGTCAGTCACTGGTTAGCAGTTGAACAAACTGAAACCAACAAAGCTTTTGAAGTCATTATTCAATTTTCAGCAATACTTGCTGTTATTATGAATTATAAAGATAAATTTTCTTTAAAACATGCACCGCTATGGGGGAAAGTAACCTTGGCTTTTATACCCATTGGAGCTATTGGCTTATTATTTCATCATCAAATAAAAGAATTTTTTACCGTATCAATCGTTGGTATTATGTTTATCATTGGCGGTATTGTCTTTTTGATTGTTGAATATTTTTACCAGGAATCATCAGCACATGTAGAGGATGTTGAAGATATAACTTATAAGCAAGCACTTTGGATAGGGCTTGC
>CAYYNM010000276.1:0-3624 GCA_964472945.1 uncultured Methylomarinum sp. | reverse complement strand
TATGGTTTTTAGTATTTTCTGAATTCAAGTTAAAAAAACTGGAACATCGAGTTTATAGGCTTCCTGTTTTGATTTAGTTGGCATATAGGCCATTAATAAATAGATTTTCTATTTATTAATGGCTGTTGAGTGTGTTATATAAGAGAGTCGTTAGTTTTAATGTGAATAATTATGTTTATTTATTCTATCCCCATTTTTTTAGTTTATATGCACTTTGGTTCAGCGCAAGAGTATATGATAGCTACCTTGTTTTTATTGCTATTGTTGTATATTTCAACACCTTCTGATCCCTTTTATAAAGACATGAAGTGGGGAAGAATATCAGAATTGACGCTGTATCAATATTTATTTGACTCATGGTGTGGACAAGTAAAATTATGGCTAATTTTTTGGCCTTTTTTTATTATTCTTAATATCATCTTATATACCACCGACAGTTTGGCTAGAGCTGGTAGCTTTACTGTTTCCAGTTGGGATGAGGTTCATTTTATGTTATTTATCCCTATTGTGTTTTGGACTATTTGTATCTGGCGTAATTCATTAAATACCCGTTCACGTTATTGGGCTATTGCGGCAAGGTTTATGACGCTCGCTGTTTTTTTTGAATTTGCTTTGAAGCTAGAAATAAGGATGGATTACCCCCGAATATTTTTTCAATGCCAAGAGCTTGCCTTAGATTATTCGAGTTGCTTTTAATATTGAGATAAAAAAATGAATTTTTATTGATAGGGTGCTTTCAAGCAGAAGATTTTTAAGATAAAAGAGTTATAATGCCAACCAATAATTCAACTTTATACAAGGTTTATTAATATGAGAAATTCTCCCCGTCAATTAAATTATTTTTTATCTGTTTTGCCTTTAATTGCTGTTATTTTTCTATCAGGGTGCTCTGATGATAAAACGAATAACAGTAAAGAAACGAGTAGCAATAAAACGGTTGTGACCAAGAAAGCTAATATAGACAAAGTTATTGTGGGAAATAATAAAAATATGACCACTAATAAATTAGGAGATAAACAAAACTATAAGGAAATGTCTCAGCCTATTGATAAAGCTAGCTGGGTTGAAAAAGGTAAATTTAAAAAAGAATTTACCAAAGAGTGTGTTGCGAGAGAAGTTGCTAATGCAGGCAATAGAAAAGCTGATATAAATTACATTGAAAAAACCTGTAACTGTATTGCGGACTATATGGATAATAAGTTAACAGATCAAGAGGCGGATGAATATTTAAAAGAAGGTAATGATGTTCGTGCTTTTCAGATACGTTACGATGCCGCAGCTTATGAATGTGTACAAGAATCTCAGAAAGTAGCTGAACCTAAAATTACTAGATTTCAGTAAAGTTATAAAATAGTAGTTTATGTTGGTGACAGTTTTATTACGCAGTTTATGTTTAGGCGTATTATTAGTTAGTTGCTCAAATACCAAGCTTTTGCAAACGGCTGGTTCGAAGCGAGAACAGTTCGAGCAGACGTTTGCAAAGCAGTGTGTTGAAAAAGAAGTTAGAAATTCTATCAATAAAGATAATGATAGATTAAGGTTTGCTAAGCCTTGTGAATGTATAGCAAAAAGAATAAGTGCTCATTTACCAGAACGTGAAAGGGATAAGTTTTTGTTGGAGCATAAAATAACTCACACATTAACTATAAGCTTTGATAAGGCAGCCTATTTTTGTGTGCAGAATGTTAGCAGGCCAAAGAGCCTTTTTATTAGGTAAAAAATAATATCCAAAACCTTTTCTGTTTGGCTTAAAACTAACTTCAAAAAAGTTCAAAATAAATTTCCAAAAAATTGACATTATAGTAAAAGGGTTGATACATTAGTGAATATTAATACTCTAAAATTATAAAAAAGCACATAAAAAATTAGGAAGGAAAAATGGCAGAGATTAGCGAAGAAGAACGCAAAGAAATACTCGAGAGTTCACCTATCGGTACCTGGGTGTTGATGCTTACTGTTGGCATCAGCATGGTTATAGGCTGGCTGTTTCTCTATTATGGGGTTTTCTTACCTCGTGGCATAATTAATTAGGGGGACAGTATGCATATTGATCCGTTAGAGAAAAAATGGGCACAAATAGTTTTAGCTATTTGTGCCTTTTTTATTGTCATTATTATGATGGAGGCACTATTTCATGGCGTTAATGCACCAAGTAATGTAGAAACTATTGATTCTGCAAAACTACATTTAAGCAAAGAATTTGCTGAAGATAACCTGGGCGTTCAAGTTGATGAAAATGGAGAGATTACAATAAGAATGGTTGCTGGTCGTTATTCATTTTTTCCTAAGAAAATTACCGTACCCGCTGAAACCAAGCTTACCTTTCGTTGGGTAAGTATGGATGTGTTGCACGGTGTACATATTCCTATGACTAATATGAGTACGATGATTGTGCCGGGATTTGTCGCTGAAATAGAAACCTCTTTTCCTAAACCAGGAGATTACCCTGTTTTATGTAATGAATATTGTGGTTTAGGGCATGATCATATGTGGAGCAAAATTGATGTGGTAGAAAAAGATCAATGGCAAGCACCACAGATTACCTCTAAAGGAGGGGATAAAAAATGAATGATATTGCAGAAAGAAGACTCGCTTTAAGTCATATGTGGGTAGCGTTTATTGCTTTTATACTGGCTTGTTTTATGGGGGAATATCAGGTTTTAGAGCGTAGCGGTTTATTTTCAGCGTTAGACTCTCCAACAGTATATTTTGCTTCTGTTAGTACCCATGGGGTTTTAATGGCCTATGTGTTAACCACCTTTTTTATTATGGGATTTGGCTATTATACGGCGAGCACCTCTTTAAAAGTGCCCATTTGGAATAAAAATTTGGCATGGGCAGGGTTTTGGGTAGCTTTGCTAGGTGTTGTGTTGGCCGCTATTCCATTATTATTGGGGCTCGCATCAGTCTTGTATACCTTTTACCCACCTAATCAGGCGCATACCTTATTTTATGTCGGTGCAACTTTACTTATTGTAGGGTCCTGGGTTTGGTGTGGCATCATGATTGTGATGTTTCTGCAGTGGAAAAAAGATAACCCGGGTGAGCCTGTTCCATTAGCCATGTTTGCAACGACCATGAATGCTTTGTTGTGGTTATGGACTAGTGCTGGAGTGGCTTTAGAATCACTCTTTTTAATCTTGCCTTGGGCTTTTGGCTGGGCTGATACTATTGATGTAGGTCTAGCGCGTACACTGTTTGCCTGGACTTTACATCCTATTGTGTATTTCTGGTTAATCCCTGCTTATATTGCTTTTTATACTTTAGTACCTAAGCAAGCGGGCTCATATGTGTTCAGTGACGAGCTAGCAAGAGCCGCATTTATTGTTTTAGTGGTCTTTAGTTTACCTATTGGTTTCCATCATCTATATATGGATCCAGAGCAAGCAAGTGGCTGGAAACTATTACATGGGGTTGGTACATTTATCGTTTCTATTCCAACATTTATGACAGGGTTTACCGTGATTGCTTCTTTAGAAGTTGCAGGACGTTTACGAGGTGGTAAAGGTTTATTTGGCTGGATTGGCAGTTTACCCTGGACTAATACCATGGTACTCGCAGTTATCTTGTCTTTGCTTATGCTGATTTTTGGTGGCTGGGGTGGCTTGGTTAATGCCAGTTATG
>CAYYNM010000275.1:0-3666 GCA_964472945.1 uncultured Methylomarinum sp. | reverse complement strand
GCTCATCGTTTCACTCATTAGAAAAAGTCATCTTGAAATGCTAAATCAATTGTTACTGCATATTGATTATATCGTGTCTGTGTCTCTGTATTTTCAAGCACTAAAGTATATGATGCGTGACGTTCAAAACCTGAACCAATTAGTTTCAATCTAACATCCCTACTACGTTCATCCATTGATTGGCTTTGACTATCAAAATTAATGCCTTCACGACTTGATACCTCATGCCCTTGACTATCAACAATAAAAACGTCTAACTGTCTGGCAACAAATCGTTCACCCACTGGCTCAGTCTGGATAAAGCTTATTTTATCGATATTATTAACAATTTTAATAGGCTGGGTTTTAACCACTACTCCAACTGGCTGTTTTTCATGTTGCACCATTTTCTCGCCACGTAATGCTGATATGGCAATCATAGGTACACACACCTCCTGTAGCATGGCACCACCATGGACGAATCTAGCCCCACCAATAAAATGAAATCGCTGTGCGCCTTTAGGAATTAAAAATTCAGTTTCACCACTACCTTTAGCTGTATCAGCAATTCTCCCCTTCCAGCAGGTTTCATCAACGGGCAATGATTCCCCAATAATATAACGTTTTTTAGCCTCAATGGTTCCAACAGGCTTTGTCGGCAAAACCGTTTTATCCGCTTTGCTTAATGCTTTCTGCTGAAATAAAAACCCATGATCAGCCGTTACCAGTACACGACTCCCATTCAACCGATTAATCACTCGCCCAACTAAATCTTTTAACTCATTAATAGCAGTACGACAAGCTTCAAATGTTTTCGCCTCTGTCGATAATTTATCGCCTATCGCATCAATCGTATCGTGATAAATATAAACTACGCTTGTATCTCTAACTTTATCTCGACCTTCCTGATTACTCCAGCCCATTAACTCTTTTGAGTTAACAGCCATACCCATACCCTTAACTGTTTCTAATACACTATTTCGATTATCCAGCCCTTGAGTCGATTGACCATCAACATATACAGCTGAGCCTTGCCCAGATTCATAAGACAGCTCTTGATGTGGCAATAATGCAGCCATTCCTAATTGAGTATAACTTGGCAAAACACCTAACTGTGTAGCTAATTCCGCTTTAAAACGCTTTTCAGCATTAATACTCAAAGTTAATTCCTGAGCCACTTCATATCTTAAAGCATCTGAGATAATGACAAACACTCGCTTAATCTGTTTTGACCTGAGACGAGATTCAACCTGTGTCTCATAAAACCTATGCTGTTGAGAAACACCCTCTAATTTCCATTTTCCTATAAGTTGCTCAACCTCTAATAATCGATCCCATTCCAACCCTAGTTCATACAAATACCAATGGGTATAAAGGTTTTCAATTTCATCATCAAGTTGCCGCAATATGTCAGCACCTTTACTTAATACAGAAGCAACATGCTCATTAAATAAACGATAAGCTTGATCAAATAAATAAAGCTCTTTTACATAAGCTTCATACATTGACTTAGCTGAATCATAATGAAAGCCATCAACAAATCGCTGACGCAAATAAAACAACTGCTCTGCATTACGCAAAGCTTCATAAATTGCGGCATATTCTTTTCGGGATAAACACCAGTGGCTCACTAACCGTCTTGAAACAACACGCTCAAACTGCAATCTATCAAGTTTATGACTCGGATCTAATAAGTCAGCAACCAACCCACGAATAATTGCCTGCTCAATGACCTCAAAAGTATCACACTCCATTAATTGAATTGGGTGATACGTTTTACAACGTGAATCAACCTCCAACTGTTGACCTATAATTTTAGAAATCACATCATGTGACTCAGCAAAACTACGACTATCTCGCCAGCCTGACATAAAGGCCAGAGCTGTTGCCTGACCAGATCCAGTTTTTAAAACATTATTTAATAACCAATCTCGATCATCAGCATCAATCTGACTCCATAATTCAGTACAAAACAGCTTCAAAACAAAATCTTCTATTGATGGTTTAGAACTCTCATAACTAAACTGAGTTTCCAGTTTCAGCCACAATGAATCTAATAACCCAAACTTCTCACATTGCTGTATCAACTCAACATCATCATTACCAGATATCAATGTCTCTGAATAACTTTTAACTAACTGAAAAACTATATCGCTTAACGACGCTGAGTCAGCTTTAGTCACAACAGCCATCATTTTTCTATCTAAAGAGGATTCCGTTTCATCTTCAGTCACAAAACGTTTTAATGCTGCTAGTCGTTGTTTATTCGTAAAAAAGTTTTCCCTTTGACGAATATGCCCACGTAATGCCATTTTGGGAATACCCAATTCGTTTAACAGCATAGAACTAGCATCAGCAAAAAACTGCTCACTATATAAACGAATATCTAATAGCCAATCTCTTTCAGCCTCTGGTTCAGCATAAGGAAAATATAATAAGAATTTATTAGCAGGTTCATCAAGCTCAATACGCTTTTTAGTTTCAAATACCGAAACATTAGACATATCCAACAGAGTGACATCATCAATTGTTATTGTTGATGCGTCTTCACTAAAACTCTTATCAGGGTCATACCAAAAAACCAATCGGCTTTTGCTAAACTTAGCTTCTATTCCCTTTATTAACTGATCTATTTGCATAACCACTCCTTATCCATCTTCATTCATCACATTCTAGTTCGTAACTAAAACAGTTATCGCAATCACTGCTAGTTAATTGGCTTGGTAATTCGCTCATGGATATTGTTAAACAGCTAGCATCATCTCTAAGCTGTTCGCATGGAGTTTCTTCTTCAATATGTTCAGCCCAATAACCATCAGTACAGAGAACCCAATGTCCATCTTTGGGATCATCAACTGTAATTATTTCAGGTTGGACAAACCGCTTAGCATTAAGCGAATGCGTTAAGGTATGACGAGTCAGAAAATCTTTTTTGACATCACCTAAAGAATCATCAAATGCAGTGAATAATGTATGCGTTTTTGTTAGCCATTTAATTTCACTAGAAACTAGTCCCAATCGACAATCACCACAAACTAGCACCTGACTTTCTTGAGTGTTTTTATTATAGATTAACGCAATATAACTTGCTGTCTCATGGAGGAACTGATGTCTTAATTGTTGTTGTGTATTCCGCATTATATTAAGTAAATCATCAGTTGATGGACACGCCCCTGCACTCAAAACTGAACTTGCTATGGTTTCGGCCCAATAACAGGCAAACTGATTACTTTTATCACTTTTCTCAACAGCATCTACCAATATGGCAAAGAAAAAAGTTTTTCCATTAATAAGCGCAACTGCATCATTATTTGATTGACGCTCATTACCTTTACGGCTATTCCATTGCCAATACATTACTTCTTAAACTCTACAACAGATTCTAATCGACTAAAAATCAGATCTTCTCTATCTTTGTCATTTAACGCAGTACTTTGAATCGCATATTCAAAACCTCTATTACCCAGCAATACCTCTATCTGGTTTGATATATAAAACTGTAATTCTTCAGATGACTGTTTGATTTCAGAAATCAACTCTTTTCTTCCACTAAATAAATTAAGAAAATCTTCTATGTCACGACTCTCAAGAGGGTCATTTTTTCCTCGTCCCAAATACGCCTCTAATTTTGTAACAATAAAAAAGACTGGCGTGACTAATTTAATGGTTATCTCTGGTGTTAACTGA
>CAYYNM010000274.1:0-3689 GCA_964472945.1 uncultured Methylomarinum sp. | reverse complement strand
GTATTATCGCAAAACTCTGGTATTTAGGTACGATCATTACTTTGTAATTCCTTACTTTAAAGCGCTATCTGATTTCTTTAGTGATTCACTTCCTGTAGATATTCGTTGTGAATAAGTTACACATTTTCATGGGATAGTAATACATGCTTTTACCTATACTAATTATATTGATGGTGTTGGGTGGCGCACTAACCATAGCGGGTTTTATAATAGAAAAATTTGTGTTGTATCCTAAAGTTTTTAATGAAATTGGAAAGAAAATTTATACAGCACAATCTATAGAACAGAGAAATAGATATATCGAACTTTATAGAAAGATATGTGAAAAAAAGGCTTCCCCTCTTTACTTCTATAATGCTCTCATCCGTATGAAAGACTTGGGAAAATTTTAATTAAAATTTTGGAAAAAAGAAAGGGTCAAAAAGGTAAGCTTGTGTGCGAGAACTGACCGGAATAAGTCTGCGTCCGAAAGGTTCAATAAGTTTCCACAGTTTACCCCCCGCTTTTTCAATATAGGCAAAGCGTGGAAACCAGCCAGCAAGGTATAGTCCAGCACAAACCATGACAACTGCTGAAAACAGTTGTAATATCCGGTAGCCATGCTCTAGGCCAAAAGGCAAGATTATAATTGCTTGAATAAAACCGACTAAAAATCCTGCAGTAGAATAACTTGTGATACGCCCCAGGTTATAACTAAAGATATAAGATAATAATTTTTTTTTGTTACTTCGAATCTCTGGTTTTAAGCTTAATGTTAATGAGCCAATAATCGAGCCGCACATACCAATACAATGGAGGCTACTAAATAAGCCCATTGCAAAAGCCGCTAAATAAGAAGTAGTAAAAGTATAATGAAATTCCATAACTTTCTAACATACCACATTAACACCTTGTTCTACAATAGTATGGTTTCTCAAATTAACAGGAAAGAATAATATAAAATAGCTGTGAGTATAACGACAAGAGTAATTTAGATTGGCCAATAAGATACAAAACACCTATGAACTTTATCTTTGTGAAAAACCATCACAAGGCCGAGATATAGCACGTATTCTCGGTGCAAACCGACGCAATGAAGGCTACTTGCAAGGTGATAAGCTAATCGTAAGTTGGTGTATTGGACATTTGCTTGAAATGATTCCACCTGATGGGTATAACTCTAAATATAAGCGTTGGTCTTTAGCTGATTTACCCATTTTACCTAAAGACTGGAAAATGGCACCTAAAAAATCAACCAGCAAACAGTTGACTGTCCTGAAGAAATTATTAAAAAATGCGCACAGTGTCGTTATTGCAACGGATGCTGATAGAGAAGGTGAAACCATTGCTAGAGAAGTGATGGATTATTTTAAATATATGGGGCCAAGTCGTCGTTTGTGGCTATCAGCACTTGATACTGTTAGTGTGCAGCGTGCTTTAAATGATATTCGTCCAAGTAAAGATACAGAGCCATTGTATTATTCAGGATTAGCCAGAGGAAGAGCAGACTGGTTGATTGGAATGAATTTAACGCGTGCTTATACTTTATTGGCAAATGACCGACAGGTGCGTTCAGTAGGGCGCGTACAAACACCAACTCTTGCTTTAATTGTAAAACGTGATCGTGATATTTTAAACTTTAAAGCCATCACTTATTATGAAATACAAGCTTACTTTAAAACTAATAATGGTATTGAAGGAGAGATGCTTGAAACAAAGTGGCAATTACCCAAAGTACAAGGTGAAGAACAAAAACAGTGTTTAGATATACACATTGCTCAAGCCGTTATTGATCGCTGTCAGCAACAAATGGGCGAAGTAACAACAGCGACAACAGCAAGAAAAAAACAACCAGCTCCCTTGCTTTACAATTTATCAGGCTTGCAGCAAGAAGCCTCAAGGCGATGGGGGTATGGTGCGCAGGAGGTGTTAAATATTGCACAAGCACTTTATGAAACCTATAAGCTGACATCTTACCCAAGAACAGATTGTGAATATCTTCCACTCAGTCAGTTTAGTGATGTAAGCCAGGTATTAAAGGCATTACTTAAAAATGATACCAATTTAAATGATCTGATAAATCAGGTGGATAAAAATCATCGCTCAAGAGTTTGGAATGATAAAAAAATAACAGCTCACCATGCTATTGTTCCAACCCAGGCAACACCAGGTATTATAAAACTTAATGCGAAAGAATTTAACCTGTATAACTTGATTAGAAGACGATATATTGCCCAGTTTTTTCCTGATTTTGAATATGATCAAAGTCATATTGTCGTAACGATTAAAAAGGATCAGTTTAAAACCAGTGGTAGGATAGCGAAAGTTAGAGGCTGGAAATTGGCTTTAGAAGGGGATCCAAGAAAATTAAATACAAAGGCTGATATTAATAACAAGGAGTTACCCTTAGTAAAAAAAGGGGAGATGTTACTTTGTGAACAGCTTAAGCTATTGGATAAATTAACAGTACCTCCTAAGCATTATACAGAGGGTACACTTATCAAAGCGATGGAAACTATAGGCTTACAAGTTGCTGATAAAGTGATGAAGAAAATTCTGAGGGAAACTGCAGGGTTAGGAACGCAAGCAACAAGGGCAAATATAATTCAAACTTTATTTCAGCGGAAGTTTATTCAGCAAGAAAAGAAAGTATTAAAAGCGACAACATTAGGCTTTAATTTGATCGATGTGGTTCCCGCTACACTTAAAGACCCTTTATTAACAGCTCAATGGGAACAGCAGTTGGATGATATTGCCAATAATAAAGGGCAAGATTTAAGTGGTTTTTTGCAACAACAAATTAGCTTGTTAAAATCTATTGTTACATTGGTTAAAAACCCAGCAGAACATAAAACTGGATTGTCTGTCAAGTATAAAGAGGGAGGGATTTGTCCAAAGTGTGGAAATAAACTGGAAATTCGCCGTGCAATTCGGGGTGGGAAAGTTGGACAAGATTATATTGGATGTAATAACTTCCCTAGCTGCCGGTTTTATTTTTGGCCTTGACGGTTTGGAAGAGCAGAGAATGTGAGATTATTCACAAACTCAGTAATGGAACAGGAGCTGGTTCACTAAATAGTGATATGACAGTATCTTTTCTTTGATTTAAGAGTATTATTTATTTACGAAAAGAAGAAAATGCATTAGCAAATAATGTGTAAACTGGGGGTTAGCAATATGACAACAGCAGCAATAGATATCGATACATTAAATAATTTATTTGATAACCAGAAAAAGTTGGACGATATTTTTAATTCGATGTTTGACAATGATGATACTTTGATAGGAGGCTCAGTTTCGCATAAGGCTCAAACGGTTGAGCTTGATGCTCAAGTTTATAGTGAAATAACATTAAATTTTGATAATAATCTTTATGAACCACAAAAGCGAAATATAGTTTATTTGATTTTTCCTGTGGTATTAGAAATAGCAGCATTATATTACGGTATAGCGTACTTTATTTAAAAGTTATAATACACTCTCAATACCTTCGCCAAAATGGAAAACCAGCTATTTTTCGCATAAATAATAAGTGTAACTTATTGATTTATATGTCGATAAAAACGGTATTTTTCGTATAAAACAAATTTGGCGAAGGTATTGACACTCTATGTTCTAGTTTTTAATTGTTGCTTTTGTAAAGTGCTGAAAAACAGGGGATAGAGAGTATCCTTTTCTACAGATGCTAGATTTATGGGGTAATGATCAAT
>CAYYNM010000273.1:0-3725 GCA_964472945.1 uncultured Methylomarinum sp. | reverse complement strand
CTGTGAAACCAAAATCCTGCGCCATACTTTCGGGAATTATTAAATCCTCGCTCCTAAGGAACGTGCACGAAACAACTTACCGATTTCTAACTTGTCTTTTTGCTCCAGGTGAAATGCTCTCATTCGTTGCGTAGCCAGCTATGCGCCTCATGAGATCATTCCACCTGAAACAAAAATCCTACGTTATAATTTCGGGAAGTTATTCCGTACACGTTCCTAAATTGATTATTTGCAATAAATGAACGAATTTTTAAATTAGATTTATGATTAAATATTCATATAAATAAATAATGATGTATATGAGGAATTGTTAGAATTATGGATTATCAATTGATCTGGATAGATTATGCAATTGTTGGGCTAATATTAATCTCATCAATTATAGGGTTGGTCAGAGGTTTTATTAGAGAGGCTTTTTCCCTGGTTTTATGGATATTTGCTATTTGGGTAGGGTTAACATTTAGCCGAGATTTTTCAAGTTTTTTAGAAGGTTTTATCAGTTACCCGTCAGCAAGAATTGCCACCTCATTTGCTATATTATTTGTAATAACCTTAATTGTGGGGGCAATAATTAGTTATTTATTAGGTGAATTAGTTAAAAGAACAGGGTTAACGGGTTCTGATAGGTTTGCAGGGATGATTTTTGGAATAGCACGAGGATTTGTCGTGGTTGCTATTATTATTATGCTGGCGGGCTTAACGCCTTTGCCAGAAGATTCATGGTGGAAAGAATCTATTTTGATTCCACCTTTTCAATCATTAGCCGTTTGGTTGCATGACCATATCCCGTCAGGTTTGGCTGGTTATGTTAAATACTAATTACGAAGGTCTCTAAACATGTGTGGTATTGCTGGTATTGTTTCTCACCAAAATGTCAATCAGGAGCTATATGATGCTCTTACTGTTCTACAGCATAGAGGACAAGATGCTGCAGGTATTGTGACCTGTGAAAATGGACGTTTTTATTTACGGAAAGATAATGGGTTAACTCGTGATGTATTTTCTGATCAACAAATGGTAAAGCTGAGAGGTAATATGGGAATTGCCCATGTTCGATACCCAACAGCAGGTTGTTCAAGTTCGGCTGAAGCACAGCCTTTCTATGTGAACTCACCCTATGGTCTAACGCTCGCCCATAATGGGAATTTAACCAATACTGAAGAATTAAAACAGCAATTGTTTAAAGATGATCAACGTCATTTAAATACTAATTCCGATTCGGAAATATTGCTCAATGTGTTTGCGCATGAGCTACAAGCTTTAGGTAAATTAAGGGTTGATGAGAATGATGTTTTTCAGGCAGTTTCAGCGGTACATAAGCGATGTAAAGGTGCTTATGCTGTGGTTATTATGATTGCTGGATATGGAGTTTTAGCCTTTAGAGACCCTCATGGTATTAGACCCATTGTTTTTGGCGAAAGAAAAACAGAAAATGGCTCTGACTTTATGGTGGCCTCTGAAAATGTAGCACTGAGTGTTTTAGGTTTTGAGCTTATTAGAGATATTGAACCGGGCGAAGCCATCTTTTTTGAAGCGACAGGTAAGTTACATACCAAACAATGTTCAGATACTGTAGATCATTGCCCCTGTATTTTCGAATATGTATACTTTGCCAGACCTGATTCAATTATAGATAATATTTCAGTCTATAAAGCGCGTTTAAGAATGGGTGAGAAATTAGCGGATAAAGTATTAAGAGAATGGCCTGATAATGATATTGATGTCGTTATACCTATTCCTGATACCAGTAGAACATCTGCTTTACAAATGGCATACAGGTTAGGAGTAAAATTTCGAGAAGGGTTTATAAAAAATCGCTACATAGGTAGAACCTTTATTATGCCTGGTCAACAAATGCGTAAAAAATCAGTCAAGCAAAAGTTAAATGCGATTGATTTAGAATTTAAAGGTAAGAATGTGTTGTTGGTAGATGACTCTGTGGTAAGGGGGACAACCTCAGAGCAAATCATTCAAATGGCAAGAGATGCGGGTGCTAAAAAAGTGTATTTTGCCTCAGCAGCTCCACCGGTAAGATACCCTAATGTGTATGGTATTGATATGCCTGCCGTAGAAGAGCTTATAGCACATAACCGAACAGAGGATGAGGTTGGAGAAGCAATTGGCGCGGATAAAATGATTTATCAGGATTTAGAAGATTTAATTGATGCGGTAAAAAGAAAAAAATCGAAAATAACACACTTTGACACCTCATGTTTTGATCATAAGTATATTACCGGTGATATTGATGAAGCCTATTTAGAGCGTATTAATAAGCTCAGAAATGATGGTGCACAAGCCGAGAGAAATACCGATAATTTTATTATTGATATTCAGAATGCTGATTAATTAAATAACATGGCTATTAACTTGCACAGCTTGAATTTTATTAAATTAAGACCATAAACCTTCTATAGCGGACTTTAGCCCGCTATAGAATTAAAAAGCAGTGGTTTGATAAGAACTATGTAAACAAATAACACCGATATAAAATAAATGACAGATTTTGACTGGAACGACTATTCATTAGAAACCCAAGCAATTAGAGCTGGGCACAACAGGACGCACGAAGGTGAGCATAGCATGCCTATTTTTGCGACCTCCAGCTATGTTTTCAAAAGTGCTGAAGAAGCATCATTAAAATTTACTGGACAGGTTCCTGGAAATATTTATTCTCGTTTTACTAACCCTACTGTTGATACTTTTCAAAAACGATTGGCTTTAATGGAAAAAGGTGAGCGTTGTTTGGCTTTTGCCTCAGGTATGGCCGCTATTATGGCTGTAGGTATGGGCTTGTTAAAAGCAGGGGATCACGTTGTTTCATCCCGTAGTGTTTTTGGTAATACTATTTTAATGTTGCAAAATTATTTTGGTAAATTTGGTGTTGAAACTAATTTTGTTAAATTAACGGATCTTGCTGCCTGGGAAGCTGCGATAAAACCGAATACACGCTTTCTGTTTTTAGAAACGCCCTCAAATCCCTTAATTGAAATAGCAGATATTCAAGCTTTAGCTGAAATTGCACATAAACATAATTGCTTGTTAGTGGTTGATAATGTCTTTTGCACACCCGTATTACAAAAACCATTAGAGCTGGGTGCTGATATTATCGTGCATTCAACCACCAAATATATTGATGGGCAAGGCAGGTGTGTTGGAGGAGCTGTGGTTGCCAGTGATGAAATTATCGATAAATATATCTATCCATACCTTAGAACAGGTGGCGCAACCATGAGTGCTTTTAATGCCTGGATATTTTTATCAGGGTTAGAAACCTTGGCCATCCGTATGAAAGCACACTGTGATAGTGCATTTGAATTGGCTAAATGGTTAGAACAACAAGATTCAGTAGCAAAAGTGCATTACCCTGGGCTGACTTCTCATGCACAACATGAGTTAGCCAAGCAACAGCAAAGTCATTTTGGTGGTGTCGTTAGTTTTGAGCTTAAGGGCGGAAAAGAGCAAGCATGGAAACTGATAGATGCAACAAAAATGTTATCAATAACCGCAAACTTAGGTGATGTAAAAACGACCATTACTCACCCTGCAACAACAACTCATGGTAGATTAACACCTGAGCTTAGAGCTGAGGTAGGTATAACAGATAGTTTGCTTAGAATATCTGTTGGCCTGGAAAGTATTGAAGATATAAAAAATGATTTGTTAACAGGTTTGTAGTTAAATTGTTTAGAATTTCCTGACATCTACTTTAAAGGAATATACGATGG
>CAYYNM010000272.1:0-3730 GCA_964472945.1 uncultured Methylomarinum sp. | reverse complement strand
CAGATGGAACAAGCCAATGAAGAAGTAGACTGGTTACAACAACATACCGAAGATAACCCAGATGCTATTGCATTAAGAGGTGCTATTTTGTTAAAGCAGGGTGATTATTCATTAGCTTTGGCAGAAACTGAAAAAGTCTTGGCGATTAATCCAGGCCATGTTGATGCAGTTAATTTACAAGTTATTATCTATATTAAGCAGCAAGAGTTTGAAACTGCCGAGGCAAAGGTTAATAGAGCTTTAGAAGCCAAGCCTGATGATTTGGGGTTAAATATTTTAAAACTCCAAATACATATAAAGAGTAATAATATTGCTGCAATTGAGCAGGATTATAAGTATTTGGTTAAGCAGTTTCCTTCTAATCCTAAAATATCATATGAATTTGCCAAGTTTTATGCCAGTAAGCATCGAAATAAGGAAGCCATAGATTTAATTCAGAATCTGGTTGACGCCAATCCTGAGCAGATAAACCCTAAGCTATTTTTTGTAGATTTTCTATTAAATAACGATATAGAAAAAGCTGAAATTCGCTTAAACAAATATATTGCAGAAAATCCTGGCGAAATAGAATTGTATTTCAAGCGCACGCAGTTGTATGTAAAAAACAGTCAATTTGCTAAGGCAAAAGAAACGCTTAACTGGATTATTGAAAATAATCAATTAAAAACACAAGGTTCAAGAGCTAAAGTATTGTTAGCAAAACTTTTTGTTAAAGAAGGGGATAACACTAAGGCTTCAGCGATTGTAAAAGAACTGTTAGCTGAAGATAGAAAACATTTAGGTGCGCTATTACTAAAAGCTAGGATTAACTTGATTAATGGGTTATATGATGAGGCCATCACAAATTTACGAGGGATTTTAAGAGATTATTCTGAGTCTGATGAGACTATGGTTTTATTGGCTCAAGCTTATCTTAAGAAAGACTCTTTAACACTTGCTGATCAAAATTTTCGTAAGGCTCTGGATATAAATCCTGCTAATTTTTCTGCTGTGATGCCGGTTGTATCTCAAATGATTAAGAGTAAGGATGTGGTACGTGCAGAAAAAGTTCTACAAAAGGCTTTAAAATTCAACCCTAATCACTCTGGTGCCTTACAAGCACTAGCTCAGGTAAAAATATTAAGAAAAGATTGGCTGGGAACTCAGGAGGTGGCTGATTTAATTGCTGAAAACCCTAAGGGTAAAGGGTTTTCTAATTATCTCAGTGGTAAGATTTCTCAAGGCCAGGGCTTTTATAGTGAAGCTATAAAAAAGTATGAGATGGCTTTGCTGGATTCACCGGAATTATCAGATGCCTTAAAAAGTATGATGATTTGCTATGAAGCATTAAAACAACGAGATAATATGTTTGTCTATCTTGATGAATTTATGCAAAAATACCCTCAAAATTTTTATCCATTACTTTTGAAAAGTCAGTTGTTTAGTTCAGGTCAAAAGTGGAACAAAGCTTTAGCTATGTTAGATAAGGGCATTGAGAAATGGTCTGCAGTACCTCAGTTATATGAAGAAATGGGGAGGATTTATAAGAAGAAGAATGACAAAGAAAAGGTAATAGAAGTTTATAAAAAAGGTCTGGAAAAAGCACCTAATAATGTACGATTAAGAATTTTTCTAGCTTCTTTTTATGAAGGAGAAAAAGATTATGACAATGCCGTAAAACACTATGAAATTTTAATTGACAAACGTCCTGATTTTGATTTGGCTGTTAATAATCTAGTTGCTGTGTTGCTCGATCATTACCCAACGAAAGACAATACTGAACGCGCTGTTAGCTTGGCAAAACGTTTTGAAAAATCTAAAACAATTCCTTTTTTAGATACTTATGGATGGGCTTTATTGCATAATGGTGATTTTAAACAAGCGGTATCCATTTTTAAGAAGGCAGTAAGAAAGAAACCAGATGTTGCTGTTTATAAATATCATTTGGGACTGGGGTATCATAGAATGAATAATGACTCAAAAGCAGTTGGGGTATTAGAGCAAGCATTAGAAGTCGGCGCAAAACAAAAATATTTTATTGAAAAAGATAAAATAGAAGCTCTGTTAAAGAAGCTTAAAGAACCTAAACAAGGGTAGAATAATTCTCAAGTAGACAGTTTTCAAAGATGTCTTACTATTGAAAAGGTGCATAATAATGTTAAAGTACACCCATCGGTCTTATTTGTTCAACGTTAGTACTGTTTTAATATAATGATAAAATCTGATTTTCCCCTATGGCTATAACAGTACAAATTGTTTCGACAAGAGAATTACTAAATTTGAACGATCAAAGCGAACTTAAGCTTCTTGGTTCATTTGCTGATGATGTTGAAGCATTGAAAGTTGCTGAGGAATTGCAACCTGCTATTGTATTGCTTGATCATGAAATTGAGAAAAACAATACGGCTCTTTTCATTAAAGCCTTAAATATTGAATCTCCTGAAAGTAAAGTAATCTTACTTGGAAAAAATCTGTCCGATGAAATAGTTTTAAATTGTTTGGTAAGTGGAAGTTATGGATATCTGGACTGGAATGATGTAGAAAAGTTTTTGATTAAAACTATTCTAGCCGTGAGTAATGGGGAAGCATGGGTTAGTCGTCGCTTGGTTGGGCTTTTAATTGAGAGATTTGGTGATTAATTTAATCATAGCTTCAACGAATAAGAAAAAAATACAACATTGGAACGATGCTTTGGAAGCCCAGTATTCCTTGGCTTTTTTTGATAATATTGAAATGATTTTGTCAGAAAAAGGGTGTCGTGACAAAGCTGTTTTATTAATACTGGATGCGGTACTTATCAACGATATGCATCAACTATCACAAATATGTCAGTGTATTAAAAAAATGATCGTAGTCGGTGAAAACCTGTCACCCAGTCAGCAGATTCAATTTATTGATCAGGGTGCTCAGGGTTATGCCGATATTTTAACTGACAAACCCATGATAGTACGCGCGATCGAAAGCGTTCTAAATAGTGAAATATGGCTGGAGCGGCAACTCGTTCTACAAGTGATAAAAAAGGTTGTTGCTAAACAAAATTTATCAAATAACAATGAAAGAATTGATAATGAAACATCTAAAGTGCTTTCCAGCTTAACGCATCGTGAAGTTGAAGTTGTTGAGCTGGTATACAGTGGTGAAGATAATTTGGCTATTTCAAAGGAATTGGATATTACCAATCGAACGGTAAAAGCCCATTTAACTGCAATATTCCGTAAACTTCACGTTCAGGATCGTTTTCACTTAGTGGTTTTTTTAAAAGATATCCAGCTTGGACGTGCCTCAAATATTAATAGTTTGATAGAAAATTAGATATAATGAATTTAATTTCAGACGTATCGTAATCCAGAATGCACAAATTCAATCGCTAATTTTTTACTTGTGTTTGATTTTTTTAACAAAGAAAGCTATTGGTACTTAGGAGCATGTACGTTCCTAAGTAGACGCCATATCTAAATACGTTTTTAATCATTACATTACACTATACAATATAACAAAACAGTGTAATGACCTTGTCTGTTAGTTAATAGGTAAATTACATACGGAGTGAAACAATGAATCTTGAGAAAGTCATATTTGGTTTTTTTGTTGTCTTGGCATTGACACTAAATTTTGGTTTTTTTATTGGAGAATGGGATAATCCAGCGCATCATAGTGTTTACGAGCTTTTTGCAGTTTTAGTTGTTAATTTAGTGGCTACCATATTAAAATTTGGTGACAGGTCACAAATAGGGGCTGTCTTGTTAGCAAC
>CAYYNM010000271.1:0-3791 GCA_964472945.1 uncultured Methylomarinum sp. | reverse complement strand
GACGATAGGAAGCGCATCAATTGCAAACGATGCGCTTCGTTCCTCAGCACATCCTACACAACTTGCTTAAGTTAATGATAGTGACACAGAGAGAGCGATATTCTGTGTTATATTTATTTCCAGTTTCCTAGGTCTTGAGTATTTGGCATATTTTATGATTTATAGCTGCGTATAATAGATCATTATATTTAATTGTTAATTAGCACTTTACATGAACTTTATAAAAAAATGGCATTGGGAGATCGCTTCTCCGGTAGCAGGCCTGTTATTAACCTTGGCGTTTTCTCCTTTTGATCACTCATATTTAGCCGTTTTTTCTTTAGTCTTTATTTTTTCCTCGTGGTTAAATTGCTCTCCTGCTTGTGCAGCTATAAGAGGCTACCTCTATGGACTTGGGTTATTTGGAAGTGGTATTTCCTGGGTTTATATCAGTATTCATGATTATGGGGGGGCTCCTTTTATTGGGTCTACTGTTGTTACTGTTGCAATAGTTTGTTTTTGGTCATTATTTCCAGCATTAACGGCTTATCTTTCGGTTAAATTAACTTCGAAAAAAAATAAAGCTCAAGTGTTATGGATTATTCCACTTGTCTGGATTTTAATTGAATACTTTCGTGGTTATTGGTTTCTTAATGGCTTTCCCTGGTTACAAATTGCTTATACCCAGCTGGAAACACCATTGCGAGGTTTTGTACCAATTGTTGGGGTTTATGGAACGGGGTTTTTATTAGCATTAACCGTGACTTTAATTGTGGCTGCTATATATAAAGTAGTTAAATATAAATATATTATTAGTGTGATTATTGTGCTGTGGGGAGCTGGTGAATACCTCAGTACAATAAAATGGACTGAAAGTATAGGTGACCCCATTAAAGTTGCCTTGGTACAAGGCAATATTTCTCAGGATCAAAAATGGTTGGCTCAAAACAGAGTTAAGACTTTAGTTAATTATCAGAAAATGACGGAGTTGAACTGGGATGCGGATATTGTTATCTGGCCAGAAACTGCTATCCCTGCTTACCTATCTCAAGTAAAGAAGTTCTATTTAGACCCTCTTTCAGCAAAAGCTAAATTAAACCATACAGATTTAATTGTTAGTTTGCCGGCTAGAGGCAAAAATAATGAGTATTACAATACTGTTTTAACTTTGGGACAAAATGAGGGACAATATAACAAGAACCATTTGTTGCCTTTTGGTGAATACCTGCCTTTACAGCCAGTGTCTGGCTGGGTTTTAGATTCCTTAAATATACACTTGGGTAGTTTTACTTCTGGAGGGGAAAACCAAGCTTTATTAAAAGCGGGTGGCTATGCTTTTTCTACTTCAATTTGTTATGAAGATGCTTTTGGTGAAGAGGCTATAAGAGGTATGCCTGAGGCTGCTTTTTTGGTTAATGTAACAAATGATGCCTGGTTTGGGGATTCTCTTGAACCTTATCAACATATGCAAATTGCCCAGATGCGAGCATTAGAAACGGGACGGTATTTATTACGTGGAACTAATACAGGTATAACGGGTATTGTTGCTCCTAATGGTGTGTTGATAAATAAAGCACCCATGTTTAATACTACCGTATTAAGAGGGAGCATTCTTCCTATGGGTGGAATGACACCTTATGCCAATGTAGGGGATGATTATATCATTATTCTGTTAATCTTTGTTTTAGTGATACTGCGGTTTGTGCTTAAGAATTAAGGAACAATACCTTCCTTCGCCAAATTGATAAGCAATTAAACAGGCGAAAGATGGTCAGAAATCGGTAGAATACTGGATTGCCACTCCACAGTAGCCACCAAAATCTGACCATGCCTGAAATCATAGCAATACGTCCAAGTTTATCTACAAAGACATTAAAACACTTGGTTTTAATCGTTGAATTTGTGCCGTCAATGACAGGATGTGTCACGATGCTGAGTATTCTCGGTGGGCTAAAAAAGGAGCGAGTTACCGCACTGTTCAGTACTTTTTCAAAGAACAACATCAATGGGCTGAATTACGATGGTTATTGATTAAAAATCACCTGAGCGAAACTTGTTTATGTTTATCAAGCACTACAAAAAACTTGTCATATTCCCTTAACTTGAATGTAGTATCGTAGTTTTTTTCCTGAAAAAAACCTTTAAATTCATGTCACCGTATTTATCGACTTATTTACTGAATATAAAGCACTCAAAGGTTATTCAAATACTGAATTTCCCCGTCAGTCTTTTTGTCGTTTATGCTTTGCTCCATACCTTATATTTTGCTATTCCAAACGAAATATTGATTATAATCTATCAAAAATATGTTGTTACACTCTGCGCCTCAATTATTAATATCATCACACCGACTGAGTACGTGTCGGTTAGCAAAAATGCACTTATTTCTTCTCGTGCCCATCTAGAAGTGGTGCGTGGTTGTGATGGTGTCGGTGTGATGATATTGATTATTTCGGCTGTTCTGGTTTTTTCAACCTCGATCAAACACAAAATTATAGGTCTGATTGCTGGTGTGGGGCTGGTATATCTCCTCAATTTAATTCGTATTATTGGCTTGTATTTTGTGGTGGTTTACCAGAAAGAGTGGTTTTTACCTATCCACAGTTATCTTGCTCCAACCTTAATTATTTTGCTGTGTAGCCTGGTTATTTTTAAGTGCTTGTGTGCTTTTTCAGGGTGAGCATTTAAGCCGTCCAATCTTGCCTCTTATTTCCTCGGTGATTGACATGATTCAGTCTGATTACAGAACAACACTGACAATTAATTCAGACCAGCCAGGCCTCATTCATATGCAAGCAACCACTCGACATAATATCCACTCTATTGCAGCAACAGGTGCAAGGCTGACAGCGGGTATCCATGTGAGTCATGCTTTAGTCCCTTTGGTATTATTTTTTCTATTTTATTAGCCTGGCCAGTGGAAAAGTATCAGAAATGTATTGTTCTGCTTTTACTGGGAATTCCGCTAAGTTATAGTCTTATCGCTTTAACGCTGCCTTTTCAATTTGCTGGCAGTATTGAAATCATGTTCCAGGCTTATGCACAGCAATACGGAACTACCAGGGAAAAACCTTTGCTGTTGAACTGGGTGATATTTCTTGAAGTGGGGGGGCGTTGGTTGGTCAGGAGAATCTGACCAAAACTATCTGTTGCCAAAAATCCGACAACAAATAGCTCCAGTCAGATATTTATGAGATGATGAAGCCATCTCAAAATACTCCTGAGCATCGCGTTAGGCATTTGCAAATAATATCACTTGTCAAATAGATACTACATAAAGTATCATCATACTATGAGCAAGGTAGATAAGATAATTCAAAAAATGCGAGATAACCCCAGAGATTGGAAATTAGAATCTTTGGAGATAATAGCAAAAAGGTTGGATATTCAAGTAAGGAAGTCTGGTGGTAGTCATGCTGTTTTTATGCACAGAGATTCTCACATCGTAGTCACAATTCCTGCAAAAAGACCTATTAAAGCTGTTTACATTTATCAATTTCTTGTTCTAGTTGATGATATTGGAGTGTAACCATGAATAAAATTGAATACCCTTTTGAAATGAAACCTTTGTCACAAGATGATGGAGGTGGTTGGCTAATTATTTTTCCAGATTTAGCAGGCTGTATGTCTGATGGGGAAACACCAGAAGAAGCTATTAAAAATGGGAAAGATGCAATTCAGTGTTGGCTTCAAGCTTGTAAGGAAGATGGTCGAGAAATCCCTAGCCCTGGAGAGTCTTCGAGTGGAAAGTTTATGACTCGAATTCCTAAAAGTTTACATACACGACTTATATCAAGAGCAAAACAAGAAGG
>CAYYNM010000270.1:0-3800 GCA_964472945.1 uncultured Methylomarinum sp. | reverse complement strand
CTATGGTTTTTAGTGTTTTCTGAATTCAAGTTAAAAAAACTGGAACATCGAGTTATAAGTAACAAGTCTTTTGGGGGCGCAGGTTTTAACCTGCATTCTTTATAGCAAAAGCAGGCTAAAGCCTGCGCCCCAATAATGGATGAATTTTAAAATAGCTTGATCAACAGATTTGACTCATTACCCAATCAAGAAAAAATAACAGAAATAGGACAGGATACCTTAGTTAACACACCAAAAAAACCAAGAACTATTTAGCCACCTGTTTCAATACAGACTCTAAATGATTAACCCCTTTATTACAGTTTTTAAGACTTCTTTGAACTTGTCCTTTAAAGTAAAAACTTACACTGTCACCCTCCATTTCATGGACAGCCATCTCATTTAACAAATGACAGTTATCATACATTTGTAACTCAGCCTCTGAAAGTTTTTCGTCCTCAGCTAAAGGCAACTCTTCTTCAAGCACCTCCATCACCTGTAAAATCACTTGATTTTGCCTTTTATATAATTTTTCAGCATACCCCGTCATATCATCAGTAAGCCGCATAGGCTTCTGAATATAACTACAACTTGTTACTAAAATTAATACAAATAAGGTTTTAAGCAAAATATACAAAAATATGGTTGACCTATAAAAAAATAGGCACAAAAAAACCAGCAACAGCCGGCTTGGGGGGTTTATCATATTTCAGAAAAAATGGTATCGAGCCTATCATGCCAACAACATAAGCAATTGATATTAAAAATAATATTAAAAAAAACATTTTTAACATACCGCCAAAAATACCCTTTTTATTAAATGGAAAAAGATCCAACAACCGCCTGATACTATCTAAAAAGAGAACCTTAGACCAAGAAAATCATATCTTATCAGCTTTTTATTTTTAATACTCAGTTTTCCATTCAACCTGAGACAATAAATAAGCAAATTTATACCCTTATAAACTTGTAGGATAAAATAGGATTTTTTACTTGCACAACAAATAGCGAATAACCTAGTAATATAGTAAACTATACAAATATTTGACCACTTGATAATTATGACTGCAACAGAAAACGTACACCAACACGAAATAGAAAAGTTTGGCTCACAAGCAGAACGCTGGTGGGACCCTCAAGGTGAATTTAAAACATTACATGATGTTAACCCATTAAGAATTCGCTTTATTCAGGATTATGCTGACTTACAAGGCAAACGTATTGTTGACGTTGGTTGTGGCGGTGGGATCCTCACTGAAGGATTAGCAAAACATGGTGCGGATGCACTGGGTATTGATTTAAGTGAAGACCTACTAGATATTGCCGAGTTGCATGGTTTGGAATCAGGTATATCTGCATCATACAAAAAAATCAGTGCGGAAAAGCTCGCCGAACAACAGCCTAATAGCTTTGATCATGTGACCTGTATGGAAATGCTAGAACATGTCCCCGACCCTGGCTCTATTATTTCAGCTTGTTCAAAAATGGTTAAACCCGGTGGCATGGTTTTCTTTTCTACTTTAAACCGTGTACCTAAAGCTTACTTATTAGCAATTGTTGCTGCTGAGCACTTATTAAAAATGGTGCCCAAAGGTACTCATGAATATAAAACCTTTATAAAGCCATCAGAACTCAGCCAAACAGCAAGGCAGGCAGGGCTAGAATTGCAAGGCATAGTAGGTATTGAATACAACCCTTTTAGCAAACATTTTAAACTGGGTAAAGATATTGATGTGAACTACATTGCGGCATTTAAACGTCCTTTATAATGTCTTCAAACTTTAATTTAAGTTGTGTATTATTTGATTTAGATGGAACCTTAGTCGATACGGCACCTGACTTGATTGCTTGTTTAAATACAGCTCTAAAAATACATGGTTTTAATCAGGTTTTGAGTAAAGAAATTAAACCTTACATCTCTTATGGTGCGGCCGTTATGATTAATCAAAGTATTAGTACTGACGATATAACTCAACATAATATTCTAGACACCATGCTTTCACTATATCAAGACAATATTGCCAGACATAGTCAATTTTATCCTGGTATTCCAGAAACCTTAAAGTTAATAGAGTCTCTAGGGCTGAAATGGGGAATTGTTACTAATAAAAAAGCTCGTTTTACCGCCCCTCTAATGGATGCTTTCAAGCTTACACACAGAGCAGCCTGTATTATCAGTGGTGATACGACAGCTAACAGCAAACCTCACCCAGAGCCAATGCTGGCAGCCTGTAGAGAGGCCGAAGTAAAGCCAGAGGAATGTGTTTATATTGGTGATGCCATACATGATATTCAGGCAGGTAAAAATAGCAATATGAAAACTATTGTAGCCCTGTATGGTTACCTTAAACCTGAAGACTCCCCCTCAAACTGGGATGCAGATGTATTAATAGAGAGTCCCAAACAATTAACATCATGGATTACAGCAACATGCCATTAAAAGATCAGGTTATTTTAATTACTGGAGCCGCCGGTGGGCTTGGTAGCACTGCCGCTCTATCTCTAGCCAAACAAGGTGCTCATATCATTTTATTGGATAAAAGCATTCCTAAATTAGAAAAAATTTATGATGCTATTGTTGAGACGGGTGCAGAAAAACCTGCCATTTACCCTTTCGATCTTGCAGGTGCATCTGAAGTTCAATATGAAGAATTAGCGGTTACTATTAATAAGACCTACGGCTCACTGCAAGGTTTACTGCATTCAGCCGTTGAGCTTAATGCCTATACCCCGATAGAAATCCATGAGACAAAAGAATGGGGGCATACTTTAAACGTCAATTTAAATGCCCCCTTTCTATTAACTCGTGTTTTACTCCCTGTATTACAGAAAAGTGAACAACAGGCTTCCATTGTTTTCACCAGCGATTCAATGGCTAGAATACCCTCGGCCTATAGTGGCGCTTACGGAGTGTCTAAAATTGCGCTTGAAGGCTTGGCAAAAATCTTGGCAGAAGAGCTAGAAGCAGCTCAAAAAATCCGTGTTAACACCCTTATCCCCGGCCCCATTAACTCTCCTTTACGGAAAAAATTATTTCCAGCTGAAGATAAAACCAAACTTCCAGCAATGGATAGCTTAAATACTATCTACAGCTATTTATTCAGTTCTGAAAGTAAAGGTGTAACCGGCCAATTAATTGATGCACAAACATTTAAACAATAATTAACACCATGTCAGAAAGAGAAACAGTTGTTTTAACCCGCGACGTCAATATAGTCATGATTCCTGATGGTAATCATGGCACCTTAAGTAAAGGTAAAGAAGTCACTATTCACCAATCTTTAGGTGATAATTATACGGTCGTGACTGAGCATGGGCATATGGTTCGTATTTCAGGTATAGATGCAGATGCTTTGGGAAAAGAAGTGCACTCACTACATACTCTGGTATCAGAAACAGACCCCATTGCTGTTGAAAAAAACTGCTGGGAGGTCATGAAAACAGTTTATGACCCTGAAATCCCCGTAAATATTGTTGACTTAGGCTTAGTTTATCAATGTAAAGTTGAACCCACCGAAGAAGGCAACTCGGTTTATATTCAAATGACTTTAACAGCGCCTGGTTGTGGAATGGGGCCGGTTATACAAGGCGATGTGGAAACCAATATTCGTAGCTTACCGAGTGTCAGTTCAGTGAATGTTGAAGTCGTTCTTGACCCACCCTGGAGCAGAGAAATGATGTCTGAAGTTGCACAAGTTCAATTAGGTTTATTTTAACTCCGAAAATACCTAAGAAAAACTGTTAATTTATACTATTCTTTTGTAATTAATACCTGAATCCGTGACTTCAATGCGGATAACAGGGCTCAAGATATTGGTTTC
>CAYYNM010000269.1:0-3801 GCA_964472945.1 uncultured Methylomarinum sp. | reverse complement strand
TGCAAGGGTAATGCTAGTTCGATAAATATAAATTTTACTAAAAAGTACAATGAGACCAGCATAAAAATTAGTTACTGGTCATTTTTTAATATGAGGAGGAAGTATGGCTAATGTAAATATAGATGAACTTTTAGAAAATAATAAACAATATGCGAGTGGTCAGCAGGTACATAAATCATCATACCCTGGCAATCAGCCGATTAACCCAGCCAGACATGTGGCAGTTGTTGCTTGTATGGATGCGCGACTTGACGTTGAGGATTTACTTGGCTTACAAACTGGGGATGCACATATCATTCGTAATGCTGGTGGTGTTGTCACTGATGATGCGATCCGTTGCCTGATTATTTCGCATCACTTGCTTAATACCAACGAAATTATACTTATTCATCATACGCGCTGTGGTATGTTAGCTTTTACCGATGATTTGCTTAAAGCTGGATTGGAAGGTGACCCGGCAGCTGAGACGTTGTTAGGTCAGGCAACTGGACGTGACTTCACGAGCTGTCATAAAAGTGCCTCAATGCCTGCTCAGTTCCATGCTTTTCGTGGGCCTATCGAAGCACTCGATGCGCCTCGATGTGACGCGCAAACCGAACGCTTGGAATGGGACGTAAGACGTTCGATTTCTAGAGTTATGAATCACCCGTGGATTCCCACAGAGGGGCCAGATGCTTCAACAGTAAGAGGTTTTATTTATGATGTTGATACGGGTAAACTTGAAGAAGTGAATTATCCAGGCCCAATGGGAACTTTTGGCTAATTATTAACTATCCCGTAGAGACAAGGCATGCCTTGTCTCTATTAATATGGTGTAATAAGTTTTACTTTTCAATCTTAAATCGACAATTATGCCCTCCTTTAGCCATACAGTTAACAAGCTCAATATTTCTATTCAATAAGGTGGAAATAAGTGTTTTATCTAGCTCGCAAACTTCGTGATGTTTTTGAGCTAGGTCATGGTAGATACAATTACACGCTTCCAAGTAATGATGAGTTGCTGTACTTTGTTTTTTTTCTGTTAACTGAAAACCCAGTTCCTCCATAATCGTGGCTAATTCAGTGATACGGTCTTCGGTTGATTTACCTTCAAATTTGGGTAATAGACTTTGAGCAAGAGTATCTCCAAGCTTTTGTAGGTAAACTTTTAAAGCCTCACTCCCCAGTTCGTCTTTCAAATTTGTCAGAATAAGTTCTGAAAACCAAGCGTATTGTTTTGGAAAAAAATTTAATCCTGTTTCTGTTAAGATAAAAGTACGAACAGGTCTCCCAGCTGTTTTTTTCAGTTCCCCTGTTTGAATATATCCTTGATTTTCTAAAGAGGGTAGGTGTTGTTGAATGGCGTTACGTGAAATATCCAATATATTGGATATTTCATCAATGCTCAGTCCGGCTCTATGCTTGAGTAATAAATCAAGGATTTGGCGTTGACGGGGGCTAATATTACTTGGCATAAATATTGGAGTAATAGGCTATCTTAAAAGCAACAGGATAACAAAAATTTAACAGTATGACTGAATTAAAAATCTTTTAACATGTATAAGTTGTAAAAGAGCTTAAGGTTTGTTATTCTCAATATTCAGTACATTTAGTGTGGCTGTAATTAAAAACAATAATTGAGGAGTATTAAAGTGAGTGAAGCTAAAAGTGAGTCTTTATTTGACAGAATTGGTGGAGAAGCGGCTGTAAATGCAGCCGTTGAACTGTTTTATCGTAAAGTTCTTGCAGATCATAGGATTAACCGTTTTTTTGATAAAACCAATATGGAAGAGCAAATTGTTAAACAAAAAGCATTTTTTACGATGGCTTTTGGCGGACCAAATACCTATACAGGACAAGATATGAGAGATGCTCATGTTCATTTGGTAAAAATGGGTTTAGATGATTCTCATTTTGATGCTGTGATGGAACATCTTGGTGCTACCTTAGTTGAGCTAAATGTACCAGCAGATTTAATTAGTGAAGCAGCTGCCATTGCAGAAAGTACAAGAGCTGATGTATTAGGAAAATAATATTTAAAATATTTATTGCAAAATAAAAAAAAGGGAAAACACAATGTTTTCTCTTTTTTTATGTGCATTAAAAACTTCTTTGTGCCGTTTAAATAATAAAATTACAATGACAAATTTAAAAATTGGTGAGAATACTTATACTTGTGCCCCTGAAGAAACTGTACTTGACTCTTTGTTAAGGCAGGATGTTAATATTTCTTTTAGTTGCAAGAAAGGAACATGCCACAGTTGTATGGTACGTAGTACTAAAGGCCTGCCACCGGTCGAGTCTCAACGAGATTTAAAAGATACTTTAAAAAGCCAAAACTATTTTCTTGCTTGTCTTTGTACTCCAGATCAGGATATGACAATTCGTTTACCTGAACAGTCAGAGTTATATTCTGAGGGGAAAGTAGTTGTTAATGAAATGCTTAATAGAAATACTATTTTATTAATTGTTGAGTGTCAGGATATTCTTGAATATAAGGCAGGGCAGTTTGTTAACTTGCAGAGAGAAGATGGTCTAACACGTAGCTATTCAATAGCAAATACACCGCAACAGTCTAAAACGCTAGAGTTTCATATTCGCCGCTTGCCAGGAGGGCAGTTTAGTGAGTGGGTGCATGACCAAGTTAAAGTGGGTGATACTTTGGCCGTATCTGAACCAAAAGGACATTGTTTTTATATTCCTGAGCGCAAAGAACAAGGTATTCTTTTGGTAGGAACGGGGAGCGGCTTAGCACCTCTTGTGGGGATTCTAACTGATGCACTTGAACATGGGCACTCGGGTCCAATCCATTTGTTTCATGGAAGTCGAGAGAAAGAAGATTTATATCGTATTGATGAAATGCGAGCGTTAAGTGAAAAACATCCCAATTTTTCTTATACACCTTGTATTTCAGGTTCAGAAGTCCCTGATGGCTTTAAAAAAGGGCGTGTCAATACTGTAGCTCTGGATACTATTACAGATTTAAAAGGCTGGCGTGTTTTTCTTTGTGGCCATCCTGATATGATTAGTGAAATGAAAACTCAAGCCTTTTTAAAAGGTGTTTCTATTGCCGATATTTATACAGATGCTTTTCTTGTTACGACAGAGTCATAAGGTAACTCGTAATAAATAAGTTACTATTATGGATAGCTTCTATGAAGAATAGCACTGCCTTAAGCTAATAAGTAGGATGTGCTGACGATAGGAAGCGCATCAATTACATACAATGCGCTTCGTTCTTTCACAGTAGCAACTTAGTATAGGTAATATTTTATTGTGTTATTTAACTCCACGATAGTTTTTTAAACATAAAAAACAATAATGAAAAATGGAAATAGTCATTTATTAGTGGCTGATGGTAAAAGTAGTCGCTTAGAAGCTATAAAACAAAAAGCTGGACTAAAGATTGCTGAGACCAGTTCCAATATAGAAGGAAATAGAACGGTATTGGTTCAGGGCTTAAGTCAAACTACAAAAGAGGCTTTGCAACAGGCTAATGTAATAATTGATGAAACAATAAATAAAATTTTAAATGCTTATCCTGCAGGAAAAAGAAGTACCTTTTTTAAATTAAAATATGGTGTGCAGGTAGACTGTATAAAGCTGATGCTAATAGCTGATATATTTCAATTATTAAAACTGGATACTAAAAGCGTTAAACATTTTGCTTTAATTAAAAAGATATTCACAGATGGAAAGCAATCTGATACTTAATAGAGTTGTAAATCTATTTCCTGTATGGGCTGTTATTTTATCGACTATCGCATTTTTGGTAGTGGGTCGAACTTGTAGTTTTTTGATATAATGAGATTCTATGCCATG
>CAYYNM010000268.1:0-3807 GCA_964472945.1 uncultured Methylomarinum sp. | reverse complement strand
ATGAATCGGAAAGCCAACACCCACCTGCTAATATGCTGGTGGATTTAGCTAGAGCGCTGAATGTCAGTGCTGATGAATTACTCGGGATTAAACCTATTGAAAGTATGCCTGTTAGTAGTCGATTAGAACGCCGAATTAGGCAGATTGAAAAACTTAGTCCTAAACCTCGACAACAAATAACACAATTAATCGATACATTTGTTGAAGCTGAGCAACTAAAACAAAAAGCTAACGTTAATTGATTACAGGAGAGAATAATGGAACAGATTGCTAATTTACATATTGAGAAATTACCAGAAGGCGTTTATCTTGCTACTTGCGATGACATCCCTGGTCTTATCGCCCAAGGTCGCACAATTACCGAAACAGTAGAGATTGCCCGTGATGTTGCCAAGAAATTACTGGAGGCGCAAGCCGAACGACACCAACAAAGTAAATTGATAACGGTCAAAGATTCATTTGATTATCCGCTGATTTTGGGTAGTTAATGGGAAGATTAGCAGGGTTTAAATATCGGCAGATTATCAAGAAACTGAAAAAGCTGGGGTTTGAGTTTGATCGACAAGCCGCTGGTAGTCATGAAATCTGGTTTAATCCAGCAACCGATAAATACACCACTATTCCTAATCATCCAGGGGATATGCCTGAGGGAACCTTGAAAGCTATCCTCAGGCAAGCAGGGGTTGCTACTGAGCAGTTTTTGAATACCTAACGGTAAGTTCACATCAGAAACTTGTTCTAGGATCGCGACGGTAGTAGAACCCAATCCCGTGGGCAGAAAACACTGCCAACCCTACCCAGCTAAGTTTCTAACAATTCCAAAACAACCCCTTCACCTAAGGGTTCTATACTTTCATAAAAATAAAATCTTGTTCCTTCATCACAATTTGCTTTGATGAATTTTATTTCAACCATCCCTTCATCTCCAGGTTCAAAACTTTCTCTGTCAATCAGAGTGATCATTCCAGATGTTTTAGTTCCTTCAAGAACATCAAATAAGGGTCTATAACCGCTAGTAAATGGGGTCTTTCTTTTCCCTGAACCAGCATAAAGTTTTATCTGCGCTTTTACCCGAACCATCATTTAACCAGTGGGCTATAGTTGAACGGTGTTGAACCGAGCTTGTTAAGTTGATTTGCAGGAATAGACACGGCCTTCATGCTATCCGCCGTGAAATTAGTTGCGCCTTTCATTACGCTATTTGGCACATTAACTTTAATTAAATGGTTTGGTACGCTATCTAACTTAAAGTTGTTTTTGCCAAATTTTGCCGCATCATCAAGACTTGTAGCAAATAGTTTTCCTGTTTCAAACCCACCAGGAGTAGTTCTTAATCCATTGGCAGCTATGTCATCCAGCTCAGCTTTAGATACAGCACGGTATAAGGTTGTACTTCCACTCTTTGCAGCAACTAGTTACCACGAAACACCGTACCTGAACAATAGTTGTCAACTATTGTTTGCGCAATGGGTTCATGTTCACCCCATGCCACAACCAATATTTCTGAATCAATGTTATCGCTTTCAAACCCCTCCCAGTCAACAGTACAACCACTTGCATTAGCTGGATCTACAATCGTAACAGTAATACCACGCAAAAAGTAACTATTCAACAACTCCTTTACGCTAGATTTATCAGCAAGTTGGACATAATCCTTATCATCAAACGACACAAAGACAAGCAAAAAGCTCGAACTCCAAGCACAAATAGCCTTCAATAAAGTTTCAAACAAACTAGTGTCAATAGCGCCTTCAAATTCAGCGCATAATCTAGGTTGACAGCTTTTAATGCTCTCACTCAACCACTGCCTCAATATCTCTCCTATTTGAGGATGTATATCAATTTTCATCATCAATCCCCATATGGCACAGATGGCCCACCGGACTTGTATTTAACCTGTCCGTGTCGATTCCTTAGCATCTCACGAGTGATAGGATCTGTTTTTGGTGTTGAAGAATGCCAATGTGGTTTGGTGTGCCCCTTATCTGCAGGATGCTGAGAGATTATCCTAGGTTTCCCATTTGAACCATCAACAATGTATTGCCGTCGCCCTGCCGTGCCAGACTGTTCGATTGCAGGTCTACTCGTTGGAGTGTTAGTTTTACGCATAGCCTCACGGCGAGCCGCACGCGATGTCTTAGTTACACTCTTTGCAGCAACTAATCGTTAATTATGCTCGCAATTTCACCTTCTTCAACCCTAGTAATATTTAAATCATTTAATTGTGCTAACAACTTATCTACCTGTGCCACTGCACCAATAAACTGAGCACTCACATGAGAGTCGGATTCTGTTACCCGACAAATAAGCATGTCATCATACTTACATATGGCAGCTTCAATGCCTCTTGCATCCAGCCCAGTGTCAAAGTTCTTATATACATTCCAGATTGAACGAAGGTTCGGTGTTTCATCAGGTAGAAATAAAAGTATCGTATACAGTGGTTGAGTAATCGTATTCAGGTCAAACTCCTCCAAAGGTTCGGACAATTTTTTTATATATGAAAGAATACTCGAACCTTCATTTTTCTCAAGTAGATCTTCATTCTTCAGATCAGACTTTAGTTGCTTTAATAATTTTAACTCCTGGACCTTCGAACCTTGAATTGAATGACCTACAGTCCGCCACTTCAAAGCTCTAGGTAGATACCCCAAAATAACTACGACAATATTAATCCAAAGAGCAAACAATTCATTAACCGAGTGTTGAACAATAGTAATTGTGGCAAACCTGCTGTCAATCACCGTTTTTGTTTGTTCCCAGGGTTTTATACCGACATCATAAAGATAAACTGGCTTCATTTTTTCACCTAGTGAAGTATGTATGAGAGTCGCCGCTCCCACCCAGTGACTGTTTAATACCATCTGCTGAGCGAACTTCACTATTGAAATGAGAACCATGATTACCTTGTTTATGGCCTAAAGAATGCTCTCTGATCGTAGCCGTACTTCCATTCTGCCCCTTAAATTCATAAACACGCCCCTTTACATACCCATTTTGATCACGGATTCTTTCCCGAAATACTTTATCTGGATGTTGGCTTCGTGGAACTCCAGCTTTCTGTTTTGCTTCTTTAAACGCACCGCTACGAGATAGTTTGCTGTTTACTCCCTTTGTAGCAAGGAATTAGTTCCAAACTACAGGTGATTCACCCTCTCGCCTTAAAACCATTGCTTCGGGACCATTATAGTCATCATCTTCCATACCAATCGATAAATACCTGCCATTTGCCAATGTAATAGTTATTTTACTGTCTCCTTCATCTACAGATTTGACTGCCATACCTTCAACAGCAAGTATTGAAGGATCATCATAGTGGTAATTATTGAAAATGCTCAATATCATACCATCAGAAAATACAATCTGAATATAATCATGTACCACCTCAATTTTATTGATGATGAGGCCAATTAGAATCTGTAGAGAAGTCATAACAATAAGCTCTTAATTAATTGGGAAGTGGCTATCTTTATTAGAAATTGTACGACCAGTATTTGGATTTACACCCTGACCAGCCCTATTTTCGTATTTGATATACCCGTTCGGATAACCAGGACTTTTACCTCTTGCTTGGGTTGGATTCATGATTCGCATCGTATCCACTTGCCCGTTAGCTCCACCTTTACCGCCAGTGAAAGCGCTACCTGTTTTTTTTCCACCTGGGTTAACAACAGGGGAAGGGCCTGTAGCACCTTTTGGCACTGGAAATGCTGTCCCACCTTTGGAAACTATGAAGTCAGGAGCCTTGCCTGCACTCTTTGTGGCTTTAAAAACATTATGCCCAACCCTAAACACCTTCACAACAGG
>CAYYNM010000267.1:0-3815 GCA_964472945.1 uncultured Methylomarinum sp. | reverse complement strand
GTGGCCAAAAGGGCTTTTTCCGTAGCAGGTTCTCTGTTCTCGGACAGCCTCCTAGACTAAGCCTCAATCCAGTAATTATTTATGAAAGGAACCTGAGTTCAGCTTGTATATGGAACTCAGGTTTAAATATTTTGTTATTTATTTGATAGTTTCATTGCCATCAATAATTACGCTAGTAATATGAAAACCAGTATCTGATGCGGATAAAGTACAACTTGCATCCTTAAAGTTATCACCTTTTTCACCCTTATATTCATAGGTTAAATAGGTTGCATTATCAGTCTTAGTATTAGCCACTAAGGAAGTAATCTGTGTGCCGGTCTGTTTTTTTATTAATTGAGGACATTTTCGCCCTGCGATACGGTTCATATTTGCCCGATCTCGAATCATTGCTGCAGATTTTTTATCTTCATCAGACTGTTCTTTATTTGACCCTACTAAAAAAAAACCTATTGCAAAAACACCTGCAACTGCAATCATCATTTTTTGCGCGCCGCCTAATTCACCCATATTATCTCTCCAGTTGATTAACTTACTTTTTATAATTATTTACATTCGGATTCACTATATTATAAAAAGTGAATATACGCAATAATTCAATTATTAATTTAAAACTCAATACCTTGTGTAGCTTTAACTCCTTGAGTAAAAGCATGTTTTACTTTGCTCATTTCCGTTACAGTATCCGCTACTTCAATTACTTCAGTTGCTGCATTACGCCCTGTCATCACCAAATGCATCCAAACTGGCTTTTGCTCACGAATAAAGTCTGCTATTTCCTGCCCTGCAATCCAATGATACCCACAACAATAGTTTATTTCATCCAACAACACAAAGTCATATTCCTCAGACAAAATTTTCTGTTTACTAAATTCCCATATTTCTCGGCTGGTTTTAATATCTTGCTCAGGGTTTTTTGTATCCCAGGTAAAGCCATCACCCAACACATGCCATTCAATATTATCAAATTTTTCAGCAGCTTTTTGTTCCCCTGTTTGCCATTTTCCTTTTATATATTGAATAACACAAACCTTCATCCCCCAGCCAGCAGCCCTAAACACCATACCAATGGCACTAGACGACTTGCCCTTTCCCTCTCCTGTATGGACTAGAACTATACCTTGCCGACGATCTCTTGATTTCATTTTGCATCTCATCTTAAAAATTAGAAAACAATAATACAGCAATTAAAATACAGTTGAGGGCATTACTGCTACAATGCATTTTTTTAATATCCTAACCTTTAAAATAGAAATATAAATGGACGTTATACAACGCATTGCTGAAGAACTGGCCGTTAATATCAAACAGATTGAAGCTGCTGTCACCTTACTTGACGAAGGGTCAACGGTTCCCTTTATCTCTCGTTATAGAAAAGAAGTAACAGGCGGATTAGATGATATTCAACTTCGTCAACTTGATGAACGGCTAAACTATCTTCGTGAATTAAATAGTCGCCGTAAAACCATTTTAGAAAGCATTATCTCTCAAGGTAAATTAACAGCTGAATTAGAACAAAAAATAGTCCAGGCCGATACAAAAACATTGCTGGAGGATTTATATCTTCCTTATAAACCTAAACGCAGAACCAAAGCTCAAATAGCTAAAGAATCTGGCTTAGAACCTCTGGCCGATACTATTTTTAATGATCGCAGTATCATTCCCGAGCAAATAGCAGTTAATTACATCAACACAGAAAAAAATATAAATGATGTAACAGCAGCCTTAGAAGGTGCTAAACAAATTATTATGGAACGTATTTCTGAACATGCTGATTTATTGACTGAACTACGTGAGCGTATTTGGAATACTGGCATAATGCACTCTACGCTTGTTAAAGGTAAGGAAATCGAAGCAGCAAAGTTTAAAGATTATTTCGACTACCAAGAGCCTATTAATAAAATCCCTTCTCATCGAGCACTTGCATTATTTAGAGGGCGAAATGAAGATCTATTATCAATCAGTTTAAAACCTGGCTTAGATGATAAAGCGGAACACCAGCTATGCGCTCAATTAGTTGCTCGCCATATCAATGTTACTGATACTTCATCTCCAGCGGACGCATGGCTTGCAGAAGTTGCCAGGTTAGGATGGAAAATCAAATTATTTACCCGTATTGATTTAGATTTAAAATTACGTCTACGAGAAGCCGCCGAACTTGAAGCAATACGCGTATTTTCCAGTAATTTAAAAGACCTGTTACTCGCTGCACCCGCAGGGCCTAAAGCCACTATGGGCTTAGACCCCGGTATTCGTACAGGAGTTAAAGTTGCCGTAGTAGACCCCACAGGAAAGTTATTAGATTTTGACACTATTTATCCGCATGCACCTAAAAATCAATGGGATGCCTCTATTAACAGTTTGGCAAAACTTATCCAAAAATATCAAGTTGATTTAGTCAGTATTGGCAACGGCACAGGCTCCAGAGAAACTGACCAATTAGTTGCCGATTTAATGAAGCAACATAAAAATTTAAAATTCCAGAAAATAATGGTTTCAGAAGCGGGTGCCTCTGTTTATTCCGCGTCAGAGCTTGCATCCAAAGAATTCCCAGAATTAGATGTCACCATTAGAGGTGCAATATCTATCGCCAGACGATTGCAAGATCCCCTTGCAGAATTGGTTAAAATTGAGCCTAAGTCCATAGGTGTAGGTCAGTATCAACATGATGTAAACCAAGTCCAACTTTCGCAGAGTTTAGAAATGGTGATTGAAGATTGTGTAAATGCCGTTGGTGTTGATGTCAATACCGCATCAGCCTCACTACTCAAGCAAGTATCAGGCTTATCGGCCAGTGTCGGTGAAAATATTGTTGCCTTCAGAAATGAAAATGGACCTTTTAATGACCGGAAACAACTTAAAAAAGTCCCTCGTTTAGGTGAAAAAGCTTATGAGCAAGCCGCTGGGTTTTTACGTATTATGTCAGGCAAAAACCCACTAGACGCTTCAGCAGTACACCCAGAAGCCTATCCTATTGTTAATGCTATTATAGAAGAAACAGGCAAACCTATTACTGAATTAATTGGTCAAAGTAGTTTTCTACGTAGTTTAACAGCCGCAAACTACACCAATGAAAAATTTGGGCTGCCAACTGTAAAAGATATTTTACAAGAACTTGAAAAGCCAGGGAGAGACCCTCGACCTGAGTTTAAAAGCGTACAATTTAAAGACGGTATCGAGAAAATATCTGATCTTAAAGAAGGAATGATGCTTGAAGGTGTGGTAACAAATGTAGCTAACTTCGGTGCTTTTGTTGATGTTGGCGTACATCAAGACGGTTTAGTCCATATTTCTCATTTAGCAGATATCTTTGTAAAAGACCCAAGAGACGTGGTTAAAACAGGAGAAAACGTTAAAGTAAAAGTCATAGAAATTGATATACCCCGAAAACGTATAGCACTTTCTATGAAACGCAATGCTGATGAAACCAGTGTAGCAAAGGGTATATCCAAGAAAAAAAACACAAGCAGTGGGCAAAAGAGACAACAGAGCTCTCAACAACCAAGTAATACACAAGGCACATTAGCAAGTGCTTTTGCCAAAGCTTTAAAAAAATAGTGAGTAAAAAATGGACAGTTCCTCCTTATATTGCCAACTAAAATAACTTGGACTAAAACCAGTCTACTGAATATGATTCAGATCAGGTAGTATTGAAAAAATGTCTTGTTATCTAGTTTGGCATTACTGGGCTGACAGCTTTTCTCTTGGTAGCTTTCTTGAATTAGGTATAAGGTAGCCTGATCTGGATAATAACTTGGTGGTGGGTCGAACTTGTAGTTTTTTGATATAATGAGATTCTATGCCATGTTATCAAA
>CAYYNM010000266.1:0-3856 GCA_964472945.1 uncultured Methylomarinum sp. | reverse complement strand
GGATCTGATAGGTGAAAATAAGTTTTTTAGTTTTCACACAGTCTGGGCCAGAAGCAGTCGCTCAACCAATTTCGTAATTTCTATTAATAACCACTTAAAGCGGACGTTGAACGCCCTTGTAACCTGCAATTTTTTTGGAGTGCTTTTGTGCAAGAATGTAGCGAAGCGAAATGCACAAAAGAGCTTAGCAAAAAGTTGTCCAGTTGACATGTTTGTTATACCTAGCGGCCTAAACCTTTTGCTTCATTTATACGTGCAACTAAAGCTTCAACAGATGCACTCTTTTCAGGATAAAGCTCGATAAGTATGTGTTCAAAAATTCTATAACCATCCAGGACATCACTTTTGCGAACCTGAAATCCCCCTGAATGTGTCCCATCATTTCCCAACCACCGTATTGCATTCGCTGGCTCTACAATTTTTCGATAATTTTCAGGTAGCAAGTTGATACGCTTAGCTAGAGATAAAAACTTTCCATTCTCATCGACTGATGCAACTTCCATTTCGCCAAGAAGTACCTCTAGAGAAGAACGTAAAGCGCTAAGACTTGTGCTTGGTGATGAAAAGAATGTTGAAAATGAGGTCTCAAGAGTCTTATTAACCCAATCAGGTGTATCTATTGGCGGTACAAATATCTGGAGCGCTGGTTCAAAAAACTTGACCTGAAAAGTATCAAGCCAATCCCAATCACCAGAACCGTCTTCAATGTATTCCTGCGATACATCTCCTGTCCCTACACAGACAACTCGACAACCGCATGAAGAGTTTGCACATTCTAAATGCATGGTGAATATGTATTCTATCCATTCAGGTTCAAAAGCAGGATGATTGGTATCTATTGGAGTTTTATACTGTTTTTGAAACTGCTTGTCAGAACAAGACAACGATTGAACTCCACATTCGGGACATGGCCACGTAGGGATGTTATCGCTATGAAAATGTGAGGTGAACAACTTGTCATTCAACATCTATGATTCCTCTCTTTTAGGTATAACGTTATAGCTAAGCGGCGTGTTTTTCAGCGTCCGACTTGAGCGCCTTGCTAGCCATTTTTTGTGTTTTTTGATTTATATAGCTTCTTCATGCGTTCTCTTTGTTCCTTCTCTTGAGCTAATCGTTCACGGTACCGACCAAGGAATATGTCTCTAAGGTCTTTACCATATGGTGACATTCTAGTCCCAAGTGTTGGCAAGGTTTCGCCAACATCAGGGTCAGCCATACCGTATTCGAGAATTCCGCATGCAACAGCGACTCCTGTACTGCCAAATAGAATTCTCTGATTATCAGGAACGCAAAGAGCATTTAGATCAGAAAGCTGGCTACTTCCAATGACATGAGATAGATCGAGAAAATACATGTATTCTATATCGCCAGTTAAAAAATGATCAAAGCACTTTGCGAGCAAAGTAGTCTTATCAAATGCGTCAATTTTATCGAGCAGAATCAGCAGATGCTCACCTACTTTTTTTCTAAAATCAGGTTCATTTCGGATCTTTGTACGAAATGCTTCACGATCGCCTTCACCAATTACCTCAAGTTCAATCAGAAACCTAAGAATTTTATGATGCAATATCCTATCTGAAATTGAACGGGTTATTGAAACCCCTTTAGCAATCCACCCAACTACAGGTATGTCTTTTAAAATACCATCATCCATGACTTGATCAATTGTAAATTCAAGTATTTCTGCGGGCAGTTCTAGGCTTCCAGTTTCTGCGACTGTTATTGCGAGATTATCTGATAGGCTTTCTTGCTTTTTGTTATTCATTTTTTTGGCTAACGATTGAGTTAAAGGGTTTTTTAAAAGTGAAGCGAGAGCGCCGCTTTTAAAAAATCCGTTTTGAACGACTTATAGTGTTTTATGCATAAGAGTATTAACTATTCACTTTATTTTGAATGAAGTCTCTATGGTTTTCACAGCATGTTGAAAAATCAATCTCGAATGAGCCATCTATTCTTTCTACGCTTTTTAATTTTGCTAGTTCCTTATGCTCTGGACATGAGTATTTTTTAAATATTTTCTTGATCTCTTTTTTCCTAAACTTGATCATGTGTTTTATTTGATCTTTATCTAAATCAAGTTCTTCAAAACTAACGTCTTCATTACTCATGGTTGTTCCTCAGTGATTTAGACGGCATGCCACCTTTTACCTTATTAGGCGGTGTGCCGCCTAACACCCGAATTACAAACTCTCATATATAGTGTCATATTAATACATTCAACGCTTGTTTCAAGCGCGGCTTTTGCCGTCGCTGTGAAAGCAAAGGTTAGTGAAAATTATACCGAGAGATAGTGACTTTAAACCTTACAGCCTGACTTTTTCAGTCGTCAAAATTAAAATGGAATATCGTCTGTTTTATCCTCTGATTCAATCTCCATTTTTTCACCTTCTACAATAAATCTAGCTCTATCATAGAGCTCATCATAAGTTAAGGTTTCAATATTCCGACTGTCATTACGAAATAATTCAAATGTCTTCTTTTTTATTTCAGATTCTAGCTCATTACTTGATTCTTTCAGTTGTTTCCAATGCCCCATAATAAGAATCACTTTAGAATCATACGCTTTTTGCATGACAGGGTTTCCAATAGAATCGTATTGTTGTTTGTCTAATTTTATAAGGCCTGATGCCTTCTGCTCAAGTATTTGCGAAACAGAATGAACAACGTCGTTAGAGAGCCTCCAGCTATTAGACCTTTCTTTTGCTTTCCCAAATAATGGTGTCGATGGTTTTTTGATCTCAACAAAAGTAGTGAACTTCTTGTCACCAAGTAAATAATCGGCTATGACTGTGTTGGACCCATCCAGTTCAGCATCTGAAACATGTGATTCTCGTTGCAATATGGTTTTAAAACGATAGTCAAGGCCATAGCCAAATATCCATTCATTTTTTTCAAGGAAAAACTGCCAAACCTTTTCTTCTTTCTTATCTTTAATACCATTTTCAGATGCATAAGTTTTCCAGTAATCACTCTCATCAATTAGCATCTTGAAGACTCCCAACTCTTTTTTTCTGAAGGAAGTGTTTACTATATCTTTGGAGGTTATTGCACCTTCATTAATTAATTTTTCTATTATTTCTGCGCATTTTGGATCTTTCCTTAATTCTGAAAAATAACTATCAGAGCCACGAATAGGGTTTTCGTTTAATTTTTCTAGACTTTCAGTAGCAACTTTAAAACTATTTGGGTTTGTGTAATCAATAGACTTAACTTTTCCAAGAAAATGATATAGCTTTTCAGCAACTTCTGGGTACAAGCAAATTTGATGCTCGCCATTATTGGCGATCTTTCCCGTTTTAACATTGATTCTTGAAATATATATAACCGGAACTTTTCCTTCAACATCAAGAACGGTTGCTTGTATCTTTTGCCTACCACCATCGGTTTCATATAATGTTGCACTTGCTTTTTCTGAAACAACAAAATACTGCTGACTGTCTTCAGTGATTAGTTCTACATAACGTCCATTCCAGCTCATTCTTTTTCCAACATAGATAGTGTTGAGGAATTTATTATCATCATAAGCAGGGTTATATTTGTTTTCACTCATAACTCGTACCCTTCGATTTGCTAACAGTTGTTAAACAGGTCCGTATAACATTAACAGCATTCTCTTATATAGACCTTATTATTAATCAATAGTTTATGTTTGAATTAAGTGTTTAGCAAATCGTGCCCCCATGTTGCATGTTGCATGATGCAGTAAAGCCAATCTATGCTCGTTTCATGCAAAATTAGTTTTGAACGTCAGCTTTGAGAAGTTGAAGAAAATTATGTCTGGTTCGTGAACGGCAGCAATGGGTCGATACTGTTGAAAAACTCAGTATTTAAAACAGAACTATCCTCATTTCAT
>CAYYNM010000265.1:0-3863 GCA_964472945.1 uncultured Methylomarinum sp. | reverse complement strand
GGATTATTTATCTTTATTCTTGTAGCTAGCTTGTAAGGCTTTTATATCAACAATAATTTGTTTGCTATGTTGTGATGGTGTTACTTTTCTATAAATTTTAGCAATATTACCTTCTGGGTCAATAATAAAACTATGTCTTTTGCAAAATTTAATTGGCCCTAGTTTAAATAAAGAGTCGTAAAGTTTACTTATAGTCCCAGTATCATCAGAAAGTAAAGGGAAAGGCAGTTGGTATTTTCTAATAAACTGGCTGTGACTATCTATTTTATCAGTGCTTATACCCAGTATTTTTGTATTTTCAGTAGAAATAGCAACATAATTTTCTCTGAATTGACATGCCTCTATGGTACAGCCAGGTGTATTGTCTTTGGGATAAAAAAATAATACTAGCCACTTCCCTTGGTAATCAGACAAATTACGCATATTGTTTTTATCATCAAATAATGAAAATTCAGGGGCTTTGTCGCCTATTTTTAGTGTTGACATAATGAAAATAATTTTGACTTTAAGAAAAAATCAGAAAAGAAATATTCTTTATCTGAATGGCGAATTAGGCCGCTCTCGACCATCAATCAGAGAATAACAAAATAAAAGACTTACAATCTTGTTATTTAAGAGTTTTGTAAGAACTGTTTAACCACGAAGTACACAGAGATCACTGAGATTTCAATGAGCAAGAGCCGTTATTGAAAGGTGGTGAATAATTTTACCTTGCTCTCCTCTGTGCTTTCAGTGTACTCCGTGGTTAAAAATAATGGTTATGTATGCATATTAAGTGCTGCTAATTATGTAAGTAGCGAATTAGGCCACTCTCGGTCATCAATCAGAGAGCAATAAAATCAAATGCTTACAATTTTGTTATTCAAAAGTTTTACTTGGCTAAATACAAGCCATAGCTTAATTAACTGCTACTTGTAGAGCGGACTTCAGCTCGCAATAGCGTGAGCCAAATTGATGTCATAGCAGACTGAAGTCCGCTCTACAACTTATGAACTGTGGTTAATTGTAAAGGAAAACAGCTTCCACAGAAACTAGTTACAATTAAAATGTTATTGAGGTGAAAAATGCTGAACACATCAACAAAACTTTATACACCACACCTTATATCTGTCTTAGACTATCAGAAAATGGCTGAAACAGATGTTTTTAGCCTTGATGCCAGGGTAGAGTTAATTGAAGGAGAAATTATTGATATGGCCTCTATTGGATCAACGCATTTGTCATATGTTAATCGATTAACCAGAGAATTGGTTCGTGCCGTGGGAGACAGCGCGCTGGTTTCGGTACAGAACCCCGTTATTTAAGCTGATTTGTCAGAACCTGAACCAGATTTTGCCATATTAAAATCAAAGGTAAATGATTATGAAGACTCATTGCCAAATGCTGAAGATATTTTACAATATGCCTGTAATCTATTGATATTTAAGGGGTGGCAAAAATTTAGAATTGCTGCTCTATGCTAGGTTTTGTATATCCGAGTATTGGCTGATTGATACACAAAAAAAGAGTTTAACGGTATATCAAAAACCAAAACAAGGACAATATACAGAAATTACAACACAACTTTTACCCATAAATAAGTCACCTCTTTTATTAGCTGATATTAAATTTGATTTAGCTTAGTAATTATGGGGCGCAGTGTAATGCTATCAAGTTAAGGGAAATGTAGCTTGGGTGAGCGATAGCGTAACCCTATCGCTAATCCACCCTACAAAAACAAAAAATACTTAACTTAATGACTGTCTACGAGTGTAAACGCTATCGCACACAAAAAAACAAATATGTTTGATTTCGTATTAAAGCCCTCCCCCCAAAAGTATCAGCATTCACAAGTATTAGATGATATTTTAGAAAAACGTTATCGAGAGCTTGTGGTTAAACATCATATCTATAGTGATGAAGCTCAAATTTTAGTATTAGGGCATTTACAGCAACTATTAGATAATATTTCTGCTCAAGTTGAGCAAAATAAACATTTGGTTTTTAATCAGCTATTCTCCTCATCGCAACAAACTACAAAAAGCCTTTATATCTTTGGTGATGTAGGCCGAGGTAAAAGTATGTTAATGGATGTTTTTTTTGATGCATGTCCGATCAAATTAAAACGCCGAGTACATTTTCATGCCTTTATGCAGGAAGTGCATAACTATATTTATCAAAGTCAAAAACAAAATAAAGCAGACCCAATAACTTCGTTAGCAATACAAATAAGGAAAACCTCTTTACTATTATGCTTTGATGAGTTTCATGTGACAGATATAGCGGATGCTATGCTACTATCAAGATTATTTACTCAATTAATCAAGCGAGGTGTTGTTTTTGTTGCAACATCAAATCAACATCCAGATGATTTATATAAAAATGGCCTACAAAGAACACTCTTTTTACCTTTTATAACATTATTAAAGCAATCAGCAGAAGTGATAGAGCTAGTAGCAAAAGAAGACTATCGGCTATTGTATTTTAAATCAATGGAAACTGTATTCTATGTCGGTGACAGAGAGAAGGGTGATATATTTTTACAGCAACGATTTAATGAGTTAACCAATAATGGAGCTGTTGAATCAAAGACCTTGTGGATAAAAAAAAGAGCAGTAGAATTTTCTAAAGTACACGGCGATATTTTATACTCAACATTTGATGAACTTTGCAGTAGAGAGCTGGGTCCCGCTGACTATTTAGCTGTTGCGAGCGAGTTTAATGCGGTGTTAATAGCTAATATTCCGATTTTAACACTAGAGATTAGAGATCAAGTAAGGCGATTTGTAACATTAATTGATACCTTGTATGAAAAGAAAGTAAAACTTATTTGTACTTTGGGGCAGCCTTTAGAAAAAATTGATTTTAAAGATAAAGATTTTGACACTAAACGAACCTTGTCAAGATTAGTTGAAATGCAGTCTGAAAAGTATTTTCAAGATAATGGTTTACCTGTTTGATGGTCAGGGAACAATATTTATTCATAACATTTAGAAGTGAGGCTTTAGCTTTGTCTGGTTCAAGAAAGGGAGATTGCTATTTTTAAAATATTCAAATTTAAATTGATAGGATAATCCTTCTCCATATTTATAAGCCCATATTAATTAATTTGTCGGCTAAAAACGACAAAAATACTTTACATAAATAAGTAAGATTACTGGCCAGGGCAGGAAAATCTTAGTGACTTTAGGGTAAAAATATTTTGTATTTTAAAATGTTTGAAAATTTGCCAACTATTTTTTTCAATGTCGTGGTATGGAGACAGAATTAGGCGGTAAATGTTTTGGGGTGGGTTGAATTTGTAGTTGTAACAAAAATAATCTCATGATTAATAATCTTTTGGGAGGCAGGTTTTAAGCTGCATTTTTCATAGCAAGAGCAGGCTAAAGCCTGCGCCCCAATAAGGGATAAGTTGTTAAAATAGCTTTATAAACGGGGTCGAGACACTAGCAATGTTTTAAAAAAAGCATTTTTAAATATATTTACTTCGCTACAAGGACTGGGTGAATAGGCATTATTAATTAATTGTAGTCATCGTAGTCTCAAGCTGAACAGGAACAAATTCCGTGGATGGTGTGTTTTTTTGTTCAGCAAGATTAGAACGCTGCTTATGATAATTAAACCTTTTCCGGCATAAATCATGTTGCTTACAATAAGCGGATTGAGATAGCCCCGACGATAGCCATTGTGCTATGTGATCTAACCAGAAAGTGTTATTTGCTTTATTTAAAGGTATTAATGCCATTTTATATTACCTGCTGTTATTTGTTAGGCGCAGTGTGGCATTATTTGAGAGGGACGGGAATTACGTCGAGTATTGAGCACTTACTTGGCCGCTCGATAACAAGTGCCTTTGTATTGCGTGGTATCGACAAAGGTTTCAA
>CAYYNM010000264.1:0-3879 GCA_964472945.1 uncultured Methylomarinum sp. | reverse complement strand
AAATAAAAAAAGCTCTTTTTCCTTAACTTAATGACATTGATCATTACCCCATAAAGCTAGTATTTGTAGAAAAGGATTCTCTCTATCCTCCCCGTTTTTCAGCACTTTACAAAAGCAACAATTAAAAACTGGAACATAGAGTAATAGCTATGAAAATTAAAATATTTGCCTTCTAATTGCTAGATACTTGATACTCCACAGTGAAATCATTCAATGTGGAAAGAGCAAGAGGCAGTTCTTCGGTATTTTCAAGCTCAAAGGCATTAACACCGACTCTATGTAAATAAAATACCTGGTCAGGTATATACTTGCCAATTGCACGTATTTCACCTTCATACCCATAACGGCTTCTTAGTAGTCTTGCATGTGAAAAAGCTCTGCCATCTGTAAAAACAGGTAGTTCCACGGCAACTAGGCTTATATTATTGAGGTCGGCAGAAATATCTTCAATTTTATCTGCTGGGGAAATTCTAATACCTACTTTTCCCTGGTGAGCTAATAAAGTATTTTTTTCTTTGATCCAGCGAGGTAAAGAAACAGTAATATTACCACTGCCTATTTCTTCTTCATCAGTAATATGACGCCAACTATCTTCTATAATTTGTTTGTCTTTAATTATTTTCATAGGGCTTAATAGATTGCTTCTTTAAATGGGTTGATGCCAATACGTTTAACTGTATCCAAAAATACTTCTTGATCTAAACGATTTTCAATGTAAGTCTTTAGGATGGTGCTTACTGCTTGAGTTACCTGTTCTTTTGCAAGTGCTGGGCCCAGGCGTTCGCCAAGTGCCGCCTCGTTTTCAGAGGAGCCTCCTAGTGTTAATTGGTACCACTCAACGCCTTTTTTATCAACACCTAAAATACCAATATGACCAACACTTTGGTGGGCACAACCATTCATGCAGCCAGACATATTAATTTTTATATCACCAATATCATGTAGATAGTCAATATCATCTAAGGCTTCATTGATTTCTTTAGCAATGTCGATTGAGCCTGCATTTGCCAAGCCACAAAAATCTAAGCCTGGGCAACAAATCATATCTGTTGCTGTACCAATATTGGGTGTAGCAAGGGATAGTGCATCAAGTTTTTGCCATAAATCAAACAGCTCTGCTTGTTTAATATCAGCCAATACTATATTTTGTCTATGGGTATTGCGCGCTTCCCCAAAGCTATATTGATCGGCTAAATCAGCAATGGCATCTAACTGTTTATCGGTGATGTCACCCGGGGGAGAGTCTGGTGCTTTTAATGAAACAAAAGCAGCTCGGTAGCCAGGTGTTTTATGGTCAGCCGTATTGTATTTTACCCAGGTAGCAAAAGCAGTTGATTGTGCTTTATTTGAATCAAAAGACTTGTCTTGGTCAGCATCTGGCTCGTAAGCCGGAGGTATGAAATATGCTTTAATCTCATTAAAACGAGAGTCAGTAACTTCCATACCGCCTTTAATTTGTAGCCATTCTGCTTCGACCCATTCGGTCATTTTCTCAATACCACTTTCTTTAACCAGTATTTTTATACGTGCTTTGTACTTATTATCACGGCGGCCATTCAGGTTGTAAACTCGAACAATGGCTTCAAGGTAAGAGAGTAAATGTTGTTTTTCTAAAAAGGGCCTAATAACTTTACCAATAACGGGTGTTCTGCCTAGGCCGCCGCCAACTAAGACTCTGAAGCCGGTTTCCCCTGCGTCATTTTTAATGATGTGTAAACCAATATCATGTAGTTGAGTGGCTGCTCTATCATGCTCTGCACCGCTTACGGCTATTTTAAATTTGCGAGGTAAATAAGCAAATTCAGGGTGTAATGTTGTCCATTGACGTATTATTTCACAGTAAGGCCTTGGGTCTTCTATTTCATCAATGCAAACGCCTGCCAAATGGTCAGTTGTGGTGTTTCTTAAGCAATTACCACTGGTTTGGATAGCGTGCATTTGAACGCTAGCTAGATCGGCTAAAATATCCGGAACATCTTTTAAATCTGGCCAGTTAAACTGAATGTTTTGTCGCGTGGTGATGTGAGCATAGCTTTTATCATACTTTCTGGATATATGCGCTAGCATGCGCAGTTGTTTTGAAGAAAGTAAGCCGTAGGGTCCTGCCACGCGTAGCATAGGTGCGTGAGTTTGAATATAGAGTCCATTCATTAAGCGTAATGTGCGGAATTCATCTTCACCAAGATCGCCATTTAAATAGCGTTCGGTTTGTCCTCTATATTGGGTGACTCGCTCATTAATGAGGGTCTGGTCGTTATCGTTATACTGATACATAAGGTGTTTTTTACTTATTCCTAGGCTAAAAATCAAGGCTTATAATCATATACTGAGATGCATTAAATGACAAAGGTAATTATATAGTGATAGTATTGCCAATTATTTTGTGTTGCATTTATTTACCTGTATATGAGGGGGGTTGTTTTGTATCGATTATTATTAGTTTTGGCGGGCTTGTTATTAATGCCGCAACTGGCAATGGCTGGAGAGTCTGTTGCTAACTTGGGTCTTACGGGAACGGAGAGAGGGATATATACTGTTCTGATTTTTATTGTTGCATACGGCTTTGTTATGGCCGAAGAATTTACCGGCCTGCGTAAATCAAAACCCGTTATTTTGGTGGCAGGGATAATTTGGGCACATGCAGCCGTTATGGCAATAGATGCCGGTGTTTCGGTAGAAGATTTACATGATGCCTTTGAGTATAACTTGCAAGAATACGCTGCTTTGATGTTGTTTTTGCTGGTTGCAATGACATATATCAATGCTATGGCTGAGCGTAATGTGTTTGAAGCCCTACGTTCATGGATGATTAGGAAAGAGTTTAGTTTTAAACAGTTATTTTGGGTGACGGGGGTTATTACTTTCTTTTTGTCAGCTGTTGCAGATAACTTAACCTCAGCACTATTGGTCGGTGCAGTTGTGATGGCTGTTGGTAAGGGTAATGATAAATTTGTAGCGATTGGATTGGTGAATCTAGTGGTTGCCGCTAATGCGGGGGGTGCATTTAGCCCCTTTGGCGATATTACTACCTTAATGGTTTGGCAGGCTGGTTATGCAGAGTTTTTTGATTTCTTTGATTTATTTATTCCTTCAGTCGTAAACTATATTGTGCCTGCTTATTTTATGTACTTAGCTGTGCCGGATGAGAAGCCATCAGCCACTAATGAAGCAGCTATTATGTTAAAACCAGGTGCAATTCAGGTTTGTGTCTTATTTTTACTAACAATCGTTACAGCCGTTAGTTTTAAACAGTTTTTTCATTTGCCTCCTTTTATGGGAATGATGATTGGTTTGGCGGTATTGATGATTTATGGCTATAGTATTAATAAACTATATCATGATGAATCATTTGATATTTTTAATAAAGTTCGTGATGCCGAATGGGATACTTTATTCTTTTTCTTTGGGGTAATTTTTGCCGTAGGTGGCTTAGGATATATTGGTTATTTAGAGCTGCTTTCAGGTGCAATGTATGATGGTCTCGGTGATACAACAGCAAATATCCTGGTGGGTTTTATTTCAGCGATTATTGATAACATTCCGGTGATGTTTGCAGTATTGAGCATGAATTTAGATATGGATTTATACCAGTGGTTAATGGCAACATTAACAGCGGGAACAGGTGGGTCCATGCTTTCTGTTGGGTCTGCCGCAGGTGTTGCACTTATGGGAACATCAAAACATAAATATACTTTTTTTAGTCATTTAAAATGGACGCCATATATTGCAGTAGGTTATTTTGCCAGTATTTTTGTGCATTATGTAATTAATGGCTAAAGAGCGGTAATTAAGTAATTATACTTCGCGCGGTCACGACTGCGGACTTCTAACCGCTGAATTTTTGCCGATAGCTGCGTTGCTGAAACAGTTGCGTAGCTT
>CAYYNM010000263.1:0-3895 GCA_964472945.1 uncultured Methylomarinum sp. | reverse complement strand
GGGTCAGAGCAGTTAATTTTAGCTTGGTCGCAAATTCCTTTAAAAATTTTTACATCATCATATGTGGTGGTGGCGGCCCATGTCTAAGGATAGATGTGCAAACTAATACGGCAAACAGGCATAGCGTTTCCAGAATCAATATTTGAAAAAAGTGTCGACTAGCCGTTTTATCAAGTTTCTGTAGCAAGCCAGGCGCAAAAAACAGCAAAAAACGAGCGATTTTTGACCCTTTATCTGTTATGAGCGTTTCTTGTTGCAGCTGTCCTAAGTATAGGTACCGATTAATGAAAGCGAAATATAGCATCATCAATACCAAAGTGGTTTTGATAAATAAAATTTGACCATAACTCGTATTCACTAAATCAGCCGGAGTAGAAAACTGCAAATAAAGATTAACCAGTCCCGTGACTATAGTAATCATAAACACCTTTGTAGCAAGCCGAGATAAACGTAAGACAGCAAGATTAATAAAATCTTGGCAAGCCTCTGCATGTAATAAAGGCCAAATAACATACAGCATACTTAACATACCGCCACCCCACAGTGAAGCACTGATAATATGTAGCCAATCGGTTAATTGCTGCCAGCTAAAATCGTCCCATCCGGAGGCATGACCCGCAGCACTTATAGTCCAACCGATAAAGGATGCAACAATAAACATAAGTTTGACTGTCCATTGTTTATTAGTTTTTATCAGGGGCAGGATCAATAGCCATAAGATTAACAGTAATGCACAACGTATTAACCAGACAAAACCATAATGCGTGTGTAAAAGTAGCGTTGGCAATGCAGGTAAGATTTCCATTACGGAACTTCCTGTCATCATGGTAGCGCGTATCGCTAATACTGAAGGGGCGCAGATAGTTATTGCTATCAGTGCTATAACGAGGATGCTATTAACCCTTCCCTGGACTGTCGCCGAAAAAGCCGAGGGAAGGTAAATATCTTTTATATTGCGCGTTGCCAGTGCTCCTATTAAGACGATGAACCCTAAATATTGCACAAATGCCGTGAGAACATGAACCCAGTGAGTCATAAAAAAAGTCAATTATTGAATAGTAAAAGTGTAATCCCCCATCGTACGGTGACCATCGCGTGACAAGGCCACCCATTTAACACGATACTCACCGTGTATCAGCTTGGGTAATGGCATAATCAGTTTGTTGGATTCACCTTCAACACCTTTGGCTTTGCTGGTTTCAATCACGGTTTGTGATGCCTCGTTGATAATTTGAATAGTGCTGAATGCGGGTTCTATATTTTTGTTATAGGTGAGTATGATGGCTTTTGGCGGTGAATTGAGCTCTTCACCGGCTTTAGGCTGTTGCTGTTCAATAAAAGCGTGCGCTTGAACCGATGAGAACCCTAGTTGCAAGATAAGAAAAAAGAGTGTTTTAAAAAAAGTCATTGTTGTTTCCATGGATCAATTACCAAATAAAGGGCGGCCAAAAGTTTTTGGAGCAACATCGTCAATAAAAATATGAAATTGAGCAAGGACACCCACGTTGTTGCCCGTTGCATTATTAAAAGGAACTGTGGCTTCAAGGCCAAACTGTATAAAATCACCAACCCAGATAATACCAGGATTAATGGTACCCGTTGTTCCTGAGCATTCGCTATCTATACAACTACTTGCAGATACTTCAACCAATGGAACCATACGTTTGAAAGGTCCGGGGATGCCTGTGTCTTTAATAAAGCTCTGTAAATAGGGAATAGAATATTCGATAGCACCCCCCCAGGTCAAAGTATTTGAGTTTTGGAGAATTACTCCACCTACAGTACTATGTCCGGTAATAGGAACATTGGCCTGTAACAGACCAGTAATAGCAATGGGTTTGAGATACTTTAGGGTTTTTGGCAAAAAACCAAAACCTTGACCAAAAAATATTCCAGGTGCCACAGTTGAGAAAGTATCAGCTTCCGGTACATTGGGATCACCCGTTGTGCCAATACTGGCACCTAACCCCAGTGATAATAATGATTCATATTTTTCACTGGTAAAAAATTGATATTTAGCACCAACATCCATATTGCTAAAGCCTGATTGATTTGGTTCACCATTCGCCGGATCAACAAAATTATAGTTTCCCCCCAGGCTAATCCCAAATTTAGGAAAAATAGTTTTGGTATATTCAGCCTCAATATTGGTGGTACGTGTCAATCTGCCTTCTTCATCAGGTGCCTTGATATGACCAGCGACAAAAGATAGCTCGTCGTTAACAAAAGGATCCTCCGTTGCCAGTGTCGACGGGAAAAAGCGTTTACCCGCCCAACCATGCGACCAGCTATAGGATGGAATTAATAACAAGCTGGCTGACAGGGCAACCCAGGCAAATATCTGAATATTGTTTTTGTTTGTCATTTTTGATTGGTCTCATGTAATTCATTGTAAATCCAAATAATTTAGAAAAGTTTGTTTATACTTCGCGCGGTCACGACTGCGGATTTCTAACCGCTGAATTTTTGCCGATAGCTGCGTTGCTGAAACAGTTGCGTAGCTTGCTATGCGCCTGTTTCAACGCCTTGCTATCGACAAAAATCAGCAGCTTATAAATTCCGCATCCGTGACCACGCGAAGTATAGATCTTTCCCTTTTTCACAACACGTTTTATCAAATCACTTCGATCTAACATCTTATTGGTAATAATTAGGTTTCTAGCATAAACATAAGTTTAAACTTAAAAGATTAATAAGCATTTTTTATACCACCATTTAACACCTTGATTTTTATAAATATATTTTCTTCTTCATAGCGATAGTTAGTAAAATTGTGTTATTTGACGTATTTTAAATGTGTTATATAACATAGTTTAGGAGATAAGCAGTTTCAGGGTTATAGTTTTTATTGATATTAATTTTTAATTAGTATATCATTTAATCATTATTAAGCTCTTTAGCGACTTAAATGACCAAACAAGGTATGCCAATTATACTTATACTGATGATGCTGATAACGCCCATTGCATCGGCGTTTGACCATTGTGTAGGGATGGGTACGTCGGGGCATCTGTCAGAATTTCAGAACTTTTCTGATACTCAGCCAGCTAATAATGCAATTCATTTAGATCATAAAAAAATACATAAAGGGTCGCAAAACAATCAATCAGATATAGATTGCCACAGTAGTGATAGTTGTACTATCCATATTTGTGGTGGTTTTGGCATAATATCTTCTATGCCTGAGATTAATATAATCACCACGCCCACTTATTCACTTTATGAATATGTTTCACCTTACGAAACCTCTTTATCCCCTGATTTAAGACCCCCCAAACTTATCCTCTAATAGAGGAATGGTATTTCTATATACTCAAAGAATGTAGGATGCGCTGAGCTACGAATAACATCATGGATGGTGTGTAGTAGAGTAACGCAGGAGCGGTTACCGAGCCCATCTGCATCATCGAGTTGATGCGCTTTCTGTCGTCAGCACATCCTACATAATACATTCCTCTTCTATACACACACTTTTTAACTTCCCTTGTGTAAGAGGATCTTATGATTTTACCCAACAAAGCCAGCACATTTTTTATGTTGCTGATTTTATCCAATATTGTTAATGCCGAGCAAAATACAGTATTAACCCTGCAATCAGCACTTGATATTGCTGTGCAAGACAACCCCAACCTGGCTCAAATTCAGGCACGGTCTGAAGCTCTGGCGGCCATACCCTCACAGGTTGGCAGTTTACCTGATCCTATTATCAGCTTTAACGCTTTAAATTTACCGGTCGACACTTTCGATACTCGCCAGGAAAATATGACCCAATTGCAGGGTGGAATTTCTCAGGCAATCCCTTTCTTTGGTAAGCTCGCCTTGCGTGAACAGGCCGCCACTTATCAAGCAGAAGCTGCAACCCACGATGTGACTGAAGCTCGTTTCCGGCTGTTAC
>CAYYNM010000262.1:0-3962 GCA_964472945.1 uncultured Methylomarinum sp. | reverse complement strand
TTTTCTGAATTCAAGTTAAAAAAACTGGAACATCGAGTTATAGGTAATCAGGTAAATATAGACTTAGCTGGTTTTGCTTTAAACTTCTGCCAAATTACCTTTAGTTTCCAGCCAATGTTTCCTATCTTGTGAGCGTTTTTTCGCTAATAACAAGTCTAGTTGTTCTGCAGTATCGTCTTCTTCTTCAACTGTTAGCTGTACTAGTCTTCTGGTATCTGGGTTCATAGTTGTTTCTCTTAATTGACCAGGGTTCATTTCCCCTAGACCTTTAAAACGCTGAATGTTAATTTTACCTTTCAGTTTTTCCGTCTCAATTCTGGCTAATACACCTTGTCGTTCTGACTCATCTAGTGCATAAAATACTTTTTTACCTATATCAACTCGATACAAAGGAGGCATTGCAATAAAAACATGTCCGGCTTTTACCAGCGAGTTAAAATGTTTATAGAATAATGCACATATCAATGTCGCAATATGATTCCCATCTGAGTCAGCATCTGCTAGAACACAAATTTTGCCATAACGTAAGTTTGTTAAATCATTAGAATCAGGGTCTATTCCTAAAGCGACTGCAATATCATGCACTTCTTGTGATGCCATGACTTGAGTTGAATCAACCTCCCAGGTATTAAGAATTTTCCCTCTTAATGGCATAATAGCCTGAAATTCTCTATCTCTCGCTTGCTTAGCCGAGCCACCTGCAGAATCCCCTTCCACTAAAAACAATTCAGTTCGAGAGAGGTCTTGTGATGAACAATCTGCTAATTTACCAGGTAGAGCCGGGCCTGAAGTTAGTTTTTTTCTAACTACTTTTTTACTCGACTTAAGGCGCTTTTGGGCACTGGCTAAAATGATCTCAGCAACTTTTTCACCTTCCTGAGGGTGTTGGTTCAGCCATAAACTAAAACTGTCTTTCGCAATACCTGAAACAAAAGGAACACATTCTCTTGAACTTAAACGTTCTTTTGTTTGCCCTGAAAACTGAGGGTCTTCTAATTTAACTGACAACACAAAGTGGCAATTTTCCCAAACATCTTCAGGTGCAATTTTTACCCCTCGTGGTAATAGGTTTCTAAATTCGCAAAATTCTCGCATTGCTTCAGTTAATCCAGCCCTTAACCCATTAACATGCGTACCGCCTTGTGCTGTTGGAACCAGGTTGACATAACTTTCAGCAATCACCTCAGGTAAACTATCCAGTGCCCAAACAATCCCCCATTCGACAGCCTCTGTTGTTGCAGAAGATTCAGCCATAAAAGGAATTTCCGGACAAATTTCTACATCACCTATTCTGTCCAATAAATATTCTTTTAAACCATTTAGATAACACCACTCCCACTCTTCATCTGTTTGCTCTGACTTTAAAGATAGCTTTAAGCCAGGACACAGTACTGCTTTGGCACGTAAAACATGCTTTAGTTTAAGCACTGAAATTTTATTAGAATCAAAATATTTTGCATCAGGCCAAAAAGTGATACTGGTCCCTGTATTTGCCTTACCTACGGTACCAATTTCCGTTAAATCTGTTTGTTTATCACCATTAGCAAAGCCCATGCTATAAACAATGCCATTACGCTTAACCTCAACTTCTAATTTAGTTGTCAATGCATTGACAACAGAAACGCCAACTCCATGCAGGCCGCCCGAGAATTGATAGTTTTTATTCGAGAATTTACCACCCGCATGTAACTGAGTCAAAATTACTTCTATCCCGGGAATACCTTGTTCAGGGTGAATATCTACCGGCATTCCTCGCCCGTTATCCTTTACTGACGCTGAGCCATCTTTAAATAAAACCACCTCAATACTATCCGCATAACCAGCCATGGCTTCATCAACACTATTATCGACCACTTCTTGAACCAAGTGATTGGGTCTTGTAGTATCTGTGTACATTCCTGGTCGTTTTTTTACAGGGTCTAATCCACTTAAAACTTCAATTGCTGCTGCGTTATATTCGCTACTCATAGGTGCTAATAATTAAGATATAATAGAGAAAATTTATTATCGTATCATGTAATCATTTTTCTTGGAGCTTAGAAACACCAAAAGATTACAACAACACCATCAACATTATGCCTAGAAAAAAAAGTGTCACTTTATTTGAAGATTCTCTTGAAGAACTCGAGCAACTGGTTGAACAAATGGAACAAGGGGATTTATCCCTGGAAGAATCCTTAAAGTCATTTGAACGCGGTGTTAAATTAACGGGCACTTGCCAAAAAGCATTGCAAGATGCTGAGCAAAAAATACAAATTTTATTAGAAAAAAACGGTAAACAAACCCTGGAGCCCTTTAACGATGAGTAATTCATTAAAAGAATATCTTATATCCACCCAAAGTCGAGTTGAACGCGCCTTAGATGCACGCTTACCGTCTGCAGGTGTATTACCCAAAAAACTACATGAAGCTATGCGTTATAGCACTTTGGATGGCGGTAAACGTATGCGTCCAATGCTGACTTATGCGACAGGAAAAGCTCTGGGCTTATCTGAAGATATTTTAGATGGTCCTGCTTGTGCCGTTGAATTAATCCATGTTTATTCTTTAATTCATGACGATCTTCCAGCAATGGATGATGATGATTTAAGACGGGGTAAAGCAACTTCACATATTGCTTATGATGAAGCCACCGCTATTTTAACTGGCGATGCTTTACAAGCCTTGGCCTTTGATGTTTTAGCTACCGATCCATCCATTAAAGTGGCTGCAGAAAGTCGCTTAAAAATGATTGCCACTTTGACTAAAGCGAGTGGTTCTCTGGGTATGGTTGGCGGCCAGGCAATAGATTTAGAGTCTGTTGGAACTCAACTTACATTGCCTGAATTAGAAAATATGCATATTCATAAAACAGGCGCTTTAATCCGTGCAAGCGTCAATATGGCAGCCTTAGCTAAAATAGGATTAGACCCAGAAATTGCAAAAAATCTTGATCACTATGCAAAATGTATTGGTCTTTCATTTCAAGTAAAAGATGATATTCTTGATGAAGAAAGTGATACAGCAACTTTAGGTAAAACCCAAGGCAAAGACCAAGATAATGATAAACCCACTTATCCTGCTTTATTAGGTTTAAATGGTGCAAAAGAAAAAGCTCAAGAATTACATGAACAAGCCGTAAAAAGTTTAACTGGTTTTGGTCCAGAGGCTGATTTATTACGAGACTTATCACTCTATATTATTCAGCGTGATCACTAAAGAATCAGTACTAAGTACCCACGTAAAATTAATTTAACAAAAACAACTGTCATTCCTGCGTGCTCTTAGCAGGAATCCATCTGACCTACACAGTAGATTCCCGATAAGAACACTCTGGAATGACGAAAATAAATTGTTAAGTTAATTATGCCTGTCTACTTATACAAATTACGCAACTATTCAGGAAAATATAATTAAATAACTGAGTTAATACACTATAGCTCATTATTAAAGAGCAGACTTTAGTCTCTATAATAGGCTAAAGCCTGCATCCCCATAATGGATAAATTGTTAAAATAGCTTTATCAACAGATTCTACCCATCAAAAAACTTATGAATAGATTAAGAAATAAAATTAGAGATATTCCTGATTTCCCAAAACCAGGAATTATCTTTAAAGACATCACCCCTTTAGTTAAAGACCCGGCAGCATTAAGACTTGCTGTTCATCAACTTATCCACCCTTTTTTAGGTAGGGATATTACTTCTGTCGCGGGTATGGAGGCAAGAGGCTTTATTTTTGGCTCTTTGGTTGCATGGGAACTAGGAATCCCTTTTATTCCATTAAGAAAACCTGGAAAGCTACCTTATGATGTACAAAGTGTTTCTTATGATCTTGAATATGGTTCAGCAACACTAGAAGCGCATATCGATTCATTTGAAAAAGGCGAAAAGGTTTTATTGATAGATGATCTTTTAGCAACCGGTGGAACAGCTAAAGCAAGCTGTGAATTGGTTGAAAATTTAGGCGCAACAGTTGAGGC
>CAYYNM010000261.1:0-3982 GCA_964472945.1 uncultured Methylomarinum sp. | reverse complement strand
AATCCATGCAAGACCTATTTTGTTTTGATTCATATAAATACCTACTATTTAAAAATACATACAAACATAAAAAAATATTTATAAATAATTATTATAGTGCAAATTCACTTAAAATTAGTGGATATTATGTAAAAATAATTACATCAAATGCTTTTTTCGGTCACAAAAAAATTAACAGAAAAATTTCATCTGGCATTTTTTGCTTTTACCTTGGCGGCTCTAAAAGTATGTTGAAATTACCAACACACTTTCAGAGGTGCTTGATAAAAACCGCGCTTTTTTTGTGCTAAAGAAAACCAAAGTAGCCTTGATGCAGCAAAGCAGCATCAAGGAGTTTATAAACTATAGGAAGAGAATTTTTGGCATAAAAAATAAGTTGTTTTTATAAAATTTAAAATAGTTATATACAAACTACAGCCTATAAAACTCTATAGCGGACTTCAGTCCGCTATAGAGGTAATGTTTATAAGTTAAAGGGACTAAAGTCCGCTCTACAAACGGCTAACCTTAATGCCTTAAAACGTAACCAATTTTGATTTAATGACTTTATATTTTTTTGTACTTAATACGGTGCGGCTTATCAGCATCAGTTCCTAAACGTTTATGACGGTCTGCTTCATAATCTTCGTAGTTACCTTCAAACCAAACAACTTCACTATCGCCTTCAAAAGCCAGAATATGAGTGGCTATTCTGTCTAAAAACCAGCGATCATGCGAAATAACAACAGCACAACCGGGGAAGGATAAAATAGCTTCTTCCAGGGCCCGTAGGGTTTCAACATCTAAGTCATTAGTGGGTTCATCCAATAATAATAAATTACCCCCACTTTTTAACAGTTTGGCTAAATGAACACGGTTTCGTTCTCCACCTGATAAGTTGGCAATATGCTTTTGCTGGTCCGCGCCTTTAAAATTAAAGCGACCTAAGTAAGCTCGAGAAGAGGTTTCGTAATTACCAACGGTTATTAAATCCAGGCCATCAGACACTTCTTCCCACACAGTTTTTTTAGGGTCCATATCATCACGCATTTGGTCTACATAGGCGAGCTTAACAGTTTGCCCTAAGGTTACCGTTCCTGTATTTGGCTCTTCAAAACCTGCCATCATACGAAATAAAGTTGTTTTACCCGCACCATTTGGACCAATAATACCTACAATTCCACCAGGGGGGAGTTTAAAACTAAGATCATTAATTAATAGCTTTTCACCAAAGGATTTTTTGATATGTTCAATATCAATAACGGCATCACCTAGGCGAGGACCGGGTGGGATATATATTTCTTGGGTTTCACTGCGTTTCTGTACTTCTTTTGAGGATAGCTCATCAAATCGAGCCATCCTGGCTTTACTCTTAGCATGACGGCCCTTTGCACCAGATCGAACCCATTCTAGCTCTTTTTTTAAGGCTTTTTGCCGTGAAGATTCTTGTTTCTCTTCTTGCGCTAAACGCTTTTCTTTTTGCTCTAGCCAATTAGAATAATTACCTTCCCAGGGAATGCCCATGCCTCGGTCTAGTTCTAAAATCCAACCTGCAACATTATCTAAAAAGTATCGATCATGCGTGACGGCAACAACGGTACCGGTATAATCGTGTAAAAACCTTTCTAACCAAGCGACAGATTCAGCATCTAAGTGGTTAGTTGGCTCATCAAGCAACAACATATCAGGCTTAGATAATAATAAACGACATAAAGCAACACGACGCTGCTCACCACCAGAAAGCTTTGTGACATCGGCATCCCAGGGGGGAAGTCGTAAAGCATCGGCTGCTATTTCCAACGTTCTTTCCAGCTCCCAGGCACCTGCATTTTCAATTTTTTCCTGCAAATTAGCTTGTTCAGCGAGTAAAGCATCAAAATCTGCATCTGGCTCAGCAAAAGCATCATTGACTTGGTTATACCGGTCTACAATGGCTTTAATTTCAGCGACACCTTCTTCAACATTACCGCGTACATCTTTGGCAGGGTCGAGCTCTGGTTCTTGTGGTAAATAGCCAATTTTAATACCTTTTTGAGGTATTGCTTCACCCTCAATCTCAGTATCAAGGCCTGCCATAATTCTAAGTAAAGTAGATTTACCTGAACCATTTAAACCAAGGACACCTATTTTTGCACCAGGAAAGAAAGATAAAGAAATATCTTTAAGAATGTGTTTTTCCGGTGGGACTATTTTGCCCACACGATTCATTGAATAAATATACTGAGCCATGGATTTTCAATTAAATAAAAAAGCCTATTATTTCACGTTTAATCTTTGTATTAAACTTTGTTCACCACATTTCATTATCTGCTGGTGATTCTATTCAAAAAAAGGCTGAAATAATATTATTTTTTGCAACTAAACTAAGTTAATATTCAGGATATTTTATATCAGTTATAAAATAGCTAGTTTGCTGAAACTCATTTTTAATACTTACCTCGTCATCAATGGTTTTCTTTAATAAAGCTTTAGCTAAAGGCGAGTCCATACTGATATAGCCTTTAGTTGAATCATGTTCATCAGGGCCGACAATACGATAAATAACTTCTGTCGTATCTTGTTTTTCTAAAGTAACCCAGGCACCAAAATAGATATTATTTTGATTATCTGGTTTTTTTGACACAATGGTTAAAGAAGGGAGGCGCTTTTGTAAAAAATTAATTCTGTAATCAATACCTCTTAATTCTTTTTTTCGGTATATATATTCAGCATTCTCAGAGCGGTCTCCCTCTGCTGCTGCGGCTGTGATGGCTTTTACGACATATTTACGTTTATTCCATAATTCTTTTAGTTCTGATTCCAGAGTTTTGTAGCCTTCAGCAGTAATATAGGCAGAAGATTTTGGGCGAGGGGGTTTCCAGCGTGACATGATGATTTATAATAGTTGTTTTTTTGAATAAATTAAGGGTTCTAAATGCAAATTACAGATAAATTAGCAGTTTCTATTCACTATATATTAACCAATGGAGCAGGTGAAGAGTTAGATAATTCTAGAAAAGAAGAGCCAATGGTTTATTTGCACGGGTCTGGCCAAATTATACCTGGCTTAGAAAATGCATTATCAGGGAAAAAAGTATCTGACAGGTTTACCGTAACAATTGATCCAGCCGATGCTTATGGTGATAGACGCGATGATATGATGCAAACGGTACCTATGGATATGTTTGCTGATGCCGGTAAAGTTGAAGTGGGTATGCAGTTTCATGCGGATGCATCAAATGGGGTTAGCGTAGTCACTGTGACTAAAGTTGAAAATGATCAAGTGACTATTGATGGAAATCATCCATTAGCAGGTGAAACCTTAACATTTGATGTTGAAGTAATGGATGTTAGGCCGGCTACTGAAGATGAATTAAGTCATCAACATGTGCATGGTGAAGGTTGTAACCATTAACCTGAATCCGTGACTTCACTACGGCACAGAACACAAGCTATTGATTCCACAGCGGTTAAAAAAACACCCGCTTAACCTATCAATGTCATTCGTTTAAGGCTCAGCCATATCGGTTAAGAAGACAGGCAAACCGGTCCTTCAGTCCAAAAATAATGATTAAAACTCGATGTTCCAGTTTTTTTAACTTGAATTCAGAAAATACTAAAAACTATAGATGGAAGGCTAGTTATCCTTACTCCAATATCATTAATATTACTGCTCTAAAGCCCCCTTCTACTAGAGAGGGGTGGGTGAGGAGAAATAAAAACGCTCTTTTTCCTTAACTTAATGACATTGATCATTACCCCATAAATTTAGCATCTGTTAAAAGGGTTCTCTCTATTCATCTGTTTTTCAACACTTTACAAAAGCAACAATTAAAAACTGGAGCATAGAGTAAAAGTCAGGCGGTACTTCTCCGTGTATTCCATTTCGGTGTAGGCTGTTTTGATTCCCTCGGATAATGCCGCCCTTTTCTTTCTTTGTGATAATAACGTGAGATTGAGTTCACCAGCGCTGTTATCGCCTGGTTAATACAAGCACTCGGAGCATATAATATTTCTTCAAGAT
>CAYYNM010000260.1:0-3986 GCA_964472945.1 uncultured Methylomarinum sp. | reverse complement strand
GCCAGAATGATTATGATGGGGCTTAAATTTCAAGGCGAAGTGCCTTTTAAAGAAGTCTATGTCCATGGCTTAGTACGCGATGCCGAAGGGCAGAAAATGTCCAAATCAAAAGGCAATGTGCTTGACCCCATTGACTTAATTGACGGTATTGATTTAGAAGCTTTAGTTGAGAAACGCATGAGCGGTATGATGCAGCCGCATCTACAAAAGAAAATTGAGAAGGCCACTCGCAACCAGTTTCCAGAAGGCATTCCCTCATTTGGTACAGATGCCTTACGCTTTACCTTTGCATCACTGGCAACCACTGGGCGGGATATTCGTTTTGATCTAGCGCGTGCAGAAGGCTACCGTAATTTTTGTAATAAATTATGGAATGCTGCTCGTTATGTCTTAATGAATACGGAAGATCAAGACAATGGCTTATCCGATGCGCCCTGTGAGTATTCACAAGCGGATTTATGGATTACCTCACGCCTAAATCAGGTAACGGCATCGACTAGCGAAGCAATTGAAGCTTACCGTTTTGATTTGGCCGCTCAAGCAATCTATGAATTTACCTGGAATGAGTACTGTGACTGGTATTTAGAATTAGCAAAAATTTCCTTGCAATCAGATAATGAAGCACTACAACGTGGAACACGTAAAACATTAGTCAATGTTTTAGAAAACATTCTACGTTTAAGCCACCCTATCATGCCCTTTATCACCGAAGAAATTTGGCAACGTGTTGCTCCATTAGCAGGGATTAGTGCTGAAACCATTATGTTACAGCCATACCCTGAAGCAGATAAGAATCAAATCAACCATGATGCCATTAATGCAACAAAGTGGATTATGGATTTTATTCTAGGCATACGCCGTATCCGAGGTGAAATGAATATTGCCCCCGGAAAACCATTGCCAATACTGTTACAAAACAGCACGACAAATGATTTAGCCTTTTTAGAATCAAGCAAAGAATATTTATTAAAATTAGGTCGAGTTGAATCAATTACAGTCATTTCTGCAAATGATAACCCACCTGAATCAGCTATTTCACTTGTTGGTGAAATGAAAATTCTAATCCCAATAGCCGGCTTAATCGATAAAGATGCAGAAATTGCACGTTTAGAAAAAGAAATTGCCAAAATACAAAAAGATTTACCTCGTATTGAAGGCAAATTAAATAACCCAAAATTTATTGATAAAGCGCCGGAGGCTGTTATTAATAAAGAGAAAGAAAAATTAGCGACCCTGCATTCTTCACTTAAAAACCTTGAAGAGCAGCTGCTTAAAATTAAAGCACTGTAATCACATGCAAAAAGCAAAAAAAAAGCCAGAGGACCTTCAATCACTTGAACAGTGGACAAAGGTCCTTTGTGAGCAAGAAATGACTATTTTTTCCAACACTGCTCACAATATTTATAACTCAATAGATAAAAGGCAGGGGGCAATGGAATTAGCGTCCATTATTTTGCAAGACCCCAACCTTACTGCAAAACTTCTCAAAGTAAGCAATAGCGTTCATTACAATCCTTCACACCAAAAAATGAACACCATTTCTAGAGCTATTGTTATTTTAGGCTCTAATATTGTGCGCGAGCTAACGATTGCTTGCTCATTTTTTGAATCCATTATCTCCCCAGAAAATAAGCACCAAGCCAATAAAGAAATTGGACATGCCATTCATGCCGCAGTACAAGCAAAAGAAATAGCTATTCATTGCCATGATAAATCACCGGAAGAAGTTTTTATTGCCGCTTTACTTAATAATATAGGTGCCATTTTATTCTGGTGTTTTGGTGGTGAGCAATGTAAATATATTACTGAGCTACTTAGTTCAGGGCAATACACCCCAGAACAAGCAGAAGAAAAAGTGTTGGGGTTCACCCTTAAAGATTTGGGAAAAAATCTTTGTAAATCCTGGAACCTTGGTGGCTTAATTGAAGAAGCTATAACAAGCTCCGACTCCTCTAAAATTCGCCCTCAAATAGTCCATTTAGGCAATGAAATTGCACACTCAGCTGATAAGGGCTGGGATTCTGAAGTAATGGATCAATGTTTAATCAAGTTAGAGAAACTAACAGGTGAAGATTCATCTGAAATTGTCGTCCGTTTAAAAGACAATGCCATGTCTGCTGTTAAAATAGCCTGTAATTTTGGTGCACATGATGCTTCACAATTTATTCAAACAGACGAACCCTCTAGTCCGCCCACAGAACTCGTTACCGAAGTCTTAGATAAAAAACAAGTGCAGCTTCAAATCCTACAGGATATAACCCAACACTTAAGTGGTAGCATTAACCTTAACCTACTTCTTGAAATGATTATTGAAGGCATTCATCGAGGGCTTAGTATGGATAGATCGCTATTTTGCATACTGAGTACCGATAAAAAAACATTAACAGAAAAATTAGCACTCGGTTGGGCAAAACAGCTTAATGCACAGGCAAAAATCAAACTTGATGTCTCCAGCATCCCTGCCAATCTTTTTTTTAAAGCCATCAATTCCAGCTCAGGCATTTGGGCTCACCCCAAAAAAGATGCCGTTTTATTTACTCCAAACGTCATTAACCATATAGGTAAATCTGAATGTTTCCTTATCCCTATCCGTGCTGATAATAAAACAATTGGGTTGATCTACTCTGATCGTGCCACGCATAATCAACCTTTAACAGAAGATGACTTTAATGCAGCCAAGCACTTTTCCCAACAAGCCATTATTGGCTTAGCTTTGTATAAAATACAGAAAATATGAATGAAAAAGAGTTTATAGACTTACAAGTTTGCCTTGTAGAACCTTCAAGTACTCAACAACATATCATTAGAAAATTTCTTTTTGATCTAGGAATATCAAACATCACTTTAATTGAGTCAGGCAAAGATCTGCTCACATTATTAAAGCAAAGCTCCCCCGACTTAATCATCAGTTCTATGTACTTACCTGATATGACAGGAGCTGATTTGGTTCATGAAATTAGAAATGATTCTGATTCCTATGATATGGCTTTTTTATTAATCTCAAGCGAAACTAACCTTAACTATTTGGACCCCATTCGACAAGCCGGTGCCATTGCAATTTTACCCAAACCTTTTACAAGCAAGGATTTAGATGTCGCATTATCGGCTACTCTAGACTATTTAAACCCACAACAAGTTGAACTTGAACATCTAGATATAGAAGATATAAATGTTCTCGTGGTTGATGATAGCCTAACCTCTTTAAAATATATCTGCAAAATTCTTAATGATATTGGTATTGAGCAAATTACTCAGGCAACAAATGGCCAGCAAGCTTTTGAATTAATTAGTGAGCATTTATTTGACCTAATAGTGACTGATTTTAATATGCCTGAAATGGATGGTTTACAACTAACAAACTCTATTCGTTCCGAAAGTAGCCAGCAATCAATCCCCATTCTAATGCTGACTAGCGAACAAAATGAAAGCCGCTTAGCTGCTGTAAAAAAAGCAGGCGTTTCTGCCATTCTAGACAAACCATTTGAACCTGCATCTATCAGAAAATTAATTGCTCAGCTACTCAACTAAATTAAAAATATTGCTATTTCTCGATGTTCTAGTTTTTAAATTATTGCAATATTGAGTTTATATAATTTTTCGTAGGAGCGGCTTTAGCCGCGACATCGCGGCTAAAGCCGCTCCTACGAAGATACAAAACTTCTTAACTTAATGACAGAGCCCCAACCCAACAAGGGAGAATTATAAGCAAAGGCTGTTTACCCTAATATAAGGAACGCACACGGAATAACTTGAGCAACTGACGCAGGATTTTTGTTCGTATTCAACTAACACAGGGATGTGTGTAGGTAGAACAACGCAGGAGCAGTTGTCGAGGCGTATAAATAGGCGCATAGTGAGCTATGTAACTATTTATACAACGCTGAAGATGATAAAAAAGACGAGTAAAAATGTTAAATTAATTGTTCCTAGGTACTTACAGCCCATCAGGAATAGTAACGGCATTAATACATTTAGTTTCTGACTTA
>CAYYNM010000259.1:0-3997 GCA_964472945.1 uncultured Methylomarinum sp. | reverse complement strand
ATTTAAAGAACGCTTCAAATAATGTCCTGTAAAAGAAGCTTTATTATTTGATACTTCTTCTGGTGTACCTTCTGCTACCAATGTTCCTCCCCCCGTTCCTCCTTCTGGCCCCATATCAATAATCCAATCTGCTGTTTTGATAACATCTAAATTATGCTCAATAATAATGATGGTATTACCATGGTCACGTAGAGTATGTAATACTGTGAGCAGTTGTTTTATATCGTGGAAATGTAGTCCTGTCGTTGGCTCATCCAAAATATATAACGTTTTACCGGTATCACGTTTAGACAGTTCTTTAGCCAGTTTTACGCGCTGAGCCTCTCCACCAGACAGTGTGACGGCATTTTGTCCCAATGTGATATAGCTTAGACCGACATCTATTAAGGTATTTAATTTTTTTGCTAATACAGGTACTGGGCTAAAAAAATCAGCGGCATCTTCAACCGTCATTTTTAGGATTTCATTAATGCTTTTACCTTTGTAACGTATATCTAATGTCTCTCTGTTGTAGCGTTTGCCATTGCAAGTGTCGCAAGGTACAAAAATATCGGGTAGAAAGTGCATTTCCACTTTGATAACGCCATCGCCCTTACAGGCTTCACAGCGTCCACCTTTAACATTAAAACTAAAGCGTCCTGGTGTATAGCCGCGTGACCTGGCTTCATGGGTAGCGGCAAATAATTCACGGACGGGAGTAAATATACCGGTATAAGTCGCTGGATTAGAACGCGGTGTTCTACCAATAGGGCTTTGGTCAATATCAACAACTTTGTCGATCTGTTCTAAGCCACTGATATCGTCACAAGGTGCTGGGGTACAACTGGCTTTATTAATGTGTGCCGCTGCATAGCGATATAAGGTATCGTTAATTAAAGTTGATTTGCCAGAGCCTGAAACCCCAGTAACACAAGTTATTAGCCCAATCGGAAAAGAAATAGTGACATTTTTTAAGTTATTACCTCGAGCATTATGTAGAGTAATCAGTTTATCTTTATTAATAGCGGTGATGGTTTTTGGAATGGCAATGGACTGCTTTCCTGATAAATACTGTCCCGTTAAAGAGTTTGGGTTGTTTTTAATCTCTTCAGGTGTGCCGGTAGCAACAATTTCACCACCATGAATACCAGCACCTGGGCCTATATCAACAACGTGCTGAGCCGCCATAATTGCATCTTCATCATGTTCAACTACAATCACCGTGTTGCCTAAATCTCGTAAGCGGAATAATGTATTTAATAATCGTTGGTTATCACGCTGGTGTAAACCAATTGAAGGTTCGTCTAATACATACATAACACCGACCAAGCCGGCACCAATTTGACTGGCCAGACGGATACGTTGTGCTTCACCCCCGGATAAGGTATCAGCACTTCTATCTAAGGTTAAATAATTAAGCCCGACATTAACTAAAAACTCTAACCGTTCCTGAATTTCCTTGTTGATTTTTTCAGCAATTTCACCTCTATGTCCTGGAAGGTGCAGAGATCTAAAAAATTCTAGTGCTTGTTGTATCGGTAAGCTAGTCAGTTTATGTAAGGGCTTGTCACTAATAAATACATGACGTGCTGCCGTATTTAAACGAGCGCCCTGACATTGGTCACAGGTATTTTTAGAGAGGTATTTTGATAGTTCATCTCTAACCATTTGTGATTCAGTCTCATGGTAGCGACGCTCCATATTGGCAATAATACCTTCAAAAGGGTGGCTTTTGACCAGCCTTTTTCCTGTACCTGAAGTATATTGAAAGTTGATTTTTTGAGATCCACTACCGTAAAGGATGATTTTTTGAATTTTTGTGGGTATTTCAGAAAAAGGGGCTTCTGTATCAAAGCCATAATGATCAGCCAAGGAACAGATGATTTGATAGTAATAGGCATTTCGTCTATCCCACCCCCTTACTGCCCCCCCTGATAAGCTAATATCAGCATTATGAACCACAAGTTTTGGGTCAAAGTCTTGCTTGACACCTAAACCATCACAGCCAGGACAAGCGCCTTTGGGGTTATTGAATGAAAAAATACGCGGTTCAAGTTCGGTAATACTATAGCCACATTCCGGGCAGGCATAGCGCTCAGAAAATAATAATTTTTTATCGCTATCCATACTGGCAGCAATAGCAATACCATCCGCAAGTCTTAATGCGGTTTCAAATGATTCAGATAAGCGTAAACTTATATCTGGACGAATTTTAAAGCGATCAACAATAGCTTCAATGGTATGTTTCTTTTTCAGGTCTAATGTAGGTGGTTCATCTAACTCGAATATTTCACCATCAATTCTGGCGCGGATAAAACCCTGAGCACGCAGGTCTTCCATTAATAAAGCATGTTCACCTTTACGGTCATTGACGATAGGGGCAAGTAGCATCCAGCGCTCACCTTCAGCTTGTGCTAAAACCTGATCGACCATTTGACTGATGGTTTGGGCTTCTAAAGAGCTGTTATGTTCTGGACAGCGTGGAATACCAGCCCGAGCATACAATAACCTTAAATAATCGTATATTTCGGTAATAGTACCAACCGTTGAACGAGGGTTATGAGAGGTTGATTTTTGCTCAATGGAAATAGCAGGCGAAAGTCCTTCGATATGATCGACATCAGGCTTTTCCATTATTGATAAAAACTGTCTGGCATAAGCCGATAAAGACTCTACATAACGTCGTTGACCTTCTGCATAGATGGTATCGAAAGCTAAAGAAGATTTTCCAGAACCGGACAGTCCTGTGATAACAATAAGGGAATCTCTAGGTAAATCAAGGTCTATATCTTTGAGGTTATGGGTTCTTGCACCTCGAATACTGATTGTGTCCACGATATAGAATTCCTGATGGTTAAAGAACCTGATAATATACGTGTTTTTAACCCATAATAGCAACGCAAGTTACAATATAATTAACGGAAAACATAGGAGAGTTAAGTTTTGACACAGATACAGGACATTACCAGCCCAATGACATCGCTAGAAAAGCGCGCCACACTGTCGTTATCCAGTATTTATGCCTTGCGTATGCTAGGTTTGTTTATGATTTTACCTGTGTTGTCATTGTTTGCTGAACAAATGGAGGGTGCAACGCCTGTATTGATTGGCTTGGCGATTAGTGTGTATGGTTTAACGCAGTCAATTTTACAAATACCGTTTGGTTTATTGTCTGATCGTTTTGGACGCAAGAAAATAATTGTTATTGGCTTGATTTTATTTTCTGCTGGCAGTATTGTTGCTGCACTTTCTACCACTATTTATGGGGTGTTAATTGGCCGGGCTATACAGGGGAGTGGTGCGATAGCTGCGGCGATTATGGCATTGGTTGCTGATTTAACCCAAGAAGTTCATCGTACAAAAGCGATGGCCACTATTGGAGCCAGTATTGGAATTTCCTTTGGAGTGGCTATTACTTTAGGCCCTATTATTGCGGCTTATGCTGGGATTTCTAGTATTTTTTGGTTAACAGGTATTTTATCGGCATTAGCTATCTTTGTAGTTTTGTTTATTGTTCCAAATCCTAAAAAATCGATAGTTCATCGTGATGCTGAGTTAGTTCCTGGTCAGTTTTTAAATGTGTTAAAAAATCCAGATTTATTAAGGCTTGATTATGGCATTTTTGTTTTACATTTATGTTTAACAGCGAGTTTCGTGGTTATCCCCTTATTGATTAGAGATGCGGGTTTAGCCCCTAAAGATCACTGGATGGTTTATCTTCCTGTTTTAGTCACATCAATGGCAACGATTATCCCTTTTGTGATTATTGCTGAAAAAAAGCGCAAAATGAAAGCCGTTTTTATTGGTGCAATCATAAGTTTAATGTTGGCTAATGTTGGTTTATTTTGGTTTTTTAATAATTTAGTCGGCCTTATTGGTTTTTTATGGTTATTTTTTTGTGGATTTAATTTATTAGAAGCAACATTACCGTCATTAATCTCTAAGACAGCACCGGCTGATTTAAAAGGCACGGCAATGGGAGCTTATTCAAGTTCTCAGTTTATGGGGGCTTTTGTTG
>CAYYNM010000258.1:2471-4032 GCA_964472945.1 uncultured Methylomarinum sp. | reverse complement strand
TCCTCCTCCAACTAAGGCGGCTGCCGATGCCGTATGATGAGGCGCTCTAAAGGGTGGTCTTAACCATTGACTTATATCCAAGCCTTTATCACTTATAGAGGCAATAGCCGCCGTTTCCTGTGCTTGTTGCTCGGTTAATTCAGGGATAATGGTGGGCAAACGAGAGGCCAGCATCGATTTTCCCGTTCCAGGAGGCCCCAGCATAATTAAATTATGTGCGCCTGTTGCGGCAATTTCAAAAGCTCTTTTTACATGAAACTGTCCCTGAACATCGGAGAAATCTATGGTATTTGTTGATTCTTTTTTAATTGGGGCAGGAATATAAGGCATTAAAGATTTCTGACCACTTATATGCGCACACACTTCTAATAAGCAGCAAGCGGGTAAAAGTTCTACATGATTAACTAAAGCCGCTTCGCTTGCATTATCTATTGGTAAGATAAGTTTTCTTTTAGCGTCACGGCTATGGATGGCAACAGGTAGTGAACCCAGGATAGAGCGTAACTCACCACTCAGGGATAGCTCGCCCACGCATTCAAATTGATTAAGTGGCTTGATGGGTATTTGGTCTGAGGCTGCTAGAATTCCCAAAGCAATAGCAAGATCAAATCGCCCACCTTCTTTGGGCAGGTCGGCCGGAGCAAGGTTTACCGTAATTCTTTGAATGGGAAATTCAAAGTGCGAATTGATAATAGCCCCTCGAACCCTATCTTTACTTTCTTTAACGGCTGTTTCTGGTAACCCAACAATAGATAACTGAGGAAGACCATTAGTGACATGAACTTCAACGGTTACCAAGGGGGCATCAATTCCTGAGAGACCTCGGCTATAGATAATGGCAAGAGACATACAATATTAATATTTTATAGCAATGTAATGAAGTATTGTACTTGATATGTTTGTCCAGTAATGTATTTTGATTGGCTGAATACGAGTTATACTACCTCTAATCAATGTTCTTTCCAGTGATGTGCTGGGACTATAGTTTTTTGCACCCTAACAGTAAAGTGCTAATTAACATTCTCCAGTGTCTGCACAAATTAAATCCTAAAAAGCTATTGGAAAAGATAAGCCTTCAATTAACCTGTGAGTGTTGCGGAGGAAAGATGGAAGTCATCCGGACTCGAATACCGATCGTCAAAGCACTACTCGGGTTTAATCCAAATACGCAGAATGGAGTGCCGACTTAGGTATGGGTCTAAATATTGGGGTCCACTATAGTTCGTTTATGTTTCGCGTTAAAATAACGAATGTACTGTTTGCCATAGACTGCATAAAGATAGCCAGTTGTTCTTTATTTTTTGGCGTAACCAGTAAATGCAGATGATTCGTCATAATGACGTAGGCATGTAAAAAACATCCTGATTTTAATAGAGAATGTTCTACATCTGCTTTAATTCGAGTCAGCTCATCATCAGACTCAAATATATCCTGTCGATTATTGCCTCGGTGGATAATATGTAGCACCTGGTTTGGGGCTACAATTCTTGGTAATCTAGCCATATTCGACACAATACACTGTATCCAACCAATTATCAAGCTGGCTGACCCCTTGATTTTA
>CAYYNM010000258.1:0-2371 GCA_964472945.1 uncultured Methylomarinum sp. | reverse complement strand
TTATCAAGCTGGCTGACCCCTTGATTTTACTTAGAGATTTCAGACAAAAACCAATCCCAATTAAACGACTCACCTGGGTCTGTTTTTCTGCCAGGTGAAATATCGCTATGTCGAGTAATATGCTCGACTGATAAGTTAGGATAATATTTAATTAAAGCCTGAGTCGCCGAAATTAACTGCTGATACTGGTTCGCAGTATAAGGATGGTTTTCTGATCCTTCCAGTTCAACCCCAATTGAAAAATCATTACATCTATCCTTTCCTTTATATTCAGAAATTCCCGCATGCCATGCTCGTTTATTAAAAGGTATATATTGCACAATTTCTCCCGTGCGCTTGATTAACAGATGAGAAGAGACTCTTAATTGATATATTTCCTTAAAATAGGGATGTTCCTCTGGGTTTAGTTGATTACAAAATAATTGATCAATATAATCTCCACCAAATTGTTCGGGCGGAAGACTGATACAATGAATCACTATAAGAGACGCAGGCTCTTCCATAGGACGATCATCATAATTAGGTGAAATAACTCTGGATACTTGTTGCAGCCAGTGGTTCTTAATTTTCATAAATCATTCAAACTATAAACAGTGTCAGTATTAAAACACATGAATAACCAACCCACGACAACTGAAATAAAAAATTTTCTTGCTGAAGATATTGGGAGTGGTGATATTACTGCCAGTATTATTCCAGCATCCAGACAAGCAAAAGCGCGTGTCATAACCAGAGAAACCATGGTGTTATGTGGCCAAGCCTGGTTTGATAGCGTCTTTAAAACCTTAAACCCAAATATCAATATAAACTGGTTTAAAGCCGAAGGTGATATTTGTACTGAAGATACATTATTATGTGAGTTAAATGGGTCCGCAAGAGATTTATTAACCGGTGAACGCACAGCATTAAATTTATTGCAAACATTATCCTCTACTGCCTCTGTAGCAAAGCAATATGCAGATGCAGTTGCGGGGACTGATTGTAAAGTATTAGATACAAGAAAAACAGTTCCTGGGCTTAGAAGGGCGCAAAAATATGCTGTCACTTGTGGCGGTTGTGTTAATCATAGAACAGGCTTATATGATGGTGTGTTAATTAAGGAAAATCATATTATGGCGGCAGGCTCAATAGCCCAGGCAATTAGTGCAGCGCGTACAATAACGGATGTTCTCGTTGAAGTTGAAGTTGAATCACTGGATGAATTTCAACAAGCATTAGCCGCCAAGCCAGACCGTATTATGCTGGATAATTTTTCTAATGCAGATATGCAAACTGCTGTTGCTTTAAATTATCAAGGTATAGAACTAGAAGCCTCTGGAGATATTACTTTAGAGACCATTAGAAAGGTTGCAGAAACGGGTGTTGACTATATTTCTATTGGAGCCTTAACTAAGCATATTAAAGCCGTAGATTTATCAATGAGAATTTTTATGGAGACAGAAAAATGATTAAAAATGCAGCAGAAATTTGTAAATATATTACTCAAGGTGTTTATATTATTAGCGTTAATAATGGAAAACAAAAAAATGCCTTTACCGCAGCGTGGGTGATGCAAGTATCTTTTGACCCCTTATTAATTTGTTTTAGTATTAATCCAGCAAATCACTCCTATAAGTTATTACAGGAAGGTGGTATTTGCTGTATTAGTGTTTTAGATAATGAGCAATATCTCGCAGCTGAGCATTTTGGCAAGTCAGATATTAAAGATAAAATGGCTGACTTTTTATGGCTAGAAACAACAACAAAAGCACCTGCCTTAGCCGATAGCTTGGCTTATTTTGATTGCCGGGTCGATCACTATTCTGATGCAGGTGACCATAAACTGGTGGTTTGCCAGGTAATTGATGCCGCTGTTTTAAATAATGGTGACCCTATGTTATATAGCAGTACTGACGATATGGATAACAGCGGCGAACTTTATTAACTTTAATATGTCTCTTATTCCTACAGAGCTGTGGAGATAGTTATGTTATGAAGCCTGTTAAATATAGACTCAATTCTACTTAAGTTGTCCCAATATTGGGATTTAACTATAATTAAAACCATGAATAACAAATTTAAAAATATTTTGTTCGGTATGGGTTCCGCTTTGGTTATCCTGCCAACAGGACCTATTAGTCAAATACGTCCTCCACAAAAGAGTGATGCTGACAATCTAGCTAATAACTGGAAATAAGTAGGGCGTGACTTGCGTTCTGCCATGAATCAAGTGGATAATGATCAAAAAAAGTAATCGCACAAGTCAAGCTCCTCGTTTTGTAATCAAGTCGTAGGATGAGCAAAGGGCTTTTTCCTGCCCATCTTTTACGGTATAAAGTACAAATTTAATAAAACATGCTTTTTTTGTCATCCAACATACCAATGCGCTTTA
>CAYYNM010000257.1:0-4039 GCA_964472945.1 uncultured Methylomarinum sp. | reverse complement strand
CTGTTTTTCAGCACTTTACAAAAGCAACAATTAAAAACTGGAACATAGAGTTATACGTAATATTTTCCTTTATACCCTTATCTTTACTTTAAGCTACAATTAAGGTATCAGGTTTTATCTATAGGTATCTCAAATGATAGAAGGCACTAATATTACACTAGCTTACTGGCATTGGATTATTTTCGGTTTACTTTTGTCCTTAAGCGAAATTTTTGTTATGAGCTTCGTTTTGCTATGGTTTGGCCTAAGTGCCATTATGGTCGGACTGTTAATGACAATAGTTGAACTTTCTTTAACATCACAAGTTTTACTGTGGATGTTTTTATCAGCCTTTAATGTATTTGCCTGGTTTAAATGGGTCTCTCCTCGGTTAAAAAATAAAACCTTATCAGGGATGTCACGAGAAAAGATGCTGGGGCAAGTGGGGACTGTTATTGAGTTTAACCCAATGCATGAAGGCCGTGGTCAATTACGCTTTCCGGCACCTATTTTAGGCACTGATGAGTGGCAATTTATTTGTGATGAAAAACTAGAGGTGGGTACTCGCGTAACGGTAAAAGAGTTTTCGGGTAATTCGTTAATTGTTTCAAAGTTGAAGTAATCTAATATTAATATAAGGGGCTAAAGATGGAAGGTTTATCTATTGTTGTTATTTTGATGATTGTAGTGGTCATCACGGTTTTTAAAGGTGTCAGGATCGTTCCACAAGGTTATAAGCATATTGTACAGCGACTGGGTAAATATCATTGTACCTTAACGCCAGGTTTAAACTACATCATTCCTTATGTAGACTCCGTTACAGACAGATTAACCACTAAAGATATTGTACTGGATATTCCTAGCCAAGAAGTTATTACTCGTGATAATGCGGTGATAGTCGCTAATGCGATTGCTTACATTAATATTATCTCACCTGAGAAAGCCGTGTATGGGGTAGAAGATTTTGTAATAGCTATTGAAAAACTTATTCAAACCTCTTTAAGATCAATAGTGGGAGAAATGTCTTTAGATGATGCTTTGTCTTCAAGAGATCATATTAAAACCAAATTAAAAGATAATATTTCTGATGATATAGCCGATTGGGGAATCACCTTAAAAACTGTTGAAATTCAAGATATTAACCCTTCTGATACGATGCAAGCATCAATGGAAGAGCAAAGTGCAGCAGAACGGGAAAGAAGAGCGGCAGTTACTAGAGCGGAAGGGAGGAAGCAAGCAGCCATTCTTGAAGCGGAGGGACGTTTAGAAGCCTCACGACGAGATGCTGAAGCAAAAATCCTACTTGCCAATGCAAACAGTAAAGCCATTGAAAGTATTTCATCTGCTATAAAAGATAAAGAATTACCAGCCACTTTTTTATTGGGTGAAAAATATATTGAGGCAATGAAAGCACTTTCAGAATCTGATAATTCTAAAACAATAGTGCTTCCCGCTGATTTATTGCATGCTGTTAAAGGTTTAATTGCAAAAAATTAACATAAAGATCTTCTGTTCTTGGTTGCAAAAAAACCTATAACTATTAATAATACACACCTTGTTAAATATTTAAAGTGAAGGAAACGGTTTATGGAGCCGATGCTAGTTTGGGCAATTAACTTATTTGTTTTATCGATAGGTATTTTTATTGTTGGAATGATAAAACCTAAGTGGATATTATTTTGGGTTGAACATCCGAATCGTTTAATGATTCAATTTATAGTTGTCCCATTGCTTATGGGGGCTTTAGTTTTGTATGGTGAAGGAAATAGGGCGGAAAAATCACACCAGAAAGCTGCAAAAAATAAAACTATTGCAGAAACACCTGTTTTAGTAAAAAAAGAAGAACAAGAAAAAAAATAAACATTGCAGGAACTAACGTAGGCTTGTAGGCTTCCTCGTATTAGTGCATGGATGCTCATAGGTAGAGCAATGCAGGAGCAATTGCTGAGTAGGTTTTCTATTCTTGGACAGCTTCCTAGGTATCTCTATCTAGCCTACAATTTATAACTGCAAATTTAGGTTATAATACCCCATCTCTTTTCTGAATATAATATCGGCAGGCATCAACACAAGTCATCTTGTTTTGATATGGGCCGCTAATTTTATCGACAGTAAAAAACCACCACTCCCCTTTTTGATTAACAAAATACCTATCTTGGGGTTTAAATACTGGGTTTAACGGTTTTTTAAGTCTTCTTTTCATTGCTATATTTTAGCCTATCCTTCGATGCTGAATTTTAAAAATATATCATTGCGCCGTGGTGCGCGAGTTCTGTTTAGTGACACTTCATTTACTATACATAAAGGCCAGAAAGCTGGTTTAACAGGTGCTAACGGTGTAGGAAAATCAAGTTTATTTGCTGTGTTACTTGGTCAATTACAGATTGATGAAGGTGATTTTACCATGCCCCCTGGGCTGGAAATAGCTCATGTTGCACAAGAAACCCCCGCTGAAAATTGCTCTGCAATTGATTATGTGATTGATGGGGATAAAGAATTCCGCCAATTACAAGCTGATTTAGAACAGGCCGAGCAACAGAATGATGGCATTAAACTTGCCGAACTACATAGTACTTTAGATCATATTGGTGGATATACTGCTAATGCTCGGGCATCACGGTTAATGAATGGGCTTGGGTTTTCAGCAGGGCAAGAACAAGACTCGGTAAAGTCTTTTTCTGGTGGTTGGCGAATGCGCTTAAATTTAGCACAGGCATTAATGTGTCGATCTGATGTTTTGCTATTAGATGAGCCAACAAACCATTTGGATTTAGATGCTGTTATTTGGTTACAAGACTGGTTAAATAAATACCCAGGTACTTTATTATTAATTTCGCATGATAGGGATTTTTTAGACTTTATTACCGATCATATTATTCATATAGAACAAAATAAAGCTGAAATATATACGGGTAATTACTCTGCCTTTGAAAAAAGGCGAGCTGAAAAGCTTGCCCTACAACAGTCTGCATTTGTTAAGCAGCAACGTGAGATTGAGCATATTCAAAGTTTTATAACGCGATTTAAAGCTCAAGCCACTAAAGCGCGGCAAGCTCAAAGCCGAGTTAAAGCACTGGAGCGTATGGAAATTATTTCACAAGCCCATGTAGACTCACCTTTTAATTTTAGCTTCCCACCGCCTAAAAAAATGCCTAACCCCTTATTGCAGCTTGAAAAAGCAGATATAGGGTATGCTGAAAAAGTTATTCTTAAGGACATAAGTTTATCAATTACGCCAGGAGATAGAATTGGTTTACTGGGTCCTAATGGTGCTGGAAAATCGACCTTAATAAAGGTACTCGCTACGGAAATGAAACCTTTAAGAGGTAAATTCCAGGCTGCAGAAGCTTTAAATATCGGTTACTTTGCACAGCATCAATTAGAACAGTTAAGACTTGATGAATCCCCCTTATGGCATTTGCAACAGCTGGATAAACAAGCAACTGAAAAAGATTTACGCAATTTTTTAGGCGGCTTTGACTTTAAAGGTGATAAAGTTGTTGAAATAGTTAAGCCATTCTCAGGTGGTGAAAAAGCACGTTTAGTACTGGCTCTATTAGTTTATCAAAACCCCAATTTACTATTACTGGATGAGCCAACCAATCATTTAGACCTGGAAATGCGTCACGCATTAAGTATGGCTTTACAAGAGTACCAAGGGGCTATTGTGGTGGTTTCGCATGATAGACATCTATTACGTTCGGTAACAGACCAGCTGATTTTAGTTGCGGACGGTAAAGCAACACCTTTTGACGGGGATCTAGATGATTATCGGCAATGGATGATTGAGCAAAAAAGATCACTGGCAGGTGATTCTGATAACGCTAACATAACAGACTCAGGTATTTCTCGAAAAGAGCAGCGTAAAAATGAGGCAGAAAATCGTAAACGATTAAAGCCATTATTAAATAAATTAAAAAAAGCCGAGCAAGCAGTAGAAAAATATCACACAGAGCAACAAAGTATAGAGCAACAATTAGCGGACCCTGATATTTATAGTGATACTCAAAAAGATACTTTAAAGAAATTATTGGCTAATAAAGTTGAAATAGATAAAAAA
>CAYYNM010000256.1:0-4063 GCA_964472945.1 uncultured Methylomarinum sp. | reverse complement strand
CAGGAATGACAGTTGTTTTTGTTAAATTAATTTTACGTGGGTACTTAAAGCATAACCAGGAAGGTCGAGGTATAAAGAGGATTCTACTAGGCTGTCGGAATTATAGAGAGTGAAATATTAAAGACAATTTATTCAATATGTTATGATTTTATAGTAGAAGGTAAAGCAATGCATGGCTTGTAGCAGAACAATGCAAGAGCCGTGGTCGAGGAATAGCAAAACGGTGTGCCGAGAGGAGAAAATAAACAGCATGTAATTTAAAGTTTCTTTTATTCCCTTGATTTATAATAACATTAAAGAAGAAGGAGATTATTTTACCCCCTCCTTCCCACTTCATCATGAGAAGATTTTTAAGAGTAGCTTCAGCTTTTCAATACTTAAATAGTGACATAGCCTTAAAAATTTGATCCAGTATAATAATCAGCAACTCCTCAATTTTACTGCATGATTTCTGTGGTAGCTACCAAGCCCTCTTATGATTTTATGTTCAGATTGCTCCAGCCTTTCATTTAGTAATAAATTTTCAGTCACAGGTTTACTATGACCAAAAAGTCCCAGTAGCTCACAGATAACTCCACAAACCTCCGTTTGTTTTGGTTCGCAATCTGCTTGATGAGAGAAACGGTCACCAATAACATATAAGGGAATATCTCGCTCTTCTGTTAAAGAACCTCCGTGGCTTTTATCCATATTCATGCCATGATCTGCGGTAATAATAATTTGGTAACCTGCCTCAATCCAAATTGGAAGGTATTCGGATAGCTCTTTATCTGATCGGCGAGTGGTGTTACGATAATGAGAACTGTCAAGTCCAGAGCGATGCCCAGCCTCATCAATACTCATAGGGTGAATCAATAAAAAATCAGGGTCGTAACGGCGGCGTAATAATTCGGCATCAAGGTACAAATGACCATCTGGATATTGCCCATCATGGTAAAAAGAGCCATATTGGATGAGTTTTTCGGTATCTACTGTATGGCGGTCTCGTACTGCATTGTAAGGGCTTTCGTTATATAGTTCGCTGAACCAATGAAATGCAGCGGCAGCAGTTGACAATCCCGCTTCGCGAGCCAAGCTGAAAACACTTTTTTGGTTTGAATTACGTCTGACTTGATTGTGAACGATTCCGCTAACTGCGGGTGTCATACCCGTTAGGATGGTCTCATAGAGAGGGCGAGACATAGAGGGTAATTCGCATTGTACTTTGTAAAGAGTTGCTTGACCTTGCTCACCTAATGCCTGAACAAACCCCATGCATTGCTCGGCAATCTTATACGCTAAACCATCAAGAACAATGAGTATTACTTTATCTGTCATTATATATACTCCGAATGCAGGACTGAATTTAAGAAGTCATTTTTATGCTTACTAAGAGTGCATAAAGAATACTTAAGTTTTATGACGAATGAATGACACTAAGAAGGTATTTTGATGACAGACCAAAAATCAAGGTTATTAATGGTTTACTCTATAATCTCTTCTCCAATCATTCAGTGTGTTTCACTTGAGAATTAAAATATTACAAGAAACCCCTACCCAAAGCTTTCACTGAACTTTCAATATTGCTTGAATTTTTTCATTATGCCACCTACAATCAACCCGACTTATACTATACTCATAGCTGGATGATACCCTCACCAACCCTACAGGTAATCGCAAAGTGTAAACTGGATAATGAAAGATGCCTAATATTCCAATAATCTAAACTTCACAAAGGAGTCGCTTGATAAATTTTTATGACTCATATAACCTTTCGCCCCCCTCAAATCACTCACTTTTTAGGCCTAGCCCCTTTTTTAAGGGTAAGTTTACTTAAAAAAGATTTATTAGCTATTGCAAAACAAATTTTTGCTGAATTAGAAACGCAGCCTGAAAATCCAGAACTATTGATGAATGCTTCTATTGTAATGTACATTTATAAGCAAGAGGCATTGGCAATGCAAGCTCAGAAACAAGCATTGGGAATACAAAAAACTTTTTGTATTCCTGCCGCACAGCAACCAGCTAAAATTCGTTTGTTAGTGCTTTCTACTCTGGGAGATTTAGCTGAAAATACGCCTATTGACTGTTTATTAGAAGGGTGGGATATTGATCTTATTTTTTACTATTTCAATAAAAGTCCTATTGCTTGGGAAACTCTGCCCAATTTTGACATCGTATTAGTAGCAAGTTGCTATTCCACTACTAATCAAGCATTATTACAAAACTTAAGCATACAGTTAAAAAACTGCCCTAAACCTGTCTTAAATCACCCTCAATTTATTGCTAATACCGAGCGCAGTAAAGCCAGTCAAATTCTACAGGCTATTCCTGGCTTATTAATGCCCTCCACTGCAAGCATTAATCGTAAAAATTTAACGGATATTGCTAAATTAAAATGTACTTTAAATACGTGTTTTGACTGGGCAGAATTTCCTATCATTTTACGTCCCATCGATTCAGATGCGGGTAAAGATCTCGAAAGAATAAACAGCCCAGAAGCAATTACCGACTATTTAAGCCGGGTTGAAGATGAGTCTTTTTACCTATCTAATTTTATTGACTATGCTGATAAACAACAGCTTTATACCAAAATTCGTATTGTTCTGATTGCAGGAAAGCCACTTATTTGCCATCTTGCTATTACCACCGACTGGAAAATTCATTACCTCAATGCACAAATGGAACTCAGCCCTGAAAAGCGGGCAACTGAACAGGCCTTTATGGAAAATTTTGATCAATTTGAACAACAGCATAAGATTGCTTTAGAGGGTATTTACCAGCAGTCTGGCTTGGATTATATTGGAATTGACTGTGCTGAAATGCCATCCGGAGAATTGCTGGTTTTTGAAATAGATCATGACATGATTGTACACGGCATGGATGATGAATCTATTTTTCCTTATAAACCCCACTTTGCTCAAAAAATCCCTGAAACTTTTCGAGCTTTATTACTTAAAAGGATGGCTTAATGCAAACTGCCTCATTATCTGCTAATCAACTGAATTTTTCGGGTGGCCCAGGAGCATTACCCGAATCCGTTTTACAGAAGGTTCAAGAAAGCATTAATGCTGTCCCCGAAGTGGGCTTATCTATTTTGGGGATTAGCCATCGCTCAGACTGGTTTCAAAACATCGTTAGTCAGACTGAAAAAAATATTAAGTCTTTATTGGGGTTGGATGCTCAATACCATATTTTATTTTTACAAGGCGGGGCAACCCAACAATTTTCGATGATTCCCCTCTCTTTTTTAGAACCTGGGCAAACAGCCGATTATCTTAATACAGGTTATTGGAGTACCAAATCTATTCAAGCTCCGCAATATGGTCAGCAATTTAATACGATATGGTCAGGAGAAAGCTCAAAATTCAATCATTTACCCCATAATGATAATTTAAACTTTAATACCAACGCCGCTTATTTTCACTATACATCGAATGAAACCGTTGAGGGAATTCAGTTTCAAGAAATAATGGGCTTAGATAGCGTACCGAGAATATGCGATATGTCTTCTGATTTTTTATCCAAACCGGTTGATGCCCAAAAATTTGACTTGATTTATGCCCATGCCCAGAAGAACATCGGACCTGCCGGTGTAACCGTTGTCATTATTAAAGATAGTTTATTACAACAAGCCAACCCTAAATTACCGGGCTTTTTAAATTACGCGACTCAAATCAAGCACCACTCTGTTTATAACACGCCTCCTGTCTTTTCAATTTATGTTGTACACCTGATTACACAATGGTTAATAAAGGATATCGGTGGTTTAACTGCAATGGGGCAACTGAACAATGCCAAAGCCCAAACACTCTATGATTTTTTAGATCATAGCCATGGATTTTATCAAGGCCATGCCCTTCAAAAAGACCGTTCTATGATGAATGTTGTTTTTAATTTACCTTCTTTAGACTTGGAAGCCACTTTTCTGAATGAAGCTCAAAAACTGGGGCTATCAGGACTGAATGGACATCGTTCTATTGGCGGAATAAGAGCTTCACTCTACAACGGTCTAAGCCTAGAAGCAGTTGAGCAACTTATTCTCTTTATGCGTCATTTCCAAAATCAATTTGCAGGGTAGTTA
>CAYYNM010000255.1:0-4115 GCA_964472945.1 uncultured Methylomarinum sp. | reverse complement strand
TTTGAATCATATCACTCAAACACAAAGAATAATGACAAAAAAACAATTTACCTTAGGCTTTATTGGCATTGGACTGATGGGTCAACCCATGACCCTACGCTTGCTGGATGCAGGGTTTAAAGTTAATGTATGGAATCGCTCGGCTGAAAAACTTACCCGTGTTACTAATGCAGGGGCTATCGCCTACAGTAATATCACTGATTTAGTAACTGCTTCAGATATTATTATTTTATGTTTGGCAAATACCCAAGTTGTTGAGTCCATTGTACAAACTAAAATTATTAACGCTGGCTCAGCAGAAAAGTTAATTATTGATTTATCCAGTATTCACCCCGAAACAACGAGGAAACTAGCTGCTAAATTAAAGCAAAAATGTGGTATGCGTTGGGTTGATGCTCCGGTTTCTGGGGGGACGGCAGGTGCAGAGCAAGGCACTCTGGCTATTATGGCTGGTGGCTCAGAAGCTGATATAGAAATTGCCAAAGAAGTACTAAGTCCTTTATTTACACAACTAACACGTATGGGAGAGGTCGGTAGCGGACAAGTCACCAAGATTTGCAACCAAATGATTGTGAGTTGTAATGTCATGGTCATTGCAGAAATGATGGCTTTGGCAAAATCATCTGGCGTAGAGGCAGAAAAAATCCCCCAAGCTTTAGCGGGTGGTTTTGCAGACTCCAAACCGTTACAAATTGTTGGGCCAGAAATGGCTAGTGAAACTTTTGAACCCATCAAATGGCGAGTACAAACCTTATTAAAAGACTTAAATATGGCTGTTGATTTATCAACTCAACAAGGCAATTCAATTCCTATGTCAGGACTTGCAGCACAATTAATGCAATTACATGGTAATCAAGGTTTTTTAGATCAAGACCCATCTACCTTGATTAAACTATTTGGTACAAACTAATGTTACAATTTAGTGCCAATTTAAGCATGTTATTTACCGAACTGGATTTAATAGACCGCTTTAAAGCGGCTAAAAAAAGTGGCTTTGATGCGGTTGAAATTCAATTCCCCTACTCTCTTCCTGCCGAACAAATAAAGCAAGTTTTAGATCAAAACCAACTTAAACTCGTGTTATTTAATGTAGATGCGGGCAACTTACTGCAGGGTGGTGAAGGCCTGGCTGCCGTGCCAGAAAAGCAGCAACAATTCGAACAAGCATTACAGCAAAGTAAAACTTACGCAGAGATACTTAAGCCTGAAGCTATCAATATTTTGCCGGGGCGATGTATCAGCAATTCGGCAAGAAGGGCTGAATATTTAGAAACCTTTATTAACAATTTATCGCTTGCTGCCGATACTTTTAGTACCTTAGGTATTAAAACCGTATTTGAAGCCATTAATACAGACGATATGCCTGGTTTTATTGTACACACTGGCCCTCAAATGCTAGATATTCTTGAACAATTAAAGCATCCTATGTTATATCTACAATATGATATTTATCATATGCATAAGATGAATGAAGATATAAGTGCCTTTATCAATAAATACACTGATAAAATTGCTCATATCCAGTTTGCAGATAGCCCTGGTCGAGGACAACCAGGGACAGGTGCTATAGATTTTGAGTCATTATTTAATACTATTCAAAATTCTCAATATTCTGGCTGGCTAGGTGCAGAATATAAGCCAACCACCGAAACGAGTAAAAGTTTAGCCTGGCTTTCACAACGGTTAATTCAGTAACGCATTATGAAAATTGCAGCTATTATTTTATTCTTACTAAGTCAACTGTTTGTCTTACCTGTATACAGTCAGGCTTTACCCGACAAGAAAGTTATTGCTATTGATATTGCTGTTACTCAGATTATTTCAGCTGATACTCACCCTTTTTTAGTCAAAAAAGATTTTCTAAATTATAAAGCCACACTCACTAATTTATATTTTTTATCCCCACAACAGTTACTCTGGGTTAACCCAAACAAACCTCAAGTTGAGGCTGTACTTAAATTATTTGCTAGTGCTTCTGACAGTGGCTTAAACCCTGAAAACTACAGCCTAAGAAAATTAACAGAGCAATGGTGCCAATTCAATAATAAAGAAAATATTTCTCATACTGAGCAAGCCATTCTTGATACAGCCATCAGCATTAATCTTATTCACTTTTTATCAGATCTTCGTTTTGGCCGTATAAACCCTAAAACATTAAAGTTAAATAACAATAGCAAACAAAATGCCTTCACTTTTGTTCCTATTATCCTCCAAGCAATCGCAGAAAATAAAGTTGCTCAACTCTCTAAGCTAGTAGAACCAAACAATAAGACTTATCAGCAACTTAAAAAAGCACTGTTAAGCTATAAAACCAGAGAAGTGTCTGAAGCCATAAAAAACTTGCACTATATTTCTTCAATACGCCCCGGTGAACTATCGCCCCAAATCGCAGAAATAAGGCAACAACTTAACCTTTTAGGTCTTACAGCCATTGAAAACAACTCATCTTGCCTGTATGACGTGGCCTTAGTCTCTGTCATTAAAAAATTGCAGTTTCACCATGGATTAAAAGAGGATGGGATTATTGGAAAAAATACTTTTAAGGCTTTAAATACACCTATATCTCAATATATTCAAAAAATAAAGCTCGCATTAGAGCGTTTTCGCTGGCTACCAAAAAATCAGCAATTGCCTGTTATCATGGTTAATATTCCGGCATTTCATTTAACAGCATACCCCTCTGATACGAATAAAAATCAGCCTCTTGATATGCGGGTTATTGTCGGAAAATCCAAAAAAAATAAGTCTCCTATTTTTACTGCCAAGATGTATTACCTGGAATTTTCTCCCTACTGGAATATACCTAAAAGTATTACCTTCGATGAAATTATACCAAAATTACAGCAAGATCCTCTTTATCTAGATCAGCATAATATGGAATTAGTCACTGGGTTTCATAATGATGAGGTTGGCCTACCTTATCAGGAGGATTCATTGGCACAATTACAATCAGGTGAGTTAAAACTCAGACAACGTCCAGGAAAAAGTAACTCACTAGGTAGAGTAAAGTTTATTTTTCCTAACAACTATAATGTGTATTTACACGACACCCCTTCTCGTCATTTGTTCAGAAAGTCTAAAAGAGATTTAAGTCATGGTTGTATTCGTGTAGAAAAACCACTCGCACTAGCCAGCTTTCTACTACAAACAAATCGAGGCTGGAACCAAAAGAAAATTGTAAAAGCAATGCAATTATCCTACCCAAAAAAAGTTTGGCTAGACAAAGCTGTGCCTGTCATTATTTATTATTCAACAGCATCAATTGTAAAAGGGGAAGTTGTTTTTTATAATGATATATATCACTATGATACGGCATTAAGCCAAGCCTTAAATGAACACACCTTATCCTTAAAGGCTTTTGCTAAGGCTGATAATTAAAAAAAGCAAGCGGTGATAAGTTTATAGCTGTTGAAGTTACCAGTAACGAACATTACCTGTATCAATATGTACAAAGTCTGACTTACGATAATAGCCAACACCACCTCGTGCCATTTTGATAGCGACTTGCTGAACAACCTTTGAATCCACATCGGCAACACGAATATCAATGGCTTTTCCTCGCATATGAAAACTTTTCTTGGCAACACCTGAGCTAGAATTATGTAACATCCGGTTAGTGCTTGGTGACCGATAACCAGAAATCACCTGAAATAATTTATTTCCACCTAATGCAGCCTGCAAATCATCCAATAAGTTGAATAACTCAGGGTCCATAGTATGAACATCACCAGAACGAAAATCTCTAAGCAAGTAATTCATCTCTTGCACCGCATGGGGTATATATTGTCCTTGATCAAAATAAGTCAGCGATAGCGTCTCTTCTGTATGCAAGTTATGAAATGCAAGCTTACGTGGTGCTTGCAACCAACCCTTTGATGCCAAAGCAATACCTGGTGAACCAGCCATGGCTATCGTTGCCGCGCCACTCGCCAAGCCCTTTAAAAAAAGTCTTCGAGAACTTATATTATCTATTTTAGTGCTTTCTTTTTTCATTATTAAAAATTAATACAGTGTTCAGTTAAATATGCCTAGGAGCCTGTCCAAGAATAGAAGCCGTCGTGAGGGAAAGCCCTTTTGAGTCAGTTTTTTTGTTCATTTGAGGCGAATAGTTGTGC
>CAYYNM010000254.1:2736-4146 GCA_964472945.1 uncultured Methylomarinum sp. | reverse complement strand
GATGCTTTAAAAATAATACCTCAATTAAATCGCTTGGATTTTATTGAACTTAAAGGCTTTAAAATTTTTATTCAGCGAGATAAGACTAAAAATTTTCAGAAGAAAATTGAAGATTTTGACCTGGAAGGAAAAATTATTGATAGTCTTTTTGTTTTAGACTGTATTGTTAAGGATAACTCTATTCAGTTTAATAAAATAGAAATAAAAGAATACCGGCATACTGAAAAGTATTATTTTATTGTCGTTGATATTGAGCCTTCCAAAGAGCCAATAAAAGATAGGTTAATTAATTTAATATTTTTATCATTAAAAAATTCTCTTAATGATATTCAAAACTCATCTCTTCATAATCTAAATAAACCACAGTTGTTAAGTTGCAATCAAATTGATCGCTATTATCAAAAACTACTTAAGACACTATAATGACTCAAACAAAAATCTGGGCTGTAGTCCCCGCAGCTGGTGTTGGTAAAAGAATGCAAGCTAACAGACCCAAGCAATATCTTCAATTGCTTGGTAAAACAGTTTTAGAACAAACAATTAATCGACTATTACAAGCTGATGTTTTTTCAGCAATTGCCGTTGCAATATCAAAAGAAGACCCTTATTGGCCAAAACTTGAATGTTCAAAGCATAACAAAGTTGTTACTGCAGCAGGGGGCAAAGAAAGGGCAGATTCGGTATTATCTGCATTAAAATCTTTAACCGAGCAAGCTTCTGATAATGACTGGGTGTTGGTTCATGATGCTGCCAGGCCTTGTTTAACCTGTGCTGATATTCATTATTTGATTGAGTCATTAAAAGATGATGATGTAGGCGGTATTCTTGCTTTATCTTCTCATGACACCTTAAAAAATGTTGAGGGTGTTAATATTACTGAAACAATTGATAGAAGCGTTATCTGGAGAGCATTAACTCCGCAAATGTTTCGCTATGGAATGTTGAAATCAGCCTTGGAAGTAGCAGAAGGAAACGCCGCAATAACAGATGAAGCCAGTGCATTAGAAATGCAAGGCTTACAACCCAAGATAGTAGAAGGTCGTCCTGATAATATTAAAATCACTCGGCCTGAAGACTTAGCACTGGCACAATTTTATATGGAGCAACAGCAATGATTAGAGTAGGGCAAGGTTATGATGTACATCGTTTTATAGATGAAGGTGATGTGATATTGGGTGGTGTAACAATTGATTATGACAAAGGTCTTGAAGCACACTCTGATGGTGATGTGGTTTTGCATGCATTAGCAGATGCATTACTAGGTGCGGCGGCATTAGGCGATATAGGTAAGCATTTTCCAGATACAGACCCAGAATTTAAAGGGGCTGATAGCCGAGTATTATTACGACATGTCTATGCCGTGGTACAGGAAAAAGGCTATAGCTTGGTTAATGCTGATATTACTATTAT
>CAYYNM010000254.1:0-2636 GCA_964472945.1 uncultured Methylomarinum sp. | reverse complement strand
AATGGAGAAGCAATGTTAAAGTTAAGTAAGTTAACAGACTATGCAACCGTTATTTTAAGTTATATGGCAAAAGATCATATCAATATGCATGCAGCTTTTGAAATATCTAAGGTAACTGGGATTACCTTACCTACGGTGAGTAAAGTGCTAAAGCTTTTGGTTAAAGCTCATGTATTAACTTCTGTAAGAGGGGCAAAAGGTGGCTACTTATTAGCCAGAGCACCCGAAAAAATCACAGTGGCTACTGTGATTAGTGCGCTTGAAGGTCCAATTTCTTTAACGGAATGCAATGCTTCCCATAAATTGTGTGATCAAGCTAGTGGTTGTAAAATTCAAGGCAACTGGGGCTTGATCAACCAAAAAGTATTTAATGCGCTGGATTCAGTTACCCTTGCCGATATGATTATGCCTGTCAAATCGCCGGTAGAAATAACAATCCCCGTTAGTAGTTTATATAGATAGAGTGATTTATGTCATCAAGTGCTAAAGAAGTTGAAAACCTGATTGATCAGGAATATACCCAAGGTTTTGTTACTGATATAGAGGTAGAAACTTTTCCTCCTGGTTTGGATGAACAAGTTATTGCCAAGTTATCTAAAATAAAAGGTGAGCCTGAGTTTATGTTGGAATATCGCTTAAAGGCTTTTCGGCATTGGCAAACTATGAAAGAACCCGACTGGGCGCAGTTAAATATTGAGCCTATTGATTATCAGGCAATAAGTTATTATTCTGCCCCTAAAAAAGACTCAGATAAGCCACAAAGCCTAGATGAAATTGATCCAGAGCTATTAGATACTTATAAAAAACTAGGTATTCCATTAGATGAACAAGAACGTTTGGCAGGTGTTGCGGTTGATGCGGTTTTTGATAGTGTGTCTGTTGCCACAACATTTAAAGGTAAATTAAAAGATGCGGGGGTTATTTTTTGTCCTATCTCTGAAGCTTTACAAGAATACCCAGAACTAGTTAAACAGTATTTAGGCACAGTAGTTCCTGGAGGGGATAACTTTTTTGCGGCTTTAAATGCCGCTGTGTTTACGGATGGTTCCTTTGTTTATATTCCTAAAGGTGTGCGTTGCCCAATGGAGTTATCAACTTATTTTAGAATTAATGCTGCCAATACTGGGCAGTTTGAACGTACTTTAATTATTGCTGATGAAGACAGTCATGTAAGTTATTTGGAAGGCTGTACTGCACCCATGCGAGATGAAAACCAATTACATGCGGCGGTCGTTGAGTTGGTTGCGATGAAAGATGCAGAAATTAAATATTCAACCGTACAGAACTGGTATCCCGGTGATGAAAATGGGGTGGGGGGTATTTATAACTTTGTCACTAAACGTGCAGAGTGTAGAGGCGATAATTCTAAAGTGTCCTGGACACAAGTTGAAACGGGTTCGGCAATTACCTGGAAATATCCTAGTTGTATTTTATTAGGTGATAATTCTGTTGGTGAGTTTTATTCTGTTGCATTAACGAATAATTATCAACAGGCTGATACCGGCACTAAGATGATTCATATTGGTAAAAATACCAAGAGCACGATTATTTCAAAAGGTATTTCAGCGGGTAAAGCTCAAAATACTTACCGAGGCTTAGTTAAAGTTGCTAAAGGTGCGGAAAATGCACGTAATTACACCCAGTGTGATTCATTATTAGTGGGTGATAAATGTGGTGCTCATACTTTCCCTTATATTGAAGTAAAACAACCCTCTGCTCAAGTAGAGCATGAAGCAACAACTTCAAAAATTAGTGAAGACCAATTGTTTTTCTGTCAGCAACGTGGGTTATCAGCAGAAGATGCGGTATCCATGATTGTGAATGGATTTTGTAAGGAAGTTTTTAAAGAGTTGCCGATGGAGTTTGCAGTAGAAGCGCAAGCTTTATTAGGAATAAGTTTAGAAGGCTCAGTTGGTTAAAAATTTACTTCATTTCAATGCTTTGCTTGGTAATGAGAAAAAAGTAGGTTGGGTTAGCTTATTGAGCACCGCGAAATAACGTAACCCGACATTTAACATGCACAATATGTAGTTGGAATCATCTAAAAGTGTATGGTAATGAAAAAAAGATTAAACAGGAAATAAAATGCTTAAGATAGAAAACCTTCATGTCAGTGTTGGAGACAAGCCCATTTTAAAAGGTCTTAGCTTAGAAATTAAAGCCGGTGAAGTTCACGCTATTATGGGGCCAAATGGTGCTGGTAAAAGCACCTTATCCCATGTGCTTTCAGGAAAACCAGGTTACAACATTACTGAAGGTAAAGTGACCTATAAAGGAAAGGATTTGTTGGAAATGGCTCCCGAAATTAGAGCGCGTGAAGGCATTTTTCTAGCTTTTCAATATCCTGTAGAAATTCCTGGTGTCAGTAATATCTATATGTTGAAAGCCGCTTTAAATTCAATTCGTAAATATAATGGATTAGATGAAGTGGATGCAATGGATTTTTTAACTCTGGTTAAAGATAAAATTAAATTATTACAAATGGATCAACAGTTTTTATACCGTGCGGTTAATGAAGGTTTTTCAGGCGGTGAGAAAAAACGTAATGAAATTCTACAAGCAGCTATTTTAGAACCAAAAATGTGTATTTTGGATGAAACGGATTCAGGTTTAGATATTGATGCACTAAAAGTTGT
>CAYYNM010000253.1:0-4163 GCA_964472945.1 uncultured Methylomarinum sp. | reverse complement strand
ACCAACGGTAAGGTACAGGCCGGTAAGGTTAAACCAAGTTGGATTGAAAAAGGTATCCTCTTAGAAATGGGTAACAACTTAAAAAATTCAAGATGCGGGATAGGTATATAAGTGAAGCGCGACACCACGTATAACACTGCCATTGCAGATAGAATAATACTGGGCAAGTAAGGCCCCCACTCAGGAGCATCAATGAATAAAACAGAAAGAGTAAACAAACTGATTAATAAAACCGTGCGACTTAACCAGACAACCAATAAACTTTGGCAACAGGCACTTTTATTCATTGTTTTATTTGCCCGCACTGAAAACAAGGTGTGTGTCGCAATCGTGCAAGGTTCAAAAAAAGCGAGCAAACCCAATAAAGCCGCCGTCAAGAGTAACATTGTGATCATACTTGTGCCTCAGAATTATTCTGAATATTCCGGGCTAACCGACTTTCCAGTTCAGCACGCAATTTTTTTGCCGATGGCAAACCAGTGAACATCAGTTCATCATTTATAGCAATCGCAGGGGTTGTCAATACGCCAAGCTCAACCGCGTAATCCAGTTCATCCAGAATATTAACTTCGCGCCACTGAATTTTATTTTCACCCAGTTCACTCACCAGTTTTTGTAGTACTGATTTTGCATGACTACATTTACTGCAACCCGGCGCAGAAAACACTTCAACTTTAATCATTTAATTATACTCGAAATTTAATAGCACAACTCTCTTCATACTGATATAGCACTATACAAGCTGAAGTCAACTTTAGACATCCAGCCATATACGAACCGGTAATAATATATAAGCCGCAGTAAAACCCACACACCAGATAACAACTGAGGTCCAGTAGATCCGTTTATTCCATTTATGTGCTGTATTGCATGCATCAGCTAATGCTTTATCAGTAGGACATACACGTCCTGGCCGAAACATTAACCAGCCAGAGACCAGCAACATTAAACCGGAAAAGGCAAACACCCAAATTTTATATTTAGTTAAGGTAATTAAAAAAGGAAATGTACTGGTTATGGCAACAACTGTTGCACCCATACCTAAGGTGACAAAAATAATGGGCAAAGCACAACACAATAAAGTACCTGTTGTTGTAAACAAGGTAAAAACAGTAATACTCTTTTCTTTTAAATCTGAACGATTATTCACAGTTACATCATTCATTCTTTTCTCTCCGCCACGCCTTTGTAATATTTACTTACAATATTACTGTGCTGTTTTTTTCATGCTGCGGTAAGTAAAACCAGAATCATTAAACAGTTTTATCATTTGCTCTTCTGTTAATTCTTTACCATCAGCCATATTTAAAATAACAAGTCCCTTATCAAGATCAACACTAATGCCACTTGTATCTTCAATGGCTTTTAATTTTTTCTCAATGCCATAGGCACAGAAAGGACATGCCAGACCATCTACGCGCATTTCATAATGGGTGCTCCCCGCAAACACGGCTTGCATAAAAAATAATCCGAATAGGCTCATTAATATTTGTTTTTTCATTTCAATTACTCCTGAATATTTTTAAAGAGCGGTTTATAAATGCCACTCAAAGGAAACTTTAGCGCGGTAATCTGATTCTTCCTGACTACCATTCAATTTATGTGCAATAGGTATCTGTACGCCAGCTTTAATCGCAAAGTTACGTTTAGTCCAGAAAATACCCGGTGATATAAACCATTCACTACCACCTGTGTTTGCTACAGTTGAGCCATTTAATTTTGCCTGTTGCCCATACTCACCATTGAGTTCAAGTAACCAGACCGTATCGGATTCCAGGTACCCCCTGGGTTCAGGTCGTATACCGCCAACAAAATCAATTAATATTTTGTCACCACGATCTAGTCCGTTACTGGTTCCATTTAAACGATAACGAGCACTGGCCCAGCGATACCATTTACGACCTTCATAGCCATAGGTCAGACCTACGATTGTATCGGTTGTTCCTTTGCTGAATTTTTTATCCGCCGTATCGGTAATGACTTTAAGTAATACCGCAGCAGACTCCTGTAATGCTAAAGAATCTTTACGCCAAAAACGGTACTTGGTAAAAAGGGCGACATCACCTTTACCACTGCTGGTATTGCCAGCATCATCTTTAAACTTATATGGAACATCAACACCCACAGCCCAGTCGCCGGTAATCCCATAGGTTACTTCGAGGGCTAAAGCCTGCTCTTTTTCAGCCCCGGCTTTGTCAGCTTCAATTTCAGCAGCAACTTCAAAACCGTCTTTAAATAAGACATGGGGGCCAACACCAAAAATAGGATCATGAGCAAAAGAGACATTACTCATTAATCCCAATAGCAGGATCATGCTTATCAGTTTTAATTTATTAAAAAACATTCATCATTCTCCATTTCAGTTTATTCGTATTACTTGTGACAACCTGGAGTTAACTCAAGGTTCAATTAATTCAGTAAAAAAACTCAATAAATTCAAAAATAATTTCAACTGGCCAAAATCATACACCTTGGAGTCAACTCCAGATCAAGCATAAACTGAACTATTCATTCGTCATAAAGTCTGTTCTAAGATACAGGGTACAAATTCAAGCCAGTATGTAGCCTGGATGCAGCGTAGCGAAATCCGGGGTATTCATAAGCATTAGTTAAAGGAGTAAATCATGGCGCTTAAACCACTCACCATTGGCTTTTTAGCCAAAGCCGCTGGTGTAAATATCGAAACCGTTCGTTATTACCAGCGTATCAATTTAATTATTGAGCCTGACAAACCCGCTGAAGGCTTTCGAACCTATCCCATAAAAACGCTCAAGCGCATTAAGTTCATTAAACGCGCCCAGCAATTGGGATTTAGTCTTAAAGAAGTTGCCGAACTACTGCAATTAGGAGAAGGCTCAGGCAAGGATCAGTGCGCCGATGTGCGCCAACGAGCTGAGCTCAAACGAGATAATATTGATAAACAAATCAATGACTTAAATACACTGCGAGCAACCTTAACTGAGCTTATTGATTCTTGCCAAAGTGGGAATGGCGATCAACATTGTGCCATTGTAGAAACGCTTAGTGCTTAAATCCTGTCATTGCGAAAGAATGAAATGACTGAAGCAGTCCCATAATGAAAAATACAGAACTTAAGATTGCCACGTCTACACCTAAAATTTCCTTTTCAGTATTTCCTCGCAATGACAATCATTAAAGGTTTGACTCTGTACTTACATACAGAGTTTATAATTAACTCGAACTCAACAACGGAAAAAAATTATGGCAGATTCACCCAACACTAATAATCGCTCTTATATCTCAAGCACCGTAGCCGCCGGCCTTGCCGCTATTGGTGCATCTGTATGTTGTATAGGACCTTTAGTATTACTCGCACTTGGTATAGGTGGAACCTGGATTAGCTATCTCACAGCATTCGAACCTTATCAGCCTATTTTCGTCGTCATCACGCTGGTATTTTTATTTCTATCTTTTCGCAAGCTTTATATTTTACCGCGACAATGTGCTGATGGTGACAGCTGCGCTTTGCCAGGTGTGTTACGAAACCAACGCATAATATTTTGGATTGTCACGGTCCTGCTGATTGCATTACTGACCTTTCCTTATTATGGCTTAATGTTTTTTGAATAATTATGAACACAGGAATAATCCCAGATTCAACCATTACTTGCCCGGAATGTGGACACAAAGAAACCGAAACTATGCCGACAGATGCTTGCCAGTGGTTTTATGAATGTAAAAACTGTGGCACGTTACTTAAACCAACAAAAGGCGATTGTTGTGTATTTTGTTCTTATGGTTCAGTGCCTTGTCCACCTATTCAACAAGAACAAAATTCATGCTGTTAACAATAATCAAACATATAACCAAATTAATTAATATTTTCAGGAGCCATACTATGATTTCTACATTCCGTTCTTTATCAAAAAGAAATATTTTTTCACTTGTTTTAATTATGTTTAGCTTGCTAACGACAAATAATATTGTAAATGCTGCTGAAACTGTAACAGTTGTACTTGATGTTCCAGGAATGACATGCAAATTTTGCCCTATCACCATTCGTAAAGCACTAGACAAAGTACCCGGTGTGGTTAAGGTAAAAGCTGAATTCAAAACAAAAACAGCAACAGTTACTTTTGATCCAGGAAAAACAAATATTGAGACTTTAACTAAAACAACAGCTAATGCTGGTTACCCTTCTA
>CAYYNM010000252.1:0-4186 GCA_964472945.1 uncultured Methylomarinum sp. | reverse complement strand
CCACAAGACATTTCACCGCCTTTCATATCCATGCCACTCATATTCATGCCTTTCTTGGTATCGCCACAAGAACCTTCTTTACCTTTCATCATGGCTCCACATGAACTTTCCAAGCCTTTCTTCATTTTGTCGCCTTCCATCATGGCTCCACATTGTCCTTCACCACATTTTGCTTCTGCTGCTTTATTTGATGCATTATCTATATCGCCACAAGAACCTTCCTTGCCTTTCATCATCGCTCCGCATGAATTTTCTTGTCCTTTTTTCATTTTGTTGCCATTCATCATGGCTCCACACTTGCCTTCGCCACATGATGCTTCGTTTGCTTTTTTGGCGGACTTTCCGCCCCAAGGAACAACATTGTAGTTATTTTGAGCAACTTGCATATAACCATCAGACATTTCAGTTATAGCAAAAGGATTGGCTTCTGCATTAGCAGGTGTTGATGTAAAAGCAGAAACAACAATAGTACCCATTGCTGTAGCTAAAGGAGTTTTGTTAATTTTTTTCATGGAAGTCCCCTCAGGATTATTTTATTGTTAGTATTTTTTGTTTAAAGCGCTAGTAAATTTGATTTAGGAACGCACACGGAATAACTTGTGTAACTGACGCAGGATTTTTGTTCGTATTCAAGGCGTATAAATAAGCGCATAGCAAGCTATGCAACTATTTATACAACGCGGAAGACGGACAAAAAGACAAGTTAGTTGCTCAAGTTATTTCGTGCACACTCCTTAGAGAGCGTCCATTGCTAATTGCGCCATTGGCTCAGACTATACAGAATAAATCAAGTTCCATCTACTATTTAACATTCTGTTTTATCTTTAAAATCACATAAGTCTTCTATAATACAACTTCCACAGCGCGGCTTTCGGGCAATACAGGTATAACGGCCATGTAAAATTAATAAGTGGTGTGCATCAAGTTTGTATTTTTTAGGTACCCATTTTTCCAAATTTTGTTCAACCTGCAGGACATTTTTTCCTTTTGCTAGTCCGGTACGGTTAGAGACTCTAAAAATATGGGTATCAACAGCAATAGTGGGCTGTCCAAAGGCTGTATTTAAAATGACATTGGCAGTTTTTCTTCCAACACCAGCTAAAGCTTCTAATTCTGTTCTGATTTGAGGGACTTCGCCGGCGTGAACATCTATTAAACGATGACACAGTTTAATAATATTTGCCCCTTTGGTATTAAATAAACCAATTGTTTTTATGTACTCTTTCAAGCCCTCAAGCCCTAGATCTAAAATAGCTTGAGGGGTATTTGCTACGGGGAATAACTTAGCGGTTGCCTTATTAACCCCTTTATCAGTAGCCTGTGCTGATAAAACAACGGCAATCAGTAATTCAAACGGACTTGAATATACCAGTTCGGTTTCAGGCTCTGGGATGGCAATAGCCAAGCGATCAAACATTTCTAAGCGAGAATTTTTATTCATTGTTTATGGCTCTTTTATGACAACATTGATTTTAAACTGGCCAAATTAGCTTTTCCTCGCTCTTTAATAACCTCAGGTGCTAATTGTTTTTTATTAGACCACTCTAAATCTTCCTCAGGTAATTCATTTAAAAACCGACTGGGCTCACACTCAGAAATATCACCATAACGTTTACGATGGGTACAGTAACTTAAGGTGCAACTTTTTTGTGCTCGCGTTATACCTACATAAGTTAAGCGCCTTTCTTCCTCTATATTGCCACTTTCTATACTGGCTTGATGAGGCAGTATATTTTCTTCCACACCAATTAAAAAAACATGCGGAAATTCTAACCCTTTAGAAGCATGTAAAGTCATTAAGCTAACTTGATCGCCTGCTTCCTCATCCTGATTTCTCTCCATAATATCCATTAACAAAATTTTTGATATTATTTCTGCGAGTGATTTTTCCTGTTCGGTGTCTTTATCTGCAATCCGTTTTAACCATAATATTAAATCATTAATATTTTTAATTTTACGTTCAGCTGCGGCTTGTGTTTTACTATTCTCATGCAGCCAGGCTTCATAATTTATTTGCTGAATAAAATGCTCAATCACTTTAAAGGTATCTCCTTTTTCAATTTTTTCAGCGGTATCTACTACCCAATCAGCAAATTTTTTTAAGCGGTGGATTGATTTTTCAGCTAAGGACTGAGTTAAGCCTAATTCGTAACAAGCGGCAAATAAACTAATATGCCTTTCATTGGCGTAAGCACCGAGTTTCTCAAGTGTGGTGGGGCCAATTTCCCTTCTTGGTGTATTGATAATGCGTAAAAAGGCAGCATCATCATCTTGATTAACAAATAAGCGCAGGTAAGCCAGAATATCCTTGATTTCTGAATAAGCAAAAAAGGAAGTGCTACCACTAATAAAGTAGGGCACATTGTATTCTCTTAAGCTGCCTTCAAATAAGCGTGATTGATGATTGCCACGGTATAAAATAGCGTAATCAGAGAATTTTCCACCATGTTTGAATTTATGATGGATTATTTCTGAAACAATTTGTGCAGCTTCGGCTCTATCATCTTTATGGCTAATAACCTTTAAAGGATCACCAAAGCCCAAATTACTCCATAATTTTTTTTCAAAGGTATGTGGGTTATTAGCAATTAAATGATTGGCAACTTTAAGTATTCTGCCGGCAGAACGGTAGTTTTGTTCAAGCTTAATAACTTGTAGGCGAGAGTAATCTTTTTCTAGTTGTGCTAAGTTTTCTGGTTGGGCCCCACGCCAGGCATAAATAGATTGGTCGTCATCACCCACTACAGTAAACCGTCCTAAATTACCGGCTAATAATCTAACCAGTTCATACTGAGTAATGTTGGTATCTTGGTACTCGTCAACTAATAAATAACGAATTTTATTTTGCCATTTTTCTAATATTTCAGGGTGTTGTTGAAATATTAGAACGGGCAGTAAAATTAAATCATCAAAATCTATAGCATTATAAGCTTTTAAATTACGGTTAAAATCAGCATACAGCAGGGCAATAAGGTGTGTTTCATCGGTTGAGGTGCTAATGGCCTGTTCTGGCGTTACAAAAGCATTTTTCCAACTACCAATTTGATGGTTATAAAATTCTACCGCATCAATATCCCAATCAGTTGAGCCGTGAGCAATCAAATTGCGTAACAAGGTCAGCTTATCTTGTTCGTCAAACAAGGTTAAGCTGGCCTTATAGCCCAGTGCCTTATGTTCTTTACGTAGAATATCCAAACCTAAGGAATGAAAGGTAGAAACCCTTAAACCTTTACTTTGTTTATCATCTAAAAGTTTGTTGACACGCTCCTTCATTTCACGTGCTGCTTTATTGGTAAAGGTAAGAGCTGCGATGTGCCGGGCAGCAGTTCCTTGTTGAACCAAATAGGCAATTTTTTCAGTAATAACCCGCGTTTTACCACTACCGGCACCGGCTAAAACTAATAGTGGGTGGTCAATGGTTTTAACAGCCTCTTGCTGTTGAGGGTTTAATTTATTCATTTTAGTAGCCTTGATTCCGCTTTGCTGCATCAAGGCTACATGTTGATTTTGTGTTTTCATAGCTATTTACTACGGTCCAATTTTCTATAAGCAATAGCTTCACTTAAATGAGGTATTTCTATTTGTTCTGAATGGGCTAAATCTGCAATGGTGCGCGCTAACTTTAAGATGCGGTGATAAGCGCGGTGCGATAAACCAAATTGATCCATTGCTTGTTCTAATATTTGATGGCCTTGCTCTGATAAAGTACAGTATTTTTTAACGTCAACGGTAGATAAAGCTGCATTGACTTTTCCACAACGTGCGATGGCCAGTTTTTGTGCAGTAACCACTCGCTGTCGAATTTGTGCACTGGTTTCTTCACCTTCGGGAGAGCCTTTTCGTAATACTTCATGTGAAACGCGAGGTACTTCCACGTGCATATCAATACGATCTAATAATGGGCCTGAAATTTTAGCTCTATATTTTGCAACTTGTTCCATAGTGCAATGGCAACGTCCCGAAGGGTCTCCCTGGTAACCACAGGGGCATGGGTTCATGGCAGCGATTAATTGGAATTTAGCTGGGAAATCTGCTTGCCGAGAGGCTCTGGAAATTGTGATATGTCCTGTTTCTAAGGGTTCTCGCAAAACTTCAAGCACCTTTCTATCAAACTCAGGAAGCTCATCTAAAAATAAAGTGCCATTATGAGCCAAAGAAATTTCGCCTGGTTTAGGGTTGCTTCCTC
>CAYYNM010000251.1:0-4203 GCA_964472945.1 uncultured Methylomarinum sp. | reverse complement strand
GCTATTTAACGAAAATGAACGGGAAAAGTGGCCAAAAGGGCTTTTTCCGTAGCAGGTTCTCTATTCTCGGACAGCCTCCTAGGTGGGTAGGTTATTTGTTGTCAGTTGCCTAAGATTCAGGAAAGGCTTATCATCTATTCACGTTGCTATACTTCGCGCGGTCACGACTGCGCGAAGTATAGCATTTCCAGCAACAGTTCACAGAGTCAATAGCGTTGAAGCTATGGAATATTTTTAGAAGTTAAGCCTTTTACAATTTGGAGCATAACCGTTTCTATTTCCTCTTATCTCCTTTTAGGTAATTAGTTTTATCTCATGCCTTGTCTCTACAAAATGATCTTTTCCGGCCTTACACTGCGAATATCTTCGAAACAATTGGTACATGGCTTATAATGGTTAAAAAATAGCACCTTGTGTGACTATTACGCACTTAAAAATCATAAAAAACTAAATGTCATTTGATCAATTAAATTTATCTCCACCTCTTCTGCAAGCCATTAATGAATTAGGTTACACTAAACCGACCCCTGTTCAGGAACAAGCTATTCCTGTTATTTTAGCTGGAAAAGATATTCTTGCTGGTGCTCAAACAGGTACAGGGAAAACAGCAGGGTTTGCCCTACCTATATTGGAACTGTTATATCGCCAGCCTTTGCCCAAAAAGCCACGTCCAATTAAAGCATTGATACTTACACCAACTCGAGAATTGGCAAGCCAAGTGCATGAAAGTTTTACTTTATATGGAAAACATCTGCCTATCTTTGCTGATGTTATCTTTGGTGGTGTGAGTATTAATATGCAAATCAAAAGGCTGCATCGTGGAACAGATATTCTAGTCGCTACACCAGGCCGCTTACTGGATTTAATGCAGCAAAAGAAAGTGGATATATCACACGTACAATATTTTGTATTAGATGAAGCTGACCGAATGTTAGATATGGGGTTTATTCGAGATATTCGTAAAGTTATTGCTGCATTATCCAAAAAACGGCAAAATCTATTATTTTCAGCCACTTATTCTCAAGAAATTAAAACCTTATCAGCGCAGATATTAAATAACCCTATTGATGTGGCTGTCGCTAGGCAAAACTCAACTGCGGATAAAATTACCCAGTCCATTTACCCTATAAAACAAGAAAATAAACGTGAATTAATTTCCTGGTTAATTGGCAATGGAAACTGGCAACAAGTCTTGGTTTTTGTGCGCACAAAACACGGTGCTGACCGGCTATGCAAACAACTGATGAAAGATGGTATTCGTTGTGCGGCCTTACATGGTAATAAATCTCAAAATGCTAGAAATAGAGCTTTAAGTAATTTTAAAGATAATAGTATTACGGCTTTAGTTGCCACAGATATTGCCGCACGCGGTTTAGATATTGACCAATTACCGCATGTGGTTAATTTTGATTTACCTCAAGTAGCAGAAGATTATGTTCACAGAATAGGTCGTACTGGCCGAGCAGGTGCGGAAGGTGAGGCTATTTCACTGGTTACTCCAGAAGAAGGGCATTTATTAGGTGCGATTGAAAAATTATTAAAAAAACAAATTCCAAGAGTTACTGATACGGGTTATGAAGCTGTTGAGCTTAATTTAAATAAGCCGCCCAAAACAAAATCAGCCAACAATAATAACAAACCAAATAATAGAAGGCGTAGACCCCATTCTAACAATCCAAATGCCAAACCAGGCGCTCGTCAATCACAAAAAAGAACGCCTAAAAAATAATGCAGTAGAGGGTTAAACCTGTAGCTTTAACAACAGATTCGACCCACTACCCAATAATGCTTCTTATAGTTCCCACTATTTTCGAGGGAACTATCGATAATTTCTTAAGCTATTTTTACTTTTAATGGCTTTAACATTGAAGTACGCCCCACCATAATGTCCATTGCTTTTAATAAACGTTTAAAAACAGAGTCCTGACGATATGGTATTCCGTGTTTTTTACAAACTTCTACGACTTTGGGCTGTACATATTGGTATTGGCTTAATGGAATATCAGGCCACAAATGGTGCTCAATTTGATAATTAAGCCAACCATAGAGAAAATCATTAGCATCAGAGCCAGTTGGGTAATTTACTGAGCCTAAAATCTGTCGTAAATAAAATTCACCACGCCCTTTACCCTTTTCTTCAAACATCATCACATCATCTCCCGCATGATTAGGAATAATCACTAAAAATGAGTGCATATTGGTAAATACTTCAGCCATTATTGAGTTTAATAATACGCTAGTAGCCGCAACTGCGCCTAAAGGTAAAAATAACAAAGGGACAAATACAAAACGAAAGCTTATATAGGGTAATATACTTTCAAACCATAACGCTCGCCCTTGTTTGGTAAAAAAGCTCCAAGCACCTATTCGAGTAAGCTCAGGATCGCCTTCTCTATTTTGTCTGGCACTGCTTATACGTAATTCTTTATGTGTTCTTGGTGTGTAATACAATATTTTCCATAATGTTGTAAAGCCAGTGACAATTACAAAACGCATCCACATAGGGACTTTTGATTGTCTAAGCCACTCCATATTATGTTGTAAATGATCGGGGTCTAGTTTTTCACCTAAATTATAATGATGAAGTATATCGTGTTCCTGATGCCAACCATCTGGGGTAATCCAATCAGGCCAATCTATAAAACGTCTCCAACCTTTAGCAAATTTTATACTGGTATAAGACTTTGGTACATTTTCAATTTTGTCATAGCCTTTATGTACAATCGGGTGAGTCAAGTGAGTCCACCGAGTAAAACTGCCCTGGCTTATTAATAAAGCAGAAATAGGATTGGGTATAATCCATGCAGTGCCATATCCCAATAAAGAACACACGCGCCCCCAACGCTCCATCTTTTTTAGGTGTTTAAAATCATCTTCTCCCATCCGTGCTAAAACATCTTGATATATTTCATCAAGATCTTTTGCTAATTGCTCCCTGTCGACATTTTGGTAACTATTTAGGCTCAAACTCCCCCCTATTGGAAATATTTACATTAAAGCCTTAATTGTATATTGCCCACGGGGTTTTAAGTTAATTATATTATTAGTTTTTTGAGTACTTTCTTAAAAGCTCCAGCTTGCGCCTTTGTTTATATAGAGTTTATACTCCCAGCATTTTTGGGCTAGCATCTTAACCGTAATAGAGTCTAACTCACTTAAAGACCTAATGAATGAGAGAGTAATGGTGGATGTAAATGGCTCTCTGGTTCATCAATTAATACCAGAGTTTTCTCTTCTACCCTAGCGACTAATTTAGTAACAGTGAGTAATACTATCGCATGCCCAGAACTCATTCGTTTGATTAAAGCCAATGCATTTTATTTTCAGATGGACGACTATAACCTGAATCCGTGACTTTAATGCGGATAGCAGAGCCCAAGATATTGGTTTCACAGGGGATTTAGTCAGATTATTGCTCCTGCATAATCGACATTCACCACATCCATGTGGCTCAAAAAATCTTAGCCACCCATAGATAGGTTAAGCAGGTATTTTTTTAACCGCTGTAAAACCAATAGCTTGTGTTCTGTGCCGGTAGTTAAGTCACGGATTCAGGTATAAGTAAATTCAAAGTCAGTTAATGGAGGTTGCCCAACAAGAACTCGAGCAAACTGTCCTTTGATAACAGATAGGCTGACATCTCTTAACAAAGAAGTGCGAAACACTTCTTCATCTTGCGCTACATCAATATGTGATGGCTTAAAAACCATATCATTTAGAGAAGCTAATAACTCTTCTCTTAAGTCTTTGGGAATATCTGCAGGTTGACGATAGTAATTGACATCCATACCAAGTGAAAAATAGCCATCAGGAAGTATTGGAATATACCTTTAACCGTAGCGTAAGTAGCATTATCGGTATCTTGACCTCTAAATCCTATCTTAATATTTCCAATATCCTGAAGCAGCCCTTTATCATCATATAGAGATAGGTAAAACATGGTAACAAACGAAAAATCATTCCAGTGGTCTATTTGTAAATAGGCAGTTCGAACACATTTAAGTAGACAGGCATAATTAACTTAACAATTTATTTTCGTCATTCCCGAGTGTTCTTATCGGGAATCTACTGTGTAGGTCAGATGGATTCCTGCTAAGAGCACGCAGGAATGACAGTTGTTTTTGTTAAATTAATTTTACGTGGGTACTTACTAGGAGGCTGTCCGAGAATAGAAACCGTCGCGAGGGAAAGCCCTTTTGAGTC
>CAYYNM010000250.1:0-4255 GCA_964472945.1 uncultured Methylomarinum sp. | reverse complement strand
AGTCAGCTTACGGGTTTAAGTACATCCTTGGACGTTGAAAAACTAATCTGTGGTACCGAGGGCCGGAATCGAACCGGCACTTCCGAAGAAATTGGATTTTGAATCCAACGTGTCTACCAGTTTCACCACCCCGGCACAGGAAGAGTATTATAACTGAGGTTTAATTAAGTTACTAGCCTATTTTTAGATTTAAGCCTCTAAAATAACGGCTGCTTTTAACTTTTTCATTGCATTACTTTCTAGCTGCCTAATTCTTTCAGCAGAGACACCATAACGCGTAGCTAAATCATGTAAGGTTGCTTTTTTCTCAGATAACCATCGACTTGTCAAAATATCTTGACTACGTTCGTCTAATTCAGATAACGCTTCTGATAACAAACCTTCTTCATGCCCTTTCCAGTCAGCATTTTCTATTAATAAAGCGGGATCAGCTTCGTGTTGCTCTAAATAATTAACAGGAGCAGAGATTGGTTCTTCAGAGGATTCATTTGTAGGCATGTCAAATGCCATATCACGACCATCTAAACGCTCCTCCATCTCATATACTATTTTAAGATCAACATCCAGGTTTTCTGCTATTGCTTCAGCGTCATCTTTAGAAAGCCAGCCTAAGCCTTTTTTTGATTTTCTAAGGTTAAAAAATAACTTACGCTGTGCTTTTGTGGTTGCAACTTTAACAATACGCCAGTTTTTAATGACATATTCATGTATCTCAGCTCTAATCCAGTGAACAGCAAATGAAACCAACCTTACTCCCACATCTGGGTCAAATCGTTTTACTGCTTTCATCAAGCCAACATTACCTTCTTGCATAATATCAGCTAATGGTAACCCATACCCACTGTACCCTCTTGCTATATGAGCAACAAAACGAAGGTTTGACAATACCAATTCACGAGCAGCTTCTAAGTCACCATCTTCCCTATAACGAACAGCTAACTCTTTCTCATATTCAGCTGTCAATTTAGGCATTTGACTTACTGTATTTAAATATGAATCAAAGGTACCTACTGATAGATTTGACGGTAAAGCTACTGTGTTATTCATGGAAGCCTCTTGAATTATAAAGTTATTTAATTTTAGCACTCAAATGGAAAGAGTGCTAATAATTTTATAAGTTCAATTTAAATATCATGCCTATTAACAAGTCACTAACCCTCCCTTGCTGGTTTTTTTTGAGGGGGGGGGGGGCAAAGGCATTAAAAGTATAGTAGCCTATATTAAAACCCTAAACAAATTAGAGTTGCCATTCGAGCGCATTAGGCTATTGAGAGTAATTTACATTGAGTATTTAATATGGTGTTGATGGAGACAATAACTGAACATGCCAAGGTTGGAGTGATGATTAGCTACTCAAAATCATTACGGGGATTTAAGCACAATCAACCTATATCTTTGGATTAATCCTAACTTTTTTTTAACGGGGCAGTGTCTTAGTGCCTCTAGATACTACATGTAGTATTCTCGTATTTAATTGAAAACACTTGAATAGCAATCCATACATGCTATCCAGCATATTTGGCTGGTTTTAAAAAACACAATATATCATGGCAGGAGGTTCTAAAGGACTACCCCGTTTTTTTTATATCATCAAATTCAATTTCTTGATAAATTTCTGCCAAAGTTAAATTTAGCCTTACAGAATCGAAACTGAATTGGTCTGATGCCTGGGTAAATAAGCCTAACTCCCAAGCTTGTGAACGGTTATAAATTTCTACTCTTTGACAGTCTTGTGCTACCAAAATATATTCTTCTAAACTCTCTAATTTACGATAATTATAAAACTTTTCAGCCCTATCTTTGCGTTCGGTTGATTCTGAGAGTACTTCTATAATTAATTTTGGCTGCTTATTAAAGTTATCGTTACCTGCTTGTTCACAGCTCACATGTAAATCTGGGTAATAGAAAAAGTCATCTGTTTTTGTTTGGATTCCAACTTTCATATCAGAACCAAACACTCGACAAGGGGTTCCTCGTAAATGATGGTGCAAAGCAGCAAATAAATTTCCAACAACAAGGTTATGCGCTCGTTTAGTGCCAGCCATTGCATAAATATCACCATTGATATATTCATGCTTTATCTCACTGATTAATTCACCTTCTAAATAATCAGTAACACTCATTATTAATTGCTCAGCTGTTGATTTCATATTTCATCTCTAAAAATAGCATTTGAGAATACTAGAGCGGACTTTATAATTCGTTATAAAAACAATTTATGCCAGCTATTGCGGACTGAAGTCCGCTCTACGGTTTATAGCTATGCTATTTTATCTCCCCCCTTTTTTTTCCAAAGTACGAAGGAGGCAAAAGCTGAATAATGCAACAACCTCTAAAACTTATGCTACAAGCCACTTCTATATAGTCGAGCGAAATTAATCTAACAAAAAATAATATAATGAATTTTCAAAATAACCACTGAGAACATGGAAGCTTACCGCTTAAAAAACTCTGTGTTCTCAGTGACCTCTGTGGTGAAAATGTTAAATCTTTTTGCCTTCTTATTTAACATGCAAATTACGCTCTACCTTTAGCCTTTTAGCCTTTCAGCCTACTATTTTAAATTTTAACTAAAACCTCACCACGTCCAGTTTCTGCCATATCACCACCATAACGCTGGACGCGATTAAATCTAGCAGACTCTTTAGCAAACTTGGAGTTTAAGTTTTTAAATGATGCAAATAAAATAGGTAAAAATGCTAAGGTATGTGAACCACAATCATTAAAAGTTGCTGAGAGTTGTGGTTGATTCCATAATAATAAAGTACCCCTCCGCATGGCGTAACCTAAATAGCGACCTGTTGTCCCCATCACGGCAATAGTACCTGCAACCATCCTTGAACCACAATAATCACCTGCATTACCTTCAATTAACAAGATTCCTCTACGCATATGATCACCTGCTCGTTCACCTGCATTACCTTTAACTAAAACAGTACCACCTTTCATTCCTTGTTTATTACCAGGTAGGGCTGCTGCTAATAAATCCCCCGTATTACCTTTTATTTCCAAGTAACCATTTTTCATTTCACAAGCGGCATAAATACCTGCATTACCATCTACTTTAATGCTACCTGATTTCATTTCCAAGCCAAGATAAGCACCCACATCACCATGAACAGTAATATGACCACCCTCTAATTGTTTACCAATAAAATCCAGTTTGGCAAAGCTTCCTTCAATAACGATATTTTGAGTATCATCACCTTTTATGCGAAATAACTCATCAACACGAATTTTTCTTTTACCATTTTGTAATTCAATCCCTGCAATTTCGTTTGGCGTTAAACCTTCAAGTAAATTACAAACCAGTGGTGACATATCAACACGCTGATCCAGTCTTTTTTTCATCGTAAATGTTAAAGCACTCATGCCATAATCTCCCTTAAATGAAAGTGGAATGGCCCTAACTTACCGCCATAGTTTCCTGCACTAATTCTTTGAATACCGTTTTCTGCACCTAAGTCACAAACAGCTTGAATACCTACACGCATGGCTTTATCAATATCTTCTTTAGTTAAACCATCAATAACAATTTCCATCACTGATTCACAATCAGCAGGCAAGTCAGATTTTGTCATACCCTTTAATGTTGGACAAAAAGCATCATTAGTTGAGGCGCCTAATGCCGGGTATTTTGAGCCAATTTTAGAACCTGAACGAACAACCCCACCAGGAAATGGCATAATAACATTTGGAATTTTACGCATTTCTTCAATCGCGGCTTCACATGCTGCAAGTGCTTGTGGTTGAGACTGTGCTAACACCAAAAAGTTACCTCCACCCACGGCTTCAACACGCCCTGTGGTAGCTTCGGTTAAAAACTCACCATCCATGACAGGGATACGCCAATAACGTTTTCCAGCAATTTTTTTAGCAATTTGAAAGCCATCACCAAAATAACGTAAATTTTTACCTAATGGAATTTGCAAGCCTTCATCAATCCCAGCAAATAATGCAGAAGTAGGCGAAGTTAATACACACTGCCCTGCTCTGGTTTCCAACTGCTTAGCTAAACCTTTTCCACCCATCGCAAAAATCAAAATGGATACACCAGGGCGACCATCAGGTGTTTCCGATGGATCAAGAACTCTTTCAATACCCGCCTCACAACCACAGGCAATCACTGAAGTTGCAAAACCTGTCATCGCTTGTGCTGAAATCATTGCCCATTTTTCATTTTGAGCGGTAATAATCGCGCGCGTTGCTTTCATTCCAAAAGCTTCTGCAAAAGTCTCATCAATTGTTACGCCAT
>CAYYNM010000249.1:0-4258 GCA_964472945.1 uncultured Methylomarinum sp. | reverse complement strand
CTGGTGAAAAGTATAGCAGGGGCTTTTTATTTTTTAGTGACTACTGTGTCAATTTTACATATTTTTGATATAAAGAATCGTGATCTTCGACGTGGTTCGCATCTTTATCAATACAATCAACCGGACAAACCTCAATACATTGAGGAACATCATGGTGACCTACGCATTCTGTACATAGGTCGGGATTAATTTCATAAATATCCTCACCTTGGCTAATCGCACCATTTGGACATTCTGGCTCACATACATCACAATTAATACATTCTTCATCAATGATTAAAGACATTTTAACTCCTTACTTAAATTTTTTACGTAACCTTTCTTCTACAAATTTAGGAACAAAACTAGAAATATCACCTTTAAGTTTTGCTATTTCCCTAATCATACTGGAAGAAATAAATTCATATTGTTCTGCTGGGGTAAGAAACATAGTTTCTAATTCTGGAGATAAACGACGGTTCATACCCGCCAATTGAAATTCATATTCAAAATCAGATACTGCTCGCAAGCCTCGTAAAATGACACCCGCATTATTTTCTTTAGCGCAGTCCACCAGTAAATTACTAAACCCTATAATTTTAACATTAGCTAAATGAGCCGTTGCTTGTTCAGTCATTTCCACTCGCTCTTCTAATGAAAACAAGGGCGCTTTTCCCTGGTTAATAGCTATGGCAACCACCACCTCACTAAACAGTTTTGATGCACGCAAAATTAGATCCAGGTGCCCATCTGTAATAGGGTCAAAAGTACCAGGGTAGATTGCTTTTATATTCATCTGCTTCTACTCATCAGAAAATTCGGCAGTATAACATAAACAACAATTAGTTGCGTTCAAACAAATAATATCCAACATCCCCTGCCGTTTTATGCTTCAAACACTGCCAATTTTCAGGTATTTCATCCAATACCAGTTTACTTTCAACCTCCACATATATTTTAGCAATGGCGGAGAGCCAGCCTTTGTCTTCTAACCATTGACAAGCTTGCTGCGCCATTCCTTTGCTAAAAGGGGGGTCTAAAAACACCACATCAAAAGGCATCGCATCACCTGCTAAAAACTTAAATACATCAGCTTGAACAAGCTTGATTTGCCTGGCAGAAAGTTTAACTTTATTGTCACTAATTAAACGACAGGCTTGAGCATTATTTTCGACCATAACAACTGATCTTGCACTTCTGGATGCTGCTTCAAAACCCAAAGCACCACTCCCTGCAAACAAATCCAGACATTGACTGCCTATCACATCAGTTTGTAGCCAGTTAAATACAGTTTCTCTAACTCTTGCAGGTGTGGGCCTAAGCCCTGGCACATCTGCAAAAACAAGTTGCCTGCTACGCCAATCGCCCGCAATAATTCTTAATTTATTTGTTTTAGCCACTTAAAAAAACCTACTCTCCACCCACAATAATAGTATTTATAAGCTCAGGTTTTACTCGGCGTTTAAATGCATCTTTTATTGACTCAGCTGTCACTGCTTGAACACGTTGTTGAAAGGTATCCAGGTAATCTAAAGGTAATTGATAAAATGCAATCATCGACACATAGCTAATTAATTTACTATTCGTATCAAAGCGCATAGCAAAGCCACCTGTTATATTTTTCCTGGCCGCAATTAAAGCTTCTTCTGTGGGTCCATTCTGAACAAAATCCTTTAAGGTGTTTTGCATAACTTCTACAGCCTTAGCCGTTTGGTCATTTCGTGTTTGTAAACCCATCACAAAAGGACCTTTTCTGAATAAAGGTGAAAAATAGCTATAAGCACTATAAGCAAGCCCTCTCTTTTCTCTGACTTCATCAGTTAATTTAGAAACTAAACCACTACCCCCTAAAATATGATTACCCACATACAAACTTAAATAATCTTTATCTCCACGTTTCATACCAATAACACCCGCCAAAACATGTGTTTGACTTGAAGGAAAATGAATTTTCTTAGTAATAGCCTTTGCGGTAAAAGGAACTTCAGGAATAATGTCCGGCTTTACACCAAGCGGCAAGCCCTCAATTAAAGACTGTGCTATTTTTTCAGCCTGCTTGTTATCTATATCACCAACAATAACAACTCTGGCATTATTTGCCACATAAAATTGGGAATAGAATAAACGTAAATCATCAGCAGAAAAACCTGAAACAGTTTCCACGATACCTGATTCTGGATGCGCATAAGGATGGTCTTTATACAAAGCGTTAAAAAACTCAATACTAGCCAATGCGCCGGGCGATTCTTCCCTATGCTTTAAGCCCGCTAAAGTCCTATTTTTTTCACGTTGAAAATCCGCCTCATTAAAAGCAGGTTTAGTCAGAATAAGCTTCATTGTTTTTAAAGCTTTATTTAATAACTTTTCCTCGGTTAAAGAACGAACTGAGACCCATGCCATATCTCTTGAAACACCCGCACCAAATTGTGCACCCACACTTTCAAATTGTTGAGCAATATCATCAGCCGTTAAATTACCAGCTCCCGTATCTAATAAGTCTGATGTTAAAGAGGCAATACCTTGTTGGTCTCCATCTCTTGCACTCCCCGCATCAAAAATCACCCGCACATCAAGCATAGGCAAACCTTTGGTTTTAACAAAATAAACAGGACTTCCTTGAACAGTTTGCCAATGTTCAATTTTTGCAGCCGAAAAAACTGATTGCGAGATTAATAGTAATAATAATGTAAAAAGGCTATTTCTCATATTGACCTCCAGCTACCTTGCCAGTTTGTTTATGATTTTTAATGGGTTGAGGATCTAAATAAGCAACACTCAAATGATCTTCCAGTAAATATTTTCGTGCAACATCCCGAACTTGTTCTGCCGTTATTTGATTGATTTTTTCAACATACTCATCTGCTTTTTCCCATCCTATCCCTACTGTTTCAAACATACCTAACTGCATGGCCTGATAAAAATTTGAATCACGCTCATAAACTGCACTTGCTAACACTTGTGCTTTAACTCTTTGCAATTCCTCAGCAGAGACCAGTTCTCTTTGTAAATCATATACTTGTTGTTTTAAAGCATATTCCAGGTCAAAAACGGTTTTCCCCTCAGCAGGTGTTGCATCTAACATAAACAGTTCAGACAGCCTTGCCGTCATGCTATAACCCGCACCCGCTGAAACTGCAAGCTGCTGCCCTCGAACAAGCTGTGAAGATAATCGAGCACTATTACCACCATCCAAAATTCCGGCCAAAACTTCCAAGGCATAAGCTTCAGCTTTATCTTTTGCTGAATTTAACACCGGCACTTTATAGCCCATTAATATATACGGTAGTTTTGCTGGTAGCTTAATAGTCGTTTTACGAATACCCACTTGCTCAACTTCACGCTGAGGTTTAAGAGGTTTGATAACACTGGTTTTCAGCTTTGCAAAATGTTTTTCGGCCAAAGCAAAAACCTCTTCAGCCTTAACATCCCCCACAACCACAAGCGTAGCATTATTAGGCGCATACCAAAGCTGATACCATGCCTGTAAATCATCAACTTGATAATGAGCAATATCAGAAGGCCAGCCAATCACAGGGTTTTTATAGGGACTATTAGAAAAAGCCATTGCCATAAAGTATTCTTGGGCCTTAGACCGTGGCTTATCATCTGTTCGCATCCTGCGCTCTTCCGTGACCACCTGTAACTCTTTTTTTAACTCAGCAGCATCCAGTTTTAAATTTCTCATACGATCAGCTTCCAGTTCAAAACTGACTTCTAATCGTGACTTTTCCATGGTTTGAAAATAAGCCGTGTAATCACGCCCAGTAAAAGCATTTTCATTGCCACCATTTTCAGCAATAATTCGAGAGAACTCACCTGCAGGGTGTTTTTCAGTCCCTTTAAACATCATATGCTCAAGCATATGAGAAATGCCTGTAATACCACCCGGCTCATAACTCGAACCCACTTTATACCAAACTTGCGAAACCACGACAGGTGATCGATGATCTTCTTTCACCAACACTTTTAAGCCGTTTTTTAAGACGCGCTCATGGACTTTAACACTTGAGCTATATGCACTAATAGGCAAACAAACCAAAGCAATTAGTATTACTCTGAAAATCATAAATACTCCGTTTTATAAAATGATAGCGTTCCGACTATTTCAATAACAAATAGTTCACTATATGTCGGGGCAACCCCTTGTGGGTATCCCTTCTCTCAACCCATTAGGTTACCCTGGTTAACAATATGACTCTTCGTTACAAATAATATATTCATAATACTCGATGTTCCAGTTTTTTTAACTTGAACTCAGAAAACACTAAAAACTAGAGAG